>DASSPO010000264.1:0-6385 GCA_035699585.1 Bauldia sp.
GGGCTGATGCCGAGGTCATAGGCAATCCGCTTGTTGGCGTGTCCGGCAACCAGACCCTCCAAGACCTGGCGCTCTCGCGTGGACAGGGATTCTATGCGCTTCTGCACCTCGCTCCTCAGCGCAACATCTTCTTCGCTCTGCATCTGGTTCGCGATTGCCGTCCGCACCGAAGTGATGAAGACCTCGTCGTCGAAGGGCTTTTCGATGAAATCCGCGGCACCGAGACGCATCGCCTCGACCGCGAGCGGCACATCGCCATGGCCGGTCATCACGATCACCTGGAGCGACGAGCCGATCTCCTTGAGATGCCGAAGCAGGTCGATGCCGCCCATCCCCGGCATGCGAATGTCGGTCACGACGCACCCCGTGGTCACACCCGGCAGCGCCCGCATGAACTCATCGGCGGAAGCATAAGCGACAACCTTGATGTCCGCCGAGGTCAGAAGGAATACCAGCGAATCGCGAATTGCATCGTCGTCGTCAATGATATGCACAACCGGGTTACCCGGCATCGACCAGCTCCTCGCTGTCCACCAGGTGGAGAGTGAACCGGAACACCGTGCCGCCGCCCGGATTGGGGTCGGCCCAGATGCGCCCGCCGTGGCCTTCGATGATGCTACGCGATATCGAGAGGCCCACCCCCATTCCTTGACGCTTGGTGGTTACGAAAGGCTTGAACAGCTGTTCGGTGACTTCCGAGGCCATGCCGTGCCCGGTGTCGGAGACCGATACCTCGACCGTATCGTCATCGACGGCGGTCGTAGCGAGCAGCAGTTCGCGCCTTTCCGACCGTTCCATCGCTTCGACCGCGTTGCGCATAAGGTTAAGCAGTACTTGCTGAATCAAGACACGATCGACAAATACCAGATCGGCGCGTGGATCGAACCGGAATCTGACCCGTACTCCGAGTTCCTTCGCCCCGACCAGGGCAAGGACGCTCGCCTCCTCGATCAGCTTGGCGATGCTTTCCACGCGCCGCTCGCCTTCGCCGCGCGCCACGAAGTCGCGGAGCCGGCGGACGATCTCTCCGGCGCGGAGCGTCTGTGCCGCGGCCTTGTCGATCGCGTCGCGAACCTGCCCGGAGCGCTCGTCGGTGGCGCCATCGAGAAGGCGCCGCGAGCCCTTGATGTAGTTGGCGATCGCCGATAGCGGCTGATTGAGCTCATGGGCCAAGGTGGATGCCATCTCGCCCAGTACGGTCAGCCGCGACATGTGGACCAGCTCGGTCTGAAGCTCCTGAAGCCGGGCCTCGGTCTGCTGCCGCTCGCTCAGATCGCGGATGAAGCCGGTGAAGTAGCGGCGGTTATTCGACTGCATCTCGCCGACCGCGAGCTCCATCGGAAAGGTCGAGCCGTCCTTCCGCTCCCCGACGACCACCCGGCCGATGCCGATAATGCGCCGCTCGCCGGTGTCGAGATAGCGCCGGACGTACTGGTCATGGGACTCACGGTAGGGCGATGGCATGAGCATCTTGACGTTCCGGCCGATCGCTTCGGACGCCTCGTAGCCGAAGAGGCGCTCCGCGGCCTTGCTGAAGGAGTGCATGATGCCGCCTTCATCGATCACCACCATGGCATCCGGAACGGTGTCGAGTATCGAGCGGAGATGAGCCTCGCTGGTGCGAAGATCGTCCTGCCGCATCTTGCTCTCGAGGCGGGTGCGTTTGACACGTTCGCCGAGCCACGAGATCGCGATCCCGACCACGAGGAACGTGACTTCCCGGACGATGGCGACCGGGTCGAACCAGGTTACGGGCGACATGAAGAAAGCCGAAACAACCAGGCCCAGACCGGTGGCGAGCATGCCGGGCAGGAAACCGCCGAGCAGCGCGCCGACAACAACGGCGGGAACGAAAAGGACGAAGAGCTGGGCCTCGCCCAGGATGGGGTTGAGGAGCAGCCGGATTCCCAGGGTTGCGGCGGCAACAGCTACGGATAGAAGCGAGGCGCCGACGGGGCTTTCCAAAAGACCTCTCAGCCGAACCGGCCAATTTGTGCCAAATGTCGCAGGCCTCGTCATCGTTCCCGCCGACATCCTTCCGAAGCCAAGCCGATGTCCCGCACTTTCGGCCAGCGGAGCCTACGAGACAATACCTACGGGAAATATCTGAATTTCCCGCTGCCCCCGCCCCTCATAGGAATACCGCCAACAACTTCTCTGTTGGAGGATCGATACCATGCTAACCCAGACCGCCGCCGCAACCCCCCGACCCGCTGCCACCCGTTCGGCAGAGGCTCCGGCGGCCAAGGCACGCGCCGATGGAGCTCTGGCAGCGGCCTTCATCGTCCACGGCGCGCCGTTGCGTTTCGCGCGGAACACCGAGGTCTACGGCGAATCCGAGCCGGCAGAGTACTTTTATCAGGTCATGAGCGGTGCTGTCCGCACCTACAAGGTGCTGCAGGATGGCCGCCGCCAGATCGGCGCCTTCTATCTGCCTGGCGACGTTTTCGGTCTGGAAGCCGGTGAATCCCGCGCCTTCAGCGCCGAGGCAGTTGTCGATTCGACCGTACGGGCCGCCCGCCGATCCACCATCGTCGCGCTCGCCACACGCGACGCCGAGCTTTCGTCGGACCTCTGGAGCCAGACCGCCGGCGGGTTCCGCCTGGCCCAGGAGCACATGCTGCTCCTTGGCCGAAAGAACGCGGAGGAACGGGTCGCATCGTTCCTCCTCGAAATGGCCCGTCGCGAGTCGGCGGTCGAGGTGGTCGAGCTGCCCATGTCGCGTCAGGACATCGCCGACTATCTCGGGCTGACCATCGAGACGGTCTCCCGGACCTTCACCCAGCTTGAGGACAAGGAAGCGATCGAGCTTCCCAGTTCCCGCCGGATCCGCCTCCGCAGCCGTGAAAGCCTACAGCAGCTCCACGGCTGAAGGCCCGGTCCCGCCGATGGGGCGCTGAAGCCATGCGATGGTGAACGCAGCGCGTTCACCATCGATTCAGCGCCACGCCGGTCCGGCCGGCCATCTCCGCCACGCCTTGGCGGACGCCCCCCGTAGGTCCGAATCAAGCCGATACCCGAGGCTTATTTTGGTATGGTGGAGCCCGTTGACGCCGAAAAGCGGCGGTTGCGGGCCGTCCTGATGCGCGAGGGCGGCGCCGGGCTGAACGAGCCGGCGGGGTGGCGGAGGACAGCGATGAGACTAAACGGGATTCTGCTTGCCGCGACCGTGTTCCTGGCCGCGAGCGACGCGCTTGCCCTCAGCCCGGCGGCGCAACGGGGCTTCGTGTTCGTCAATACCAACTGTTCGGGCTGCCATGCGGTGGGACGCTTCGGCGACAGCCCGCTCCCGATCGCACCGCCCTTCCGGACGCTGCATGAACGCTACCCGGTCGAGCAACTCGCCGAGGCCCTCGCCGAAGGAATCGTCGTCGGCCACCCGAGCATGCCGCAGTTCACGCTCGATCCGGCCCAGATCGACGACGTGATCACCTACCTCAAGACCCTCGAAGAATAGGCGGGACGGCCTAGGGTCCCGGTCCGGGCCTGGGGAAATCCACCGGCCCGGCGCGCAACACGAGCGAGGTGTAAGGGTCGTTGACCGCGAGCCAAGCGCTCGCGTCGAGAAGATAGACGAAGGTCAGGGTGGCGGTGATCATCAGGAAGCCGAACATCACCGCGGCGCGGCCGAGGCGGCGGAGGACGCGCTGCTGGATCGCGGGGCCAAATGCCTTTCCGGTCATCGCGCGGGCCACGGACTTGAGCGTGTTGCGGAGTGCGATGACCAGCACGACCGTGGCGATGAGCATCGCCAATCCGAACGTAAGGGACAGGAGCCCCTCCTGCTGAATAGCGGTCAGGATCGGCTGCCCTGCTTCCATGTCGTCCTCCTGAAGCCCCGTCGCCGGCCAGTTGGCGGCCTTCAAGTCGCGCCTGGTGACCTCGCCGACTCTCCGGTGGCGATTGTGCGGCGCACCCTGCCACGCTGTGCGCGCCATGTTCAAGGCCATTGTCGCGGGAAACGGCTCAAAAAAGGACGCGCTGTCGATCCGCGTCGATGCCGTTCGTCGTGAGCATGATGCCGGCCCCGTGGGGCGGCCGGCGCGGACCTTAAACGATCGAGGTCAGCCAATGCGATTCATGATGCTGATGATTCCGAAGGGGTACGACCTCGCGACATCGCCGACGATCTCGGACGGCGAGCGGCTCGACGCCATGACCAGATACAACGAGGCGCTCCGCAGGGCCGGGGTGCTGCTGGCGCTCGACGGTCTTTATCCGCCGTCGATGGGGGTCCGGGTCTCGTTCTCGGGAGGCAGCCCGGCCGTCAGGGACGGTCCCTTTGCAGAGGCCAAGGAGGTTCTCGGCGGCTACTGGATCATTGAGGTCAAGTCGAAGGAAGAGGCCATCGAATGGGCGAAGCGGTGCCCGGCTGCCGATAACGAAGTGATCGAGATTCGCCAGGCGCAGGAGATGGAGGACTTCGAGCCGGGCGTCGGCAAGGAGCGCCATGCGCGCACACGCGCCGAACTTGAAAGGAAGCGGTGAGAAACGGGAAAGGACGGGAGGCCGGCAAGCCGCCGAGCCCGGCATTGATGGAGGCGACCGGCGCGCTCGCCGAAAAGGGATTCCGCGATAGCACGCTGGTCGAGCAGGGCGGGCTGTTTCCGAGTTCCGCAGGTGCGCTGATCAGCGTGAAGGACGGCAAGGTTAGGGTCACCGACGGACCTTTCGCCGAGGCGCGGGAACTGGTGGGTGGCTACGCCATCCTCAATGCCGCCTCGAAGGCCGACGCGATTCACATGGGCACGGAGTTCATGGAACTCCATGCCAAGGTGCTCGGGCCGTCGTTCGACGGCGAGCTCGAGGTGCGCGAGATGTCCGAACCGCCGCCGGGCACGCATTTCTAGCCCGAGTCGGCCGAGTCTCGGCCGGACGACTTGCACCGGGGCGAGGTTGGTGGTGTATCGGCGGCCGTGACAGCCGCCGATACCCATAGCGCCATCGACGCCGTCTGGCGGATCGAGCAGGCAAAACTGATCGCGGGTCTCGCGCGAATGGTCCGTGACGTGGGCCTCGCCGAGGAACTGGCGCAGGATGCCCTGGTCGTGGCGCTCGAGCGCTGGCCGGAGACCGGCATCCCGCGGAACCCGGGGGCGTGGCTGATGGCCACGGCCAAGAACCGCGCCATCGACATGCTGCGTCGCAAGAAGCTGGGCGAGCGGAAGTACGAAGAGTTCCAGCGCGAAGTGGAGGACGATCAGCCCGACGTGGCGGAAGCGATCGCCGTGTCCCTCGACGACGACATCGGCGACGATCTCCTCAGTCTCATCTTCACGGCCTGCCACCCGGTGTTGCCCACCGACTCGCGCCTGGCGCTGACGCTTCGCCTGGTCGGCGGATTGACTACGGCGGAGATCGCGCGGGCTTTCCTGGCCGCCGAGCCGACGATTGCCCAGCGCATCGTCCGCGCCAAGCGGACCCTGTCCGAAGCGAAGGTGCCGTTCGAGGTGCCGCGCGGCGCCGACCGGGCCGAACGCCTCTCTTCGGTGCTCGAGGTCATCTACCTCATTTTCAACGAGGGCTATGCCGCGACTGCCGGCGAGAACTGGATTCGACCGCAACTGGTGGAGGAGGCGCTCCGCCTTGGCCGCATCCTCGCCGAGCTCGCGCCGGGGGAGCCCGAGGTTCACGGACTGGTGGCGCTGATGGAGATCCAGGCGTCGCGGATACGAGCGCGGACCGGCCCGGAGGGCGAACCGATCCTGCTCCCCGACCAGAACCGCGCCAAGTGGGACCGGCTGCTGATCGGCCGCGGCCTTGCCGCCCTTGCGCGTGCGGAGGCCATCGGCGCCGCGCCCGGTCCTTACCAGCTCCAGGCAGCGATCGCCGCGTGTCACGCGCGGGCGGAAACCGCCGAGGCAACCGACTGGGGAAGGATCGCGGCACTCTACGAGGCGCTCGCCGCGCTCACCCCCACGCCGGTGGTCGAACTCAACCGCGGGGTCGCTGTGGCGATGGCGTACGGACCGGAGGCCGGACTGGCAATCGTCGACGCCCTGGTCGACGACCCGGCCCTGGCGCGATACCACCTCCTGCCGAGCGTGCGCGCCGACCTTCTCGCCAGGCTCGGCCGCTACGATGAGGCGCGCGCCGAAGCGGCACGCGCGGCGGAACTCGCCCAGAATGCACGGGAGAAGGCGCTGCTCCTCGATCGCGTGGCAGCGTGGGCGCGGGCCTCGGCGATCCCGCCTTCCGGTGGGTGAAATCCGGCCTCAGTCTTGCGGGATCAAGCCGCGGAGCGACCAGCGCACGATCTCCTCTCCGGTGGCGTAGCGGACCCGCGCCTCGCGCTCGAGGCTCGCGCTGTACCAGTGCCGCGTCGTCCAGCTCCGGCCGCGCGGAAAGCCGGCGCCGAGGGTTCCGGCGATCGCTTCTCCGCCGG
>DASSPO010000265.1:0-7056 GCA_035699585.1 Bauldia sp.
GCCACCAGAATGCCGGTAGCACTCTGCGCACTACCGTTGCCGGGCTCGCCCCGGCTGCCGCCCGCAACAGGTCACGGCCTGATGCGGGCGGGGTTGTTTTTACGCGCCCGGAACCGGCTCGTTCGGCCTCCACACACTTCCGTCCTCAAGCACCTTGACCCGCCCCCGTTTCTTGAGTCGAGAGATCGCCGTGTAGAAGTAATTCCGCAGGCGGGCCTCCTCGACTCAAGAACAAATAAGCCGCCGATCTGGAGATCGTGGAGTCCACCGCCTGGCGTCCGGAAGGGTGGCGCAGGTTCGGGCGGATTCCGCGGCGGCCTCGCGGGTCTCGCCGACGTCACCCGGCTCGCCCACAGACCATGCCTCAGGAATCGGCCGTGATCGACGCGCCGCGAGCCGGAGCGCCGGGATTCGCCACGTCAAACGATCCCCTCACGACAAGATCGGAGGGGACCGGCTCACGGGCAGTCGACGCCGAGGCTGTCGCGGGTGATCAGCTCGACGGGGGCGTACATCTCGGGCTCCGAGACGCTGCCGCCCGACAGCACCTTGTTGAGTTCGCCCGCCGCGATCTTCGACATCTCGCCGAAGCCCTGGCGGACGGTGCCGATGAACTGCGTGCAGCCCTTGATCAGCTCGATCGCCTGCGGGTTGCCGTCGATGCCGGCGATCACGATCCCGCCGCGGTTGGCGGCGTCGAGCGACAGCTTGGCGCCGATCCCCGGCTCGTCCCATGCCGCCCACACCCCGGTGATCGCGCCGTCCCCGGGATTGGCAAGCAGGATCGCGTCCATCGCCGCCCGGCTGTCCTCGATCTGGCCGGGGACCTGCACGTAGTGGCTCGCCACCTCCTTGATGCCGGGATTGGCCTTGAGCGCGTCGTCAAGGGCGATCTCGCGCTGGCGGACGCCGGGATGGGCGGAATGGAAGAAGCGGACGATCCTGCCGTCCGGCCCGATCGCGGAGAACAGGAACTCGGTCATCGTCTTGCCGAGCACGTAGTTGTCGGAGGTGACGTTGAGCACGGTCGAGGCGTTCTTCGCGCCGTCGATGGTCAAGACCGGGATGCCGGCGGCCTTGGCGGCGTCGACCTGGGCCTGGATCTGGGCCGGATCGATCGAGAAGAGGACGATCGCATCGACGCCCGCGGCGACCACGTCCTCGACGCGGCTCGCAAGCGCCGGCAGGTCGCCGGCGGTGTCGACCACGTCCACCTGCCACTGCATCTTCTCCGCCTCGGCCTTGAAGGAATCGACCATCTCGGCGGTGGCGACGGCGGCAAGATAGGGCGTAAGCAGCGCCACCTTCTCGCCGGCGGCATGAGCCGGCGTCCAGGCGGCCATCATCCCGGCCGCGAGGCCGGCGGCGATCAATGTCCTGTGCATGCTGGTACCCCCTCTTCGATTTTCCCATCACTCTAACGGGGAACGGTTCGGCGGTTAAGCGAAACGAGCGATCCGGTCCATGCCTGACCGCCGTCACTGCGGGGTCGGCAACGCCGATACTACTTCACGCCGCCGCGCGCCTCCGCGGCGAGCTCGACCAGGACCCGGCGAAGGTCGCCGGGCGTCGTCACCGGTCCGGGGAAGGGCAGGCGGCCGCGGAGCGGCCCGGCGCGGAGATCGAGGCCCTCGGCGTCGATCCCGGTCGCCCGCCAGTCGCCGTCGGGAAGGCCGAGAAGACCGGTCGCGTAAAGACGGAGCGCTTCCCTGTGGTCCTCGTTCATGTGGGCGAGCGCACTCTCCTCGGCCGCAAGGAGGCCGGCGAGGTCGCCCGTGTCGGCGAGGAGATCGCCCGGCGCGAGGTCGACGATGCGGCCGAAGCCGGCGACGAGGTGCCCCGCCGTCACGGTGAGGCGATAGAAGCCGAAGTCGGCGAAGCCGGCATAGCCGGCGGCCTCCGCGTGGCGGGCAAGAAAGCGGCGGCGGAGCGTGGGGTCGGGGTCGCGCCCGAGCCGGCCGAGGAGGGTGAGCCTTGCGCCGGCGAGAGGGTCGCCGCCCTCGCCGCCCGGCGCGACAAGGAGAAGGGAGGCCCGCGGGTCGCGCCGGAGATTGCGGGTGTGGGCGGCAAGGTCGGAAAGGAGCAGGACCGGCTCCCCGGAAGGCGCCGTCGCCACCGTGACCAGCGAGACGAACGGGCCGCCGGTGTCGGCAAGCGTGCCGAGGCTTCCGGTCGCCGCGAGGCGGAGGACGCGCCGTGCGGTGGCGGAGGCGTCAGTCACATCGCGTTCCCATCAAGAAAGAAAACGCCCGCCGCCGCGGGGCCGTCCGTCGTCTCGGGGTCCCGGGTCCCGCGCTCCGCGCTCGCCCGGGACGAGGGGGTGTGTCACAGCACGCTGAAGCCTTTGACGAAGGGGTCGCGGTCGTCGAGGTAGATGGTGTTGTGGCCGGTGATCCAGGCCTGGCCCGCCACCGACGGCACGATGGCGTCGAAGTCGCCGACTCTGGCCCGCGCCTCGACCCGGCCGCGAAACAGGCTGCCGATGATCGACTCGTGGACGAACTCGTCGCCGACCCCGAGCTCGCCCCGGGCGGCAAGCTGGGCCATGCGGCCGGAGGTGCCGGTGCCGCAAGGCGAGCGGTCGATCGCCTTCTCGCCATAGAAGACGGCGTTGCGCGCATGCGCCTCGGGGTGATGCGCCTTGCCCGCCCAAAGCACGTGGCGGAGGCCGGCAATGGTCGGGTTCTCGGGATGGACGAAGGTGTATTTCTCGTTGACCAGCCGGCGGATCACCGGCGACAGCCGCTGGATGTCGAGCGCCGAGATGTCGTCGAGGCCGGGATAGGACTCCTGGGGTTCGATGATGGCGTAGAAGTTGCCGCCATAGGCCACGTCGAAGACGATGCGGCCGAAGTCCGGCACCTCGACCTCGAGCCCCTGGCGATAGAGAAAGGACGGGATGTTGCGGAGCCGCACCTCGACCACGTTGCCGAAGTTGTCGCGGGCGTATTCGGCCTCGATGACGCCGGCGGGCGCCTCGAAGACGAGCTTGCCTTCCGTCCTGGGCGTGACCAGCCCCTCCTCGATGAGCACCGTCACGGTGCCGATCGCGCCGTGGCCGCACATCGGCAGGCAGCCGCTGGTCTCGATGAAAAGGAGGGCACAGTCGGTGTCCTCGCGCATCGGCTCGTAGAGGATCGTGCCCGACATCAGGTCGTGGCCGCGCGGCTCGAACATGAGGCCGGTCCTGATCCAGTCGTAGCGGGCGAGGAAGTCCTGCCGCTTCTCGCTCATCGTCGCGCCGTCGAGCGGCGGCCCGCCGCCGGCGACGACACGGACCGGATTGCCGCAGGTATGGGCATCGATGCAGAAGAAGGTCTTGCGCATGGCGGGAACGGGAGCTCGGCCGGGAGAGGACTATAGCGCAGGCCACGCCTACTGGAAGCGCTGGATGCCGAACGGCTTGAGCTTCGGGTCGGGGCGGCCGGCGACGAGCGAGGCGACGTGGCGGGCGGTGGCGGCGGACAGCGTCAGGCCGAGATGGCCGTGGCCGAAGGCGAAGAGGATGCGCGGATCCTGGGGGTGGGGCCCGATCACCGGGATCGAGTCCGGCGTCGACGGCCGCCAGCCCATCCACTCGCGGCCGCCGGTCTCGGGAAGCGACGGCGTGTAGCGCCGCATCACCTTCCGCATCGCCGCGGCGCGGGCGTAGTTGGGCGGCGCCTCGGGCGAGGCCAGCTCGACGGCACCGCCGACGCGCAGCCCGTCGGCGAGCGGCGAGGCGACGAAGCCATGATCATAGAAGAAGATCGGCATCGGCAGGTCAAAGGGCGGCGTCGGGAAGGTGGTGTTGTAGCCGCGTTCGGTCTCGAGCGACACCTTGAGGCCGAGCCCGCGCACCAGGGCCCGCGACCAGACGCCGGCGGCGACCACCACCCGGTCGAACGGGAGATCGCCGCCCTCGGCCGTGATCACCGCGATCTCGCGGTCTTCGCGGCGGATCGCGGTCACTTCCTGCGGGGCGACCGCCTCGAGCGACCGGAGCCGACGGCGGAGCGCATCGACGATCGCGAGCGGGCTCGTCACCATCCAGTTCTCCGGCGCGAAGAAGGCGCGGGTGAACGGGCCGGTCAGGGCCGGCACGCGGGCCCGCGTCTCCTCCGGCGTCCATTCCTCGAAGGCGACGCCCTGGCGGGCCCGCTCGCCCCACTCGATCTTGCCGGCGCGGTAGGCCGCCTCGCTGCCCATGAGGTAGAGCGAGCCGGTGCGGCGGATGTGGCCCGACAGCCCGGCGCGACGGGCAAGCTCCTGGTGGTCGGCGAGCGCCGAGCGCATCAGCCAGGCGAGGCGTTCGGTCGTGGTCTCGACCCGGGCGGGGGTGGCGGAGGCGACGAAGCGCAAAAGCCAGGGGGTCAGCGCCGGAAGATCGCGGAAACGCACCGCAAGCGGACCGAGCGGGTCGAGGAGCCAGCGCGGCACCTGCCGGAGCACGCCCGGGCGGGCAAGGGGGGAGACCTCGGAGAGCGCGATCACGCCGGCATTGCCGGTCGAGGTCGGGTTCTCGTCGATCGCCCGCTCGAAAAGGGTGACCTTGTGTCCCTCGGCGATGAGCCAGCAGGCCGTGGCGCAGCCGATAATCCCCCCGCCGACAACCGCAATCCGCGCCATTCGAGATCAGCCGCGTCCGAAGGCCGGACGGCAGGCAATGACGTCTCGATGAGCGCTCTGCCGTTCCGTCATTCCCATTGTTTTTGCTGTGGTTTCCCCCTCGCGCCGGTCCGCCCGACTCAGAGCGCGCAGCGCCACAGTAGATCACAACCCGACCGCCCGTGTCGAACCCGGAGGCCTGCGGCGAAACGCCAGCCGGCGAAGCCGGAACCGTCCCTCCCGCCGTCGACTTAATCGCTGGTTGTGGCCGCGGTCACAGCGTTTTCATTGATTCTTTCGTAGGGTTAGTGCGATAGAACCCCCACCGGCACGTGGAAACCCGGGCGAGCGGAGAGTTGAGGTCGATTGATGTTCGGTCGGGGTAAAGGACCGGATGGCTCCGGGAGGTCGGAACTCGCGTCGGCAATCGGCGATTGCCGGCGGGCGCTCGCGGGTATCGTCGTCTTCAGCGGCATCATGAACCTGCTGACCCTGACCGGGCCGCTGTTCATGCTCCAGATCTACGACCGGGTGGTGCCGAGCCAGAGCATCCCGACGCTCATCGGTCTGGCGGTGATCACCGCGCTCCTCTACGTCGCGCTCGGCTTCTTCGACCAGGTGCGGGCCCGCATCCTGATCCGGATCGGCGCCTATGTCGACGAGGTGGTGCATCCCAGGATCTTCCGCGCCATCGTCACCCTGCCGCTGCGCAACGCGCTTCCCGGCGACGGGCTGCAGCCGCTCCGCGACCTCGACCAGATCCGCTCCTTCATCGCCGGCGGCGGCCCGGCGGCCTTTGCCGACCTGCCCTTCCTGCCGCTCCAGATCCTCATCTGCTTCCTGATCGATCCGCTGATCGGCTACGCGGTGATCGCCGGCGCGGTGATCATCTTCTTCCTCACGCTGCTCACCGACGTGACGGTGCGCCAGGCGACCGAGGACGCCTCGGCCAAGAGCAGCGAACGCTTCGCGGTGATCGAGGCGAGCCGCCGCAATGCCGAGGTGCTCCGCGCCCTCGGCATGGGCAGCCGCCTCGCCGAGCGCTGGGGCAAGATCAACCGCTCCTACGAGGCGAGCCACCAGACGGTGATGGAGCGCTCGGGCACCTATTCGGGCATCAGCAAGGTGTTCCGGATGATGTTCCAGTCGGCGCTGCTCGGCCTCGGCGCCTACCTCGTCATCGTCAATCACGCCTCGTTCGGCGTCATCATCGCCGCCTCCATCCTCGGCGCCCGCGCCCTCCAGCCGATCGAGATGCTGGTCGCCAACTGGAAGGGCTTCGTCGCCAGCCGCCAAGCCTGGCGCCGCCTGACCCGCCTGCTCGCCCAGTTCCCGGAGACCGAGGATCCGATGCCGCTGCCGGCGCCGAAGTCGACGGTCAGGGTCGAGAACCTCGCCGTGGTCCCGCCCGGCTCGAACCGGCCCTCGGTGGTCGACGTGAGCTTCGCGCTGAAGGCGGGCAACGCCCTCGGGGTGATCGGGCCAAGCGGGGCGGGAAAGTCGTCGCTGGTCCGCGTCATCATCGGCGCCTGGGCGCCGGCCCGCGGCCGCATCCGGCTCGACGGCGCGGCGCTCGACCAGTGGCATCCCGACACGCTCGGCAAGCATATCGGATATCTGCCGCAGGACGTCGAACTGTTCGCCGGGACCGTCGCCGAGAACATCGCCCGCTTCGATCCCGAGGCCCAATCGGATAAGATCGTCGAGGCGGCGCAGGCGGCGGGCGTCCACGACCTCATCCTTCACCTTCCCGACGGCTATTCCACCCAGATCGGCGAGGGCGGCTCGGCGCTCTCGGCCGGACAACGGCAGAGGATCGCGCTCGCCCGCGCGCTCTACGGCGACCCGTTCCTGGTGGTCCTCGACGAGCCCAACTCGAACCTCGACGCCGAGGGCGACGCGGCGCTCACCCAGGCGATCCTCTCGGTCCGCCGGCGCGGCGGCATCGCCATCGTCGTCGCCCACCGGCCGAGCGCGCTCGAGGGCGTCGACATGGCGCTCGCCATGGTCAACGGCGGCGTCGCCGCCTTCGGCGAGAAGGAAGAGGTGCTCCGCAAGGTGCTGAGGCCGAACGTCGTGCCGGCGATCAAGCCGGGACCGCAGGTGGTGCAGGCCGTCGGCCAGGGGCAGCAGCCACAGCCGCAAAAAGGCCGTGAAGAGGCAGCAGCGTCGTGAGCGAGATGAAGGCCCTGCCGCCGCCCGGAAAGTCAGTATCGCCGCACCGCGTGCAGATCCGCCGCGGCATCGGCCGCCACGTCGCGATCGGCCTGATCGCGGTCTTGGCCCTGGTCTTCGGCATCGGCGGGCTCGCCGCGATGATCGACTTCGCCGGGGCGGTCGTCGGCCAGGGCACGCTGGTGGTGAGCGGCAACGTCAAGAAGGTGCAGCATCAGGCCGGCGGCACGGTGTCGGAGATCCTGGTCAAGGAAGGCGACAAGGTGCAGGCCGGCGACGTGCTCGTCCGGCTCG
>DASSPO010000266.1:0-2813 GCA_035699585.1 Bauldia sp.
GGATAGATCTTCTGGCCGATGATGATGACGACGTTGCAAGGGTCCTTGCCCTCGCAGGCCTTGGCCGCGTCCTCGGCCTGGATTTTCGCGCCGATCGCCGGGTTGGACGCCACCGTGGCGGTAAGCCCCGGCACCTGCGGCTCGAGCGTGTCGAGCTTGGGGCCGATCGGGAACAACGTGGTCGCCACCTTGAGGCCGGCCTTGGTCGCCTCCTCGACGGCAGTGGCGATCCCGACCGAGTCGTTCGGAGCGATGATCAGCGCATCGAAATTGCCCGAGGTGACGATGTCCTCGACTTGGGAATACTGCTTGGTGGCGTTGAACTCGCCGTCGAAGATTTCGGTGGTGATGCCGCCGATCTGCTTCGCCCGCTTCTCGATGCCCTCGTAGATCGCCTGGTTGAAACCGTTCTGGCTGGAGGCGGCGAGGAACGCGACCCGATACTCGGCAAGCGCGGTCCCCGCGGAGGTCAGGGCGACAAGGCCGGCCAAGCCGGCGACATAGGCGAAAGCACGATTCCCCGACATGACAGCTCCCCTTATCTGGTCCGCGACGCCTTCGCGCCGGGCGCACATCTTGTGGACGGTTTGTCGACAAGCCATGATGTCCGAAAGCCGAGGCCATTTCAATACAATCGAGCCTTGGGATGCGCTGCCGCCTTCATTCGACTGTCATGGGATGTCGGTAAGTCCCGACACATGGATGAACGCCGCGCGATCGAAAGTCTGACCGCCCTCGCCCAGCGCACGCGCCTCCGCGTCTTCCGCCATCTCGTGCGGGCGCATCCCGAACCGGTATCGGCTGGTGATCTTGCCCGTGCGCTGGGCACGCCACACAACACGATGTCGACTCATCTCGGCATCCTCGCCCGCGCCCGCCTCGTAAGCGCGAGGCGCGAAAGCCGCTCGATGCTCTACAACGCCGACCTCGACGGCTTCCGCGATGTGATCTCTTTCCTCACCCGCGACTGCTGCTGTGCGCGGCCCGAAATATGCGCCCCGATCCTCAAGTCCCTCTCCATCGCCTTCCAGCCGGGAACCTGACCATGGCCCAGCGCCCTTACAACGTCCTTTTCCTCTGCACCGGGAACACCGCCCGCTCGATCATGGCCGAAAGCATCCTGCGGAAGGACGGCACCGGCCGTTTCCATGCCCATTCCGCCGGGAGTCATCCCAAAGGCGTCGTCAACCCCCTCGCGCTCAAGGTGCTCGCCGCCGAGGACTATCCGACCGATGGCCTCTCCTCGAAGGCGTGGGACGTTTACGCCGTACCGGGAGCGCCGGTGATGGACTTCGTGTTCACCGTCTGCGATGACGCCGCCGGCGAGACCTGTCCGGTCTGGCCCGGGCAGCCGATGACCGCCCATTGGGGCATCGAAGACCCGGCCAAGATCGAGGGCAGCGACATCGAGAAGGAAGCCGCCTTCGTCCGGGCGTTCCGCTACCTCAGGAATCGCATTTCGGTGTTCGTCAATCTGCCGATCGCCTCCCTCGACGCGCTCGCCCTCGGCCGTCGCCTCCACGACATCGGCCGGATGGACGGGGCGACGAGAGAAGCCGTGCCGGAGCGGAAGGCGTCGTAGTGTCGTCCTCGGATGGAGCGTCCCTGGCCCGGCGCCTCGCCGCCGAGGTTCTCGGCAGCGCCTTCCTCCTTGCGACCGTGGTCGGCTCCGGCATCATGGGCGAGCGCCTCGCGGGGGGAAACGTCGCCATCGCGCTCCTCGGCAACACGATCCCGACCGGCGCGATCCTGGTCGTCCTCATCCTCGTCTTCGCGCCGGTATCGGGCGCCCACTTCAATCCCGCCGTCAGTCTCGCCTTTGCGCTTCGCCGGCAACTGCCCTCGACCCTTCTCGCGGCATATGTCGCCGCGCAGGTCGCCGGCGCGATCCTCGGCGTCTGGGCGGCGCATGTGATGTTCGACGTACCTATCCTGCAGCTCTCGACCACCGAACGGACCGGGCCGAGCCAGTGGTTTGCCGAGTTCGTGGCGACCTTCGGCCTTCTCACCGCCATTCTCGGCTGCCTCGCCCGGAGCCCGCAGGCGGTCCCCTGGGCCGTGGGCCTCTACATCACCGCGGCCTATTGGTTCACCGCCTCGACGTCGTTCGCCAATCCCGCGGTCACCGTCGCGCGCGCCCTCACCGACAGCTTCGCCGGGATCGCGCCGCCGGACGCGCCGGCTTTCGTGATCGCGCAATGCGCCGGCGCGCTGGCTGCGGTTGCCGTCGCCGCGCGCCTGTTCATTCCCGACCCTCGTCCGGCATCACCGGCCGTCCCTCCGGAGCCCTATCGGAAGCAAAGTTTCAACCCGTAGCCAGTAGGACGTGCGCCAACTTTGCGCTACCACTGCTCAGGGGCCGCTCCGCGGAGGATGCACGGCCATGCTGATATTGCGGAACCTCTGGATTTCAGCGGCGATACTGCTTTATCCCGCGACCGGGTTGGCAGTTGAAAGCAATTTCTGGTGCAGCCCGACCTTCGGTGTTTGTGGCTGTGACATCAACGAACGGACCGACTGCGGCCTCCTCAGGAAGAATTGCGAGGATGGAAAGTTCACCATCTGCGCCGGAACCAAGTGCTACTGCAGATTGGGTCCGGCCACATCCGCGATCGGTACGGCTCCCACGACTCTTCCCAGGCGCGTGCTCCAGATAGTCCCGAGCCAGCGTCAGCAAGCGGCGCCGGCTCAGTCGCTCAGTCGCTAGGTGCGCGAAACTGACGCGGGTCGGGCCGGGCTTGCTTGAGGCAAAGCGGCGGCTTGAGGCGGTGCCGGATCACGCTCCGCCAAAAAGGACGTCCCGCTCATCGGGT
>DASSPO010000267.1:0-3838 GCA_035699585.1 Bauldia sp.
TGTTCCGCCATCCCGAGTTCCGCGACCTGCGCGACATCGCCGAGGAGGATCCGCTCGAGGTCGAGGCCTCGAAGTACAGCCTCAACTACATCAAGCTCGATGGCACGATCGGCTGCATGGTCAACGGCGCCGGGCTGGCGATGGCGACGATGGACATCATCAAGCTGGCGGGCGGGGAACCGGCCAACTTCCTCGACGTCGGCGGCGGCGCCAACGCCGACCAGATCAAGAACGCGTTCCGCATCCTGATGGCCGACAAGGCCGTGCAGGCGGTCTTCATCAACATCTTCGGCGGCATCCTCCGCTGCGACATCCTCGCCGAGGGGGTCATCGCGGCGGTGAAGGACCTCGGCGTGCCGGTGCCGATCGTCGTCCGCATGGAAGGCACCAACGTCGAGAAGGGCAAACAAATGCTGAAGGACAGCGGGCTGAACTTCGCGACCGCGGACGACATGAGCGAGGGAGCCGCGAAGGTCGTGGCGGCGGCGAAGTAATGGCAGTCCTGATCGACAAGAACACGCGGCTGATGGTCCAGGGCATCACCGGGCGCGAGGGCACCTTTCACGCGAAGGCGGCGGCCGACTACGGCACCACGGTGGTCGGCGGGGTCACGCCGGGGAAGGGCGGGACCACGCATGAGGGCTGGCCGGTCTTCAACACGGTGGCGGAGTGCGTCGCCGCGACGGGGGCGAACGCCTCGGTCATCTTCGTGCCGCCGGCCGGCGGCGCCGACGCGGTGCTCGAGGCCGCCGACGCCGGGCTCGACCTCGCCGTGTGCATCACCGAGGGGATTCCGACGCTCGACATGCTGCGCGTCTTCGGCGCCATCCGCGGCGGAAAGACGCGGGTGATCGGGCCGAACTGCCCGGGCCTGATTACCGCCGGGCAGGCGAAGGCCGGTATCATTCCCGGGCACATCTGCAAGGAAGGGCGCGTCGGCATCGTCTCGAAGAGCGGCACGCTCACCTACGAGGCCATCCACCAGCTGACCCGGAACGGGCTGGGGCAGACCACCTGCATCGGCATCGGCGGCGACCCGCTGATCGGCACGAGCTTCATCGACGCGCTGTCGCTGTTCGCGAGCGATCCCCAGACCGAGGCAGTGGTGATGATCGGCGAGATTGGCGGCAACGCCGAGGAGGACGCGGCGGCCTGGGTCAAGGCGAACTTCAAGAAGCCGGTCGTCGGGTTCATTGCCGGGCAGACCGCGCCGCCGGGGCGGCGCATGGGGCACGCGGGCGCGATCATCGCCGGCGGCAAGGGGACGGCGGCGGAGAAGATGGGCGCGCTCACCGCGGCGGGCGTGCGCGTGGTCAAGAGTCCGGCGGACATCGGCGCGGCGGTGAAGGAGCTGCTCCGGGCATAGCCGGCGGGGGTTCGCGCGAGCGAGGCGGGGCGCGCGGCGCCGCCGAGCCGAATGCGGAGGCATTCGAAAAGGAAACAATGACAAGAGTCGTTAACGATTTCAGTATCCAGGTTGCGACGGTCAACGGGTCCGGAAGCCAGACGGCCAACCTCGTGCTCCTGCGCTCCATCTTCCAGATGGGCATCCCGGTGTCCGGCAAGAACATGTTCCCGTCGAACATCGCCGGCCTGCCGACGTGGTACACGGTCCGCGCCAACAAGGACGGCTACATCGCGCGCAAGAAGGAAGTCGACTTCCTCGTCGCGATGAACGCGGAGACGGCGAAGGAAGACGTCATGACGCTCGAGCCCGGCCGTGCCGTGCTCTACGACGAGCCGCTCAAGCTCAATGAGCTCCGCACCGACCTGACGTTCTACCCGGTGCCGTTCGACAAGATCGTCGCGACCGTCTGCACCGACGCCAAGCTGCGCCGCCTCGTCAAGAACATGATCTACGACGGCGTGCTCTCCGAGCTCCTGGGCATCGACATGGGAGAGATGGAGAAGGCGCTGCGCAAGCAGTTCGGCAAGAAGGTGAAGGCGGCCGAGCTCAACATGGGCGCGCTCAAGGCCGGCGCCGAGTACGCCCGCGCCTCGCTGACGAAGAGCGATCCCTTCGCGGTCGAGCGGATGAACAAGACCGACGGAATGATCCTGATCGAGGGCAATACCGCCGGCGCCCTCGGCGCGATGCTGGCCGGCGTCACGGTGGTCGCCTGGTACCCGATCACGCCGTCCTCGTCGCTGCCCGAATCGCTGATCGGGTACATGAAGAAGTACCGCATCGACAAGACGACCGGGAAGGCGACCTACGCGATCATCCAGGCCGAAGACGAGATCGCCTCGATCGGCATGGTGCTCGGCGCCGGGTGGGCGGGCGCCCGGGCGATGACCTCGACATCCGGTCCCGGCATTTCGCTGATGAGCGAGTTCGCCGGTCTCGCCTATTACGCCGAGATCCCGGGCGTGATCTTCGACATCCAGCGGGTTGGTCCCTCGACCGGCCTGCCGACGCGCACCGCCCAGGGCGACATCACCTCGGCGGCGCTGCTCTCGCACGGCGACACGCGGCAGATCCTCCTGCTCCCCTCGTCGGTCGAGGAGTGCTACGAGATGGCGATGACGGCCTTCGACCTGGCCGAGCGCCTGCAGCAGCTCGTGTTCGTAATGAGCGACCTCGACCTCGGGATGAACATGTGGATGTCGAAGGCGTTCACCTATCCCGACGCGCCGCTCGACCGCGGCAAGGTGCTCGATCCCGATACCCTCACGCGGCTCGGCGGCGAGTGGGGCCGCTACAAGGACGTGGACGGCGACGGCATCCCGTTCCGCACCGTTCCCGGCACCGGCATGCCGGCGTATTTCACGCGCGGCTCCGGCCACAACGAAAAGGGGCAGTACAGCGAGCGCCCCGACGACTACCAGCGCAACGTCGACCGGCTCGCGCGGAAGCACGAGACGGCGAAGACGATCGTGCCGAAGCCGATCGTCGAGGACGCCGAGGCCGAGGTCGGCATCATCGGCTACGGCACCAGCCACTGGGCGATCGTCGAGTCGCGCGCGCAGCTGGAGCAGGAAGCCGGGCTGAAGACCGCCTACATGCGGGTCCGCGCCTACCCGTTCCCGGAGGAAGTGGACGCGTTCATCGCCCGCTACCCGCGCGTTTACGTGGTCGAGCAGAACCGCGACGCGCAGCTCAAGATGCTGCTGCGGACCGACCTGCCGGCCGGTGCCACCGGGCACGTGCGCAGCGTGCTCCACTACAACGGGCTGCCGATCGACGCGCGGTCGCTGACCGACGACATCCTCGTGCAGGAAGGCCGCAAGGCGCCCGACACGGTGCAGACAACCGTCGCGGCTGGCCGCGGCGCCGCCGTGGTGACCGCGGCGCGGGAGGGAGAATAATGGCCGACCCCAAGAAGAATCGCATCGGGCTCGAAATCCAGCCCTATCGCGGCGGCAAGACCACGCTGTGCGCCGGCTGCGGCCACAACGCCATCTCGGAGCGCATCATCGACGCCTTCTTCGAGATGGGGATCAACCCGAAGGACGTGATCAAGCTCTCGGGCATCGGCTGCTCGAGCAAGAGCCCCGCCTACTTCCTCGGCGAGGCGCACGGGTTCAACTCCGTGCACGGCCGCATGCCCTCGGTGGGTACCGGCGCGCTCCTCGCCAACCGGAAGATGATGGCCATCGGCATCAGCGGCGACGGCGACACCGGTGCGATCGGCATCGGCCAGTTCGTGCACCTGATGCGCCGCAACCTTCCGATCATCTACATCATCGAGGACAACGGCTGCTACGGCCTCACGAAGGGGCAGTTCTCGCCGACCGCCGACATCGGCTCGACGGCGAAGTCCGGCGCGCCGAACGAGCTGCAGCCGATCGACACGTGCGCGCTCGCGATCCAGCTCGGCGCCTCGTTCGTGGCGAG
>DASSPO010000268.1:0-6160 GCA_035699585.1 Bauldia sp.
CGCGTCCAGAATCTCCGCACCCACTTCGCGCAGGCCAACAAGGACATCGAGGCGATCACCGTCTCGAGCGGCAAGATCGCCAAGAAGGGCGGCGAGATCGCCGCCGTCGAGATCGAGGAGGAGCGGCCGATCCCGAAGAGCCCGCCAGCCGCCAACAGCGACGGCCCGCCCGAGCTGCCCTTCCACCGTTACGGGGCCTAGTAACCCCGTCCGCCTTTGAGGAACTCCACCTCCTCCGGTGTCGACTCGCGGCCGAGCATGGCGTTTCGATGCGGGAAACGGCCAAACTTCCGGATGATGTCACGGTGCTTGGTGGCATAGTCGACGCCCTCGCGCCGGTCATCCTTCCAGTCGTCGGGCGCCTCGACGGCCATCTTGGCAAACAGCATCACCGCATAGTCCTGGTCGGCGATTTCCTCGCTGTGCTCGAAGGGAACGCAGATGAAAGTCTGCTCGTGGAGCCAAAACCGCTCCAGGCCTTTGTCGATGAGTCGCCGTGCTATCTCGCGCGCCTTGGCATCATGGGCAAAGGCCTCGCCGGTTGTGCGGTAGATGTTGCGTGGGAACTGGTCGAGGAGGACGACAAGCGCCGCCTGTTCCTCGCGGCTGAGCGCCTCGATGTCCCAGTCGATGGCCGCCGCTTCCGCAATATATCGACCATAGGCATTGCGGATATGGGCGTCGACCTCATCCGACTGCCGGAACCAGATTGCGGCCTTCTCGCGGTTCCGTTCGGTCGGCGCCTTGAGCTCGCCGAACCAGTAGTGGTGAATGTCGCGCAGGATGGGTTGAAGCGCGGTCTGCTCGGCGGAGGGCATGAGGGCCTTTCCTGCTCTCTGAAAGGTCCCCTTTTTATTGCACGACGCGGCAGGCTCAAGCCCCGATGCGGCGGAGAGCCCGCCCGCCCTCGTGTTCAGGCCGCCACGGTGCTGGCGCTCTCTGCAATGAGGCGTTCGAACGTATCGTGGTCGGGTACGTCGAAGATCCCGGCCGAAAGCGCCTCGTTGAGGTTCTTGGCGAGCTGCCCGGTCATGCCGCGCGCTGCCGGGAGATGTCCCGAGATGATCGCTGTCGGGTCAAGCCGCTCGATGTTCCGAAGGAGTCCGCCGAAGATCCGCGCATCGACCGTCGCGAGCCAAGGCGCGTCGATTGCTGCCCAGATCAGCATGCCGTCGCGGAGCGCGTCAGGAGCGATCGCGGCGGCTTGGTCCTCCGGTTCCTGCATGATGGCGCCGAAAGCGTCGGCACTGAACAGGACTCGCGTCTTCGTGTCGAAGAATCCGATGGTTTCCGGTGCGTCGTAATAGGGCGGCTTCAGCGGTACCAGCCGCCGGTCGCCGAGGTCGATCTCCTCGCCCGGCTCCATCACCCGGACCTGAGATACGTCGCGGCCCTGGAGCATCATCTTTGCCTGACCGAGGAAGTTGGTCAGCACTGTCGCCTGCGGCGCGAGTCTGAGCACCGCCTCGAGATTGCCGAGGTGATCCGCATCCATGTGGCTGAGCCAGATATAGCGAAGGTCGGCCGGGTCGATGGTCTTCTCGAGCGCGGCAAGAAACGGCTCGCGAAGCGCGGCAGCTCCTGTATCCACCAGCACCGGCTCGGCGGCACGGATGACGAAGGCGTTGACCGCCAGGATGCCGAGATCGCCCACCGGCATGAAGGATGAAAGCGATACGGTATCGACCGCTACGTCGCGGGGGTCGATCATGATGGGTGCGTCCATATTGCTCTCCCGAGGCGCGGAGCGCGCCAAACGTTTTTGAGTGAACATATGTGTTCACTTACCGGGAGCGTTAGATCCGACCCGCGACCTTGTCAAGTATTAAATAAACAAATATGTTCACTCAAATGAAGAAGCGTTCCTATCGCATGGCCAGGCGAGCCGAATCGAGTGCCGAGACACGGGCACGCATCGTCGAGGCGGCTATCGCCTTGCACGAGGAGATCGGTCCGAAGGCAACCACGATCAGCGCGATCGCCGAGCGAGCCGGTGTCCAGCGACTCACCGTTTATCGGCACTTTCCCGACGAGGCTTCGCTGTTTCAGGCTTGCTCTTCGGGCTGGTATGAGCGCAATCCATTGCCCGATTTCGAAGCGCTCGAGGGGAGCGGGCGCCAAGCCTGTCGTGAGGGGCTGACCGCCCTCTACCGGTACTACAGCGGCACGCAGGGAATGTGGACAAGCGTGCTCCGGGATGCGCCTGACATGCCGGTGCTGGCGGCGCCCCAGGAGCGGTATCGTCGCTTCCTGCTCGAACTCGCTCAAACCCTGGTCGAGCGGATCAGGCCGGCGCCGTCCCGCGAGGCTTTCGTAGGAACAACACTGGCACATGCGGTCAGGTTCGCAACGTGGAGGTCCCTCGAAGAAGCGGGACTTTCCGACGACGAGAAAGCGGATCTGGTCATGGCCTGGCTTGATTGAATCCTTCGACCGGAATTGCCGCGGGACGCCCGACGTGACGCCGAAGACTCGCGCAAAACGCGCATCGATAGAAGTCGAACACCCACCTTAACCCGGCCTTGACGCACGGTCCCCGAAGGAGACTCGGTTCGCGATCTTGGGGGATTCCGTAGACATGGCAACTTTTACAGTGGCGTCGGCGGTCGATGCCGGAACGACGAACAGCGGGTCGACAGTCAATGGGACGCTGAGCTGGGCCGTCGCCCAGGTGAATGCAACCCCCGGCGGACCTCACACCATCGATATCACTGTCGATGTGACGTTGAGCGGCCCGCTCTCGCCAATCCTCAATTCTGTCACCATCAATGGCAACGGCCACACCATTGACGCCGGCGGCGACACGCGCATTTTCATGATCGGCGTCGACGCCGAGACCCAGAACAACCCGGCTTACGCGGACTCGATCGTAGCGCAGCGGCCCCAGGTCGCGATCAACAGCCTCACCCTTCAAGGCGGCTTCGCCGAGGGCGGCGACGGCGAGGGCGGCGGCGGCGGCCTTGGCGCCGGCGGCGCGTTGTTCATCAACCAGTCCGCCGACGTCACGCTGTCGAACGTCACTTTCGTAGACAATTGCGCAGACGGCGGTGACAGCAGCGACGGCATTTACGGTGGCGGCGGCGGTCTCGGCGGCCATGGCGGTGCCGAGGATGCTCCCGGCGGCGGCGGCATCTTCGGCAACGGCGGCCTCGCCGGTGGCGGCATCTTCGGCAATGGCGGCAGTTACGCGGGCGCCGGTGGCGGCGGCTATAGCGGCGACGGCGGCAACGGCCAGCTCGGCACCGACCCGCCCACCAATGGCGGCGCAGGTGCGCTCTCGATCGCGGGCATGACCGGGTCCGGTGGTGGCGCGGCCGGCGGGTTCGGCGGCAGCGGTGGCGCCAATGGCGGCGGCGGTGGCGGCGGCGGTGTCAGCATACCCGAGACGTCGGACCTGAGCGGGGGTGGCGGCGGTGGCTTCGGTGGCGGCGCGGGCGAGGTCGGCGACGGCGGCGATGGCGGTTTCGGCGGTGGCGGCGGCAGCGACCCCAACGACATCTACACCCCCGGCAACGGCGGCTTCGGTGGCGGCGGCGGCGGCTTTGGCGGCAATGGCGGCTTTGGCGGTGGCGGCGCCGCACCGGGCGGCAGTGGCGGCTTCGGTGGCGGGGGTGGCGCCAACGCCGCCGCGTCGGGGACGGGTGGCAACGGCGGCTTCGGCGGCGGTGGCGGTTATGGCGGCGCGGCGGGCGGCGCAGCCGGCTTCGGCGGCGGCAGCGGAGGCTCCGGAACAGGCACAGCCGGCGGCGGTGGCGGCGGTGCGATGGGCGGCGCCGGCTTCATCATGGCCGGTGGCACGCTCATCGTAAGCGGCAGCGGCGGCGTCTCCGGTGGCATGGTCGCCGGAGGCAACGGGGCCACCGGCGGAGGATCCGGCTCCGCCTTCGGCTCGGGCTTTTTTCTGCAAGGAACGACTCCCGCGGTGACGTTCGCCATCGGCAACGGCGACGCCTTCACCGTCTCGGATATTGTCGCCGACCAGAGCGGCTCAGGCGGCACGGGTGCCAATGCCGGGGCCGGCTCCATCGTCAAGAGCGGCCAGGGTACGCTGGTTCTGTCCGGCGCGAACACCTACACGGGCGGAACCGTACTGAATGCTGGCGTGATCGTCGTCGGCGCGGACAATGCCCTTGGGACCGGTACCCTGGCGGTCGGCAACGGCGCCACCCTTGCCTTTGACGCCGCTCCCTCGCGAACCATAACCAACAATGTCGCCATCGATGGCATCGCCACCATCGCGGCTAGCGCCGGCTCCGTTGACGCTATCTTCGGCAACGTTGCCGACGGCAGCGGATCGGGTAGCCTGGTCAAGTCCGGGACAGGTACGCTCTTTCTCGTCGGAACGAGCACCTACACCGGCACGACCGTGGTCGCCGCTGGCGTTCTCATGGCCGGCACCGACGCCGCCTTCTCCCAATCCTCCGCCTTTCAGGTCGCTTTTGGCGCCACCCTCGATATTGCCGGCAGAGATGTCGTCCTGGGTTCGCTCGCCGACTATGCCGGTGCAGGCGGTACCGTCACCAACGCTGATTCGATCGATTCGAGCCTGACGGTCGGTGCCGACAACAGTTCCACGTCCTTTTCCGGCACGATCGCGGACGGCGATCACGTTGTATCCTTCACCAAGATCGGGTCGGGCACGCTGACGCTCGCCGGCGTCAACCCCTATTCCGGAGTGACCAGCGTCACCAACGGCAGTCTTCTGGTGAACGGGGCGATCCCGGTCTCGGCGATCACCGTGGCGGCCGGCGCGACGCTCGGCGGCACCGGCACCGTGGCGGACGTGAATATCGTCGCCGGCGGCACACTCGCGCCGGGGGCAAGCCCCGGCATCCTCGCGACCGGCGATGTCGCGTTCGTCGCCGGAGCGACCTTCGAGGTCGAGATCGGTGGGGCTGCCCCCGGCCCCGGCGGCTATGACCAGCTCGAAGTCAGCGGAACCGTGGTACTCGGCGAAGCCGCCCTCGATCTCTCGCTCCTCGGTACCTATGCGCCCGCCTTTGGCGCGGTCTATCGCATCATTGACAATGACGGGAGTGACGCGGTCGCCGGCACCTTCTCGGGGCTCGCGGAGGGAGCTGAACTGACCCTCGGCAAGGCCACGCTCCGCATCAGCTATGTCGGCGGCGACGGGAACGACGTGACGCTTACCGTGATCGGCCCGCCGCCCGGCGTCACCATCGTCGGCAACCACCGCCCCAACGTCGTCGATGCGGACAATACCGTGCCGGGACAACCCTATCCGACCGATGGCGACGATCAGATCTTCGGCCGCGCCGCCTCGGATCTGCTCGCCGGGCTCGGCGGCGACGACCTGATCAGGGGCGGTCGCGGCGGGGACATTCTCAGCGGGCTCGACGGCGGCGATGCGCTCCATGGCGGCCGCGGCGGGGACATTCTGTTCGGTGGCCTCGGCGACGACCGACTCGACGGCGGGATCGGCTGGAACCGGTTGTCCGGCGGGGAGGGCGCGGATGTTTTCGTCTTCAGCACGCCGCTCCGCGGACCGCATTGGAGCGAGAAGAACGGAAACCGCGTTGTCGACTTCACGGTCGCCGAGGACAAGATTGGGCTCGTCCGGTCCGTTTTCAAATCGCTCGACCATGTGTCCTATCGGCCGTGGTCGGGGGCACTGGTCTACGATTCCCACCCCGACCGGAAGGGCGACGCAATCAAGTTCGCCAAGCTCGACAAGCACCTTGCGATCAGCGACGTCGATTTCATCCTGATATAGTCGGGCACAACGTCTCGAAGCGGCGGCCGGGCCCGTCCGGGCGCGGCTTCCCTGGTTCGGGGGGCGCGGACGCGCTCGCCTCCCTACATGATCGCCATGCAGGCCTTTGCCTCCCTCCTCGACCGGCTCGTCCTCACTCCGCAACGGAACGTCAAGCTCCGGCTGCTCGTCGACTATTTCCGCAATACCCCGGACCCCGACCGCGGCTATGCGCTCGGCGCGCTCACCGGTGAACTGGTTATCCCGAGCGTCAAGCCGGCAATGCTCCGGGCGCTCGTCACGGAACGGGTGGACGACGTTCTCTTCGCTTATTCCTACGATTACGTCGGCGACCTTGCCGAGACCATGTCGCTGGTATGGCGGCCGAAAAGCGGCGACCATCCCGTGGGTGCGCGGCCTGGCGATGATCTCCGCCTTGCCACTATC
>DASSPO010000269.1:0-17489 GCA_035699585.1 Bauldia sp.
CGGCTGGTATGAAGGCACGATCCGTTCCAATGCGCCGGAGCTCTCCGGCAAGTGGGGCGTCTACCCGCCACCGGCGGTCGAGCCGGGCGGCGTGCGGGCCGCCAACTGGGGCGGCTCCTCGCTCGCCATCACCTCCGCCTCCGACAACAAGGACGCCGCGTGGGCGTATATCGAGTACGCGCTCGCCACGGACGAGGGCCAGATCTCGATGCTCAAGAACCGCGGCCTCGTCCCTTCGCTTCTCTCGGCAACCCAGACCGAATACGCCAAATCGCCGATGGAATACTGGGGCGGTCAGCCGATCTGGACCGAGATGCTGGCGACCATGGACAAGATTCCGCCCTACCGCGGCACGCAGTTCTTCGGGGAAGTGCGGGCCACGATCGTCATCAAGGCGATCAACGACTACCTGAACGGCACCTATAAGACGGCGCAGGAGGCCCTCGACGCGGCGGCGGAACAGATCTCCAACGCCACCGGCCTGCCCGTAGCGGGCTGACTTCCATCATGGGCAACGCGAACCGGGGCCGCTTCCACGGCCCCGGTTCGTGCTAGCCTGACGGCCGTGATGCGTCTGCGGGCAGTCCCCTATCTCTTTCTCGCTCCCTACCTCGCCGTCTTCGCGGTCTTCTGGGCTTGGCCGATTTTTCAGTCGGTCCTTTATTCGTTCCAGAACACCCGGGTGAACCCCTGGCGCTACCAGTTGGGCGTCAACTGGGGCCGGCTCCTTGGCGATGGCGCTTTCTGGGGAGCGGTGAAGAACACGCTGCTCATTCTTTGCGTTCAGGTGCCGGTCATGCTGGCGCTTGCGGTCGTCCTGGCGTTGGCGCTGAACTCCACCATGCTTCGCGCGAAGGGCATTTTCCGCTTCGCTTTCTTCGCCCCCGTGGTGGTCGGCGAGGTGGCTTATTCCGCCGTCTTCCGGCTGCTCTTCAACGGCGATTTCGGCGCTGTGAACGGCGTGCTTGCGACCTTCGGCATGCCCACGCCGGACTGGCTGACGCAAGGGTGGACGGCCATGACGGTGGTGATGATCGCGATCACCTGGCGGTGGACTGGCTACAATGCGATCATCATCCTTGCCGGCCTCCAGAACATTCCCCGCGACCTTTACGAGGCCGCCGCGGTCGACGGCGTTCCGCGCTGGCGGCAGCACGTGTCGATCACGCTGCCTCTCCTCCGCCCGGTCATCCTCTTCGCCCTGGTGCTGTCGATCATCGGCACCATGCAGCTTTTTGCCGAGCCTTGGCTGATCACCATGGGCGGTCCGGGCAACGCCACCGAGACGCTCGGCACCTACCTCTACCGCCAAGGTTTCACCAGCATGAACTTCGGCTACGCCTCGACGGTGGCATACGCCATGGCGCTGATGGCGGCCCTGTTCTCGGCGATCCAGATCATGCTTTTCGGGAGACAGCGGTGAACCGGCCACGCCCCCTGGCGGCGCTCGCCCTGCACGCGCTGCTGGTGCCGCTGGCGATCCTCTGGATCATGCCGCTGTGGCTGATGTTCACCTACTCGACGCTTCCCGAATCGGAGTTCTTCCGGGCGAGCGTGCCACTCCTCCCGAGCTTCCATTTCCTCGACAACTGGGAGGCGCTTCAGAGCCAGACGCGCTTCGTGCGACCGCTGTTCAACTCGATCGTTACCTCGACGATCTTCACCGTTCTCTCGGTGATGCTCACCTCGATGGCGGGCTACGCCTTCGCGCGCTACAACTTCGTCGGCAAGCGGGTGCTCTTCACCGTTGTCATCGCGACGCTGACGATCCCGTTCTTCGTGGTCATCATTCCACAGTTCATCCTGGTTGCCCGCGACCTTGGCCTGTCGAACACCTGGGTCGCGATCATCGTGCCGCCGCTGTTCAACTCGGTCGGCGTCTTCTTCATGCGCCAGAATTTCCTCACGCTCCCCCAGGAGATGCTCGATGCCGCGCGGGTCGACGGGGCAGGCGAATTCCAGATCTTCTGGAAGATCGCGCTGCCCTTGATGAAGCCGGCGCTGGCGGCGCTCGCGATCATCCTCTTCCTGTTCTCGTGGAACAGCTTCCTCTGGCCGCTTCTGGTGTTGTCGAAACAGGAGGCGCAGACCGCGCCGGTGGCGCTGGGCGCGCTCGTCGGCCTCAACCGCGTCTTCTGGAACGCGATCATGGTCGCGGCGGTGCTGATGACGGTGCCGATGCTGTTTCTCTTCCTGTTCCTGCAGCGCTACTTCATCGCCGGCATCACCGCGGGGGCGGTGAAGCAGTAGCCGCCAGCGTCAGCGACCCCCGAAGAATCGCCGGATGCGGCTTGCGAAGTCCTGGTGGCTGGCCGCGTCGGCGGCGACGCGATTGAGCACCGCCTGGCGTTCGGCAAGGACCACGCCGAAGCGGTCGATCAGGTCGGGGGCGCGGGCGAATATCTCCTCGAGCGTCGGCTTGGCGATTTCCAGTGCCTCGACGTCGGTCTTCGCCATGACCGACGCCAGGCGCCTCATGCCGGTCAGAAGCGCCATCTCGCCGACGATGTCCCCCGGCTTCACCGACGCAACGCCGTGTTCGCCGCCGCGCGCATCATGGAGAATGACGCTGGCCTCGCCGTCGACGATCGCGTACATCGCATCGCCGAAATCGCCCTCCGAAATGATGAGGGTGCCGGCCGGAAAGAAGACCGGCCGGGACTGCGCGGCGAGGTGGTCGAGCTGGCGCGCGTTCAGCGTCTCGCCGAACAGCGGAATCGCGGCGAGCACGCCGCGCGGGTCGATCTCTTCCACTTTGCCCCCCTGACGTGACCCTGGACTCGAAGTTCTATCGCGGCGGCTCGGGCGGCGCCAATCCCAACGTCCGCGAACCGGGCTAGCCGCCCGGCCCTTTGGGCTGCCACGGCCATCGCCCTTCTATCTCGACCTGAAGCGAGAGAGACAGGAAAGTCCGCACCACCACGATCCCGCCGAGCACGAGCAGGCTGTTAAGGGTCGGGCTGAGGGTGACGGTCCGAATGATGTCCGCCGCGATCAGGAACTCGAGGCCGAGCAGGATGCCGCGGCCGAGCGTCGAGCGGTAGGACTGGAAGTTGGGACCCCAGGCGCCGTCGCGGACGCCGCTTGCGAGATACGACAAGGTCGCGACGATGGCAGCCATTACGATCACCGCCACGCCGAGCAGTTCTATCGCCGCGATGATGACGCGAAGTAAGTCGGCGACGAAGTCCGGCTGTGCGGAAGCGGCCTGCATCCTCACCCTCCGTCGGCGCCTGGTCGACCGCCGCTCATGACCTCACCGCGGCGCGAGCGTCGCGATAAGGTCGTTGACCACGGTCGCCATTTCCATGGCTGTAGCGAAATTGAACTCATTGATAGCGACGAACGCCCCAACATTCCGGCTTGGCGCAAACGCGCAATAGACGAACATGCCTTGCAGGCCGCCCGCCTTCTGCAGAATCAGCGGCCGGCCGCCTTCCGCCTCCATGATGATCCAACCGAGCCCGACCGCGTCCATGTGACCGGATTCGTCGTAGCCGAGCACCGGCGAAAGATCGTCGCGGAAGACATAGGCCGCATGGTCGAGGAGCCGCATCTCAGCATCCGCGGTTGACAGGCGGTCCATGTGCCAGCCAAGCCACCTGAGAATGTCGTTCGGGGTGGAATAGAGCGACGAGGCCCCCGCCATGATTGGCGTCGCCGGAACGTTAGGCATCGGCGAACCGTCGAAGTTGTGGCCTTGCATCAGCCGGCCCTCGTCCCCCGGACGGAGGGTCAGCACCGTATCCTTGAGGCCGGCGGGATCGATCACCCGTTCCCTGAGCGCATCGGCGTAAGCTTTGCCCGCCGCATTGCCCAGCGCGGCGGAAAGCACATCGAACGCAAAGTTCGAGTAGAGGCCGCCCGTGCCCGGTGGAAAGAGAAGCGGATCGGCGGCGAGCCCCTTGGCGTAGGTCTCCTCGGTAAGTGTCGCGAAGGGGTCGTCCGGCGGTCCCGCTTCGCGCTCCACCTCGCGGGGTAGTCCCGAGGTATGGGTAACGAGGTCGATGAGCCGGATGACGTGCCCGTCGCGCGCCGGGACCGTGATCCCCCAGTCGAGGTGCTCCTGCAGCGGATCCGTGAATGCGACCGTGCCGTCGGCGACGAGGCTCGCGAGCACGGCGCCGGTGAACACCTTGGTGATCGAGCCGATGCGCATCATCGTGTCCCCGTCGGGAACCTTCCCGGAGCCCCGGGCGGTCTCGCCGAATCCGATCACGGCGGTCTCGCCGTTCCGGATGACGCCCATGACCAGACCGGGCACCCGGCTGTCAAGATAGAGGACGGCGGCGGGGAGCTCGATCGCCTCATGGAGGAGCGGGTCCTCGGCGAGCGCCGGCAATGCGGTCGAAAGCAGGACGGCGGCGGCCGCACGCAGGGGCCGGATGTGTCGCATGGGTCTCAATCCGCTCGTGTCAAATCGCGGCGGGAGACTATCACGATCCCCGCGCCGTGGTAGTTTCGCGGAAACTTCGTGGGGGAGGGAGGAGCTTGGCTGCCGGAAGCGGTTGGAGCCTGGTTGCGGCGGCCGTCGTGGTGGCGATCGGGGCCGGGGTGGCGGTCGGCTATGGCGTGTGGGGTCCGCCGGACTACTACGACGTGTCCGACGCCGCCGACCTGCCCGATAACCCCACCAACGATCTCATCCGACTCGGCTGGGCGATCATCACCGATACCGCGAGCCACATCGGCAAGGACGCCACAGACCCCTCACTTCGCTACGCCGGCAACGACCTCGCCTGCGCCAGCTGCCATCTCGACGCCGGGCTCAAGCCCTTTGCCGCACCCTTCGTCTCGACGTGGACCAGCTACCCGCTGAGCGTCGACGACCGGGTGGTGACGCTGACGGACCGCATCAACGGGTGCATGCAGCGGAGCCTGAACGGCAAGCCCCTGCCGCCGGACAGCCGGGCGATGGAGGCGATGCTCGCCTACATCCGCTATGTCGGGGAGAAGTCGCCGGAGGGCGTGCGCGTCGCCGGAATGGGGCTCAAGCCGCTGCCGCCGGCGGCGGCAACGCCGAGCACCGAACGCGGCAAGGCGGTCTACGCCTCCTACTGCGTGCGCTGCCATGGCGCCGACGGACAGGGGAACCGCAAGGCGCCGCCGGCCATCGGCTGGGCGATCCCGCCGCTCTGGGGCGACGGGTCGTTCAACGACGCGGCCGGCATGGCCCACATCGAGACGGCTGCGGCCTTCGTCCGCACCAATATGCCCCGCGGGGTAAGCTACCGGGAACCGATCCTGTCGGTGCAGGAGGCTTGGGACGTGGCCGCCTTCGTTACCGCCCAGCCGAGGCCAAAGGGGCCTCGCGGGGAGCACGTGGACTGAGTCGAAGCCGCCGCGTGCGACCGCCACGCGAGCCGACGGACCTCAATGCGCGTAGTCGATCGTCGCGGCGCCGAGGATCGGGCCGGGCAGACCGTTGTCGTGCTCGGTCTGGAGGATCACGGCGCAACGCGACACCTTGGCCTGGTCGAGCTCGCTCTTGGGGAGCTCGATCGTCATTTCCTTGCCTTTCCACATCGCGATCGGCCGGAGCTTGCGGACGACATTGTAGTAGGTGACCGACTTGCCGGAATTCTCGCCCCGCTCGATCGGGACGGTGACCGGGTCGTCATACAAGGCAAGCCAGATCGTGCCCTTGTGCCGTCCGGGATCCTGCGTCGCGCCGACCGTGACCATGGTCGAGTCCGTGCCGGCTTCCATGGTGACCGGCACCGGCAGCGGCGCGCTCGCCTTCAACGCCGATTCGATCTGCTGGCGGTTGCTTCCCACCACATGGGTCGACCCGTTGACGACGATCTGCGGCGTGTAGACCTGGCGGTCGCCGCGGGCTTCGGCATAGGCCTTCTGTCGCGCCGTGTTCTCATGACTCGCGAGCGTGTCCTTCCAGCCAAGGTAGTCCCAATAGTCGACCGGAAAGGACAGCGCGACGATGTCGCTCTGCTTGGCGTATTCGCCAAGAATCGCGTCTGCCGGCGGACAGGAGTTGCATCCCTGGCTCGTGAACAGCTCGAGCACCGCTCTGGCCTCGGCCGCCAAAGACGGCGTCGCCGCCGTCGTAAACCCGGCTGTCAGCATGACGGCGGCGATCGGGCCGATCTTAACCTTCACGTTCCCTGTCCAACGCACATTACGGCCGCTCAAGGCGGCCCGCGACTTCGAGAAACTACGAACCGACCCCGTCAATTGCGAGTCACGTTAGGGTGAGACCCGCGTCGCTTACGCCGCGAGGCGGCGCAGCACATAGTGCAGAATGCCGCCGTTGTTGAAGTACTCGAGCTCGTCGAGCGTGTCGATGCGGCAGATGAGCGGCACGACCCTGGCTTCCCCCGAGGCGAAGCGGATTTCGGCTTGCAGCCGCTGGCGCGGCTTGAGGCCCGACGAGATGCCCGTGATGGTCACGGTCTCGCTGCCCTCGAGGCCGAGGGACTTCCACGACGTCCCCTCCTCGAAGACCAGGGGGAGCACGCCCATGCCGATCAGATTGGAGCGGTGGATGCGCTCGAAGCTCTCGGCAACTACCGCGCGGACGCCGAGGAGGCGCGTGCCCTTTGCCGCCCAGTCGCGGGAGGAACCGGTGCCGTATTCCTTGCCGGCGAAAACGACGAGGGGCACTCCCTCGCTGCGGTACCGCATGGCGGCATCATAGATCGGCATGATCTCGCCATCGGGGTGATGGACGGTGACGCCGCCTTCGACGCCGGGGACCATCTGGTTCTTGATGCGGATATTGGCGAAGGTGCCGCGCATCATGACTTCATGGTTGCCGCGCCGCGTGCCGTACTGGTTGAAGTCGGCCGGCTTCACCCCGCGGTCGATAAGGTAGGCGCCCGCCGGGCTGTTGGTGCGGATCGAACCCGCCGGCGAGATGTGGTCGGTGGTGATCGAATCGAGGAACAGGCCGAGGACGCGGGCGTCGATGATATCGGTTACCGGATCCGGCTCGCGGTGCATGCCCTCGAAATAGGGTGGGTTCTGCACGTAGGTCGAGCCGCTCGACCAGGCGTAGGTAAGGCCGCCTTCCACCGGGATCTTCTTCCAATGCTCGTCGCCAGTGAAGACATCCGCATACTTGGTGCGGAAGAGATCGCTCGTGATGTTGGCGCGCACGAACTCGGCGGTCTCCTGCGTCGACGGCCAGATGTCCCTGAGGAACACCGGCTTGCCGTCGCGGTCGAGCCCCAGCGGCTCGGTGAGGAGGTCGACCTGCATCGACCCCGCCAGCGCATAGGCGACGACGAGCGGCGGCGAGGCCAGGTAGTTGGCACGGACGTCCGGGTTGATCCGGCCCTCGAAATTGCGGTTGCCGGACAGCACTGCGGCGGCGACCAGGTCACCCTCCTCGATCGCGGCGGAAATCGGCGCCGGCAACGGGCCCGAGTTGCCGATGCAGGTCGTGCAGCCGAAGCCGACGAGGTTGAAGCCGAGAGTGTCGAGGTCACCCTGAAGTCCCGAGCGGGCAAGATACTCGCCGACCACCTGGCTTCCGGGCGCGAGCGACGTCTTCACCCATGGCTTCGCCTTGAGCCCCCGCTCGACTGCGTTCCGCGCAAGCAGCCCGGCGCCGATCATGACGTAGGGATTGGAGGTGTTGGTGCAGGACGTGATCGCCGCAATCACCACGTCACCGTGGCCGATGTCGAAGGGTTCGCCCTTCACGCTGACCCGAAGCGACGACCCGTTGCCCTTCTTGAATTCGGTATCGAGCGCGGCGAGGAACTTCTGCTTGGCCTCGGAGAGAAGCACGCGATCCTGCGGACGCTTCGGACCGGCAAGGGAGGGTGCGACGGTGTCGAGATCGAGGGCCAGCGTATCGGTGAATTCCGGTTCCGGCGTCGTCGAGTCGCGGAACATGCCTTGCGCCCTGGCATAGGCCTCGACCAACTCCACCCGCTGCCTGTCGCGACCGGTATGGGAGAGATAGCGGAGCGTCTCCGCATCGATCGGGAAGATACCGCAAGTGGCGCCGTATTCGGGCGCCATGTTGCCGATGGTGGCGCGGTCTTCGAGGGGCATGTTGTCGAGACCGGGACCGTAAAACTCGACGAACTTGCCGACCACGCCCTTCTTGCGCAGCATCTCTGTCACCGTGAGAACGAGGTCGGTCGCGGTCACCCCCTCGCGGAGCTTGCCGCTGAGGCGGAAGCCGATCACTTCCGGGATCAGCATCGATATCGGCTGGCCGAGCATCGCGGCCTCTGCCTCGATACCGCCAACGCCCCAGCCGAGCACGGCGAGGCCGTTGACCATCGTCGTGTGGCTGTCGGTGCCGACCAGCGTGTCGGGGTAGGCCAGAGGCCGGCCGCTGTCCTCGTTCACCCACACGGTCTGGGAAAGGTACTCCAAGTTGACCTGGTGGCAGATGCCGGTCCCCGGCGGGACGACACGGAAATTGCGGAAGGCCGACTGGCCCCAGCGGAGGAAACGATAGCGTTCGCCGTTCCGCTCATATTCGAGCTCGACGTTTCGCGCGAAGGCACGGGGATTGCCGAAATCGTCGACGATGACCGAATGGTCGATAACCAGATCGACCGGCACCAGAGGGTTGATGCGGTCGGGATTGCCGCCGAGCGCCTGCATGGCGTCGCGCATGGCGGCGAGGTCGACCACCGCGGGCACTCCGGTGAAGTCCTGCATCAGCACCCGTGCCGGACGAAAGGCGATTTCGCGATCGCTCCGATGCTCCTTGAGCCAATCGACCATGGCGCGAATATCGTCACGGGTTACCGAACGCCCGTCTTCGGACCGCAGCAGGTTCTCGACCAGCACCTTCATCGAGAACGGCAGGCGCGAAATGCCGGCCAAGCCGTTCTTCTCGGCCTCGGCGAGGCTGTAGTAGTCGTACGTCTTCGAGCCGACCGTAAGGGTCCTGAGGCTCTTGAAGCTGTCACTGGTCTGGCTGGTCACGGAAGGGAACGTCCTCGATGAGATGGCGTGGCGCCGCCGAGTGGCTCTGCGGGAACCCGCGCAAGAAGGCAGGAGAACCGCGACGGCGCGGGTTGCGGGCCTTATAGTGAATTTCGTGGAGCGGTTCCAGACAAAGGGGGGGCGTTTACGATGTGGTTCGGCGGGCTTTCGAAACGGCGGCGCAGGTTCTGACCAAAAGATGGACAGGGTGGTGAAAGCCGCGGCTAATCCCGGCCCATGCAGCTGAGCGGTGCGGCTCTGGCCGCCGAGCGCGGTGGGCGAAGGGTCTTCTCTGGAATCGACTTCTCCGTGGGCGGCGGCGAGATGCTTGCCGTCACCGGACCGAACGGCGCGGGCAAATCGACGCTGCTTCGGATCGTTGCCGGACTGCTTCGGCCTGCTGCCGGTAGCGTCAGGGTCGAACCCGAGCCGGAGGCGGGCCTATCCTCGGCGGTCCACTATTTCGGCCATCTCGATGCGCTAAAGGCTTCACTCACCGTAGCCGACAACCTCGGTTACTGGCGACGGCTCTATGGCGGAAACGGCGATATCGAGTCGGCCCTCGGCAGGGTCGGGCTGGCGCATCTCGTCGATCTTCCCGTCGGGCGCCTTTCCGCCGGCCAGAAGCGCCGGGTGGCGCTGGCGCGGCTCATCGTCTCGGAGCGCCCGGTCTGGCTCCTCGACGAGCCGGCGACGGCGCTCGACGCAGATGCGGAGGCGATGCTGGGCCTTCTCATCGCCGGGCATCTTGCCGGTGGCGGCCTGGTGATGGCGGCGACCCATCGGCCGCTCCCGGCCGCACCGTCGGCCACCCTCCGACTCGGGTCATCGCCGTGATCGGCGTGCTTGTCACGGTCGCGGGCCAGACGGCGCGCCTGAGGTTTCGCAGCGGCGGCGGCGCGCTGGTCGGGCTCGTGTTCTTCCTCGCCGTTGTCACGATCGTCCCGTTCGCCGTCGGGCCGGACCTCAACCTGCTCTCGCGGATTGGCCCGGCGATCCTCTGGATCGGCGCGCTGCTTGCGACGCTCTTCGGTCTCGACCGCCTGTTTCAGGACGACTGCGACGACGGCGCCCTAGACCTTCTCTTCCTCACCGCACATCCGATGGAACTCGTGGTACTTGGCAAGGCCGCCGGCCACTGGCTGGCGACCGGTCTGCCCCTCACCGTTGCCGCCCCGTTCCTGGGGCTGCTTCTTGGTCTCGAGCCGCCCGCGCTTGGCGCGACCACGCTGACGCTGCTGGTCGGTACACCGGCGCTTACCTTGATCGGTACCGTCGGCGCCGCCCTCGCCGCGGCCTTCGGGCGGGGTGGCATCCTCATCGCCGTCCTGGTCCTGCCCTTCACCATCCCCGTGCTGATCTTCGGGGTCAGCGCGACCGTGGCGGCGGTCACCGAGCCGCAGCCCTTCCTGCCGCCGTTCCTGATCCTCGTTGCGCTGACTTTGACCAGCGCCGTCGTTGCCGCGATCGCCGGCGCGGCCGCACTCAGGGTGAGCTTGCAGTGATCAGGACGCGCAGCGCGTCAGTTCGTTCACGACCTGGCCGCCTTCCTCGAACAGGAGCTTGGTCTCCTCGATGCGGACGGTTACGTCGGGCATCGCACCCTCGGGCGTCGCGCCGCTGAGGATTCCGCCCTTGATGGACCACGTGCCCCCTCGCTGGCTGGCAGCATCCTGCCCGGGCTCGACCATGGCGAAAGTGCCGTCGGCATTGAAGACCAGGGAGGCATCGGTGCATGCCGCATCTGTGCCCCAGGCGCCGACGATCTGCTGACGGAGCTCATCGTCGGTCGCGGCGAATGCAACGCTTGGGGCAGCGGAAAGAAGGAGCACGGCAAGGACGGCGTAGCGCATGGAAAGGGTTCCGATGACTTGAGGGAAGGAGCAATCGTGGTCATACCCTAGCCCGGAAACGGGTGAATGCCTACCCGATGCGGCGATGAGGCATCGCCAACGCCATTGCCGCGTGGCGGCGTGGCCCCTAAAACATCGGCCATGCCGGCAATCGATCTCGCCAACCCGACGCGGTTCCTCGCCATTTCCGGCCGCCTTCTGTCGTGGCTATGGGCGGGGGCGGCGATTGTCCTTGCCGCGGGTCTCTATCTTTCCTTCTTCGTGGCGCCGGCCGACTACCAGCAGGGCGAGATGGTACGGATCATGTTCATCCACGTCCCATTCGCCTGGCTGTCGATGGCCTGCTACGCGGTCATGGCGGTCGCGGCCCTGGGCACGCTGGTCTGGCGGCACCCGCTCGCCGACGTGCTTCAGAAGAGCGCCGCGCCACTCGGGGCTGCCTTCACCTTCCTCGCCCTGGTCACCGGGTCGCTATGGGGCAAGCCGACCTGGGGCACTTACTGGGTGTGGGACGCTCGCCTCACATCGGTGCTGATCCTGTTCCTGATCTACCTGGGACTGATCGCGCTCTGGCAGGCGGTCGAAGACCCCGGCCGCGCCGGCCGCGCCGCGGCGATCCTCACGCTTGTCGGGGCCATCAACCTTCCGATCATCAAGTTTTCGGTCGACTGGTGGAACACGCTGCACCAGCCGGCAAGCGTCTTTCGCCTCGACGGGCCGACGATCCACCCGTCGCTCCTCTGGCCGCTGCTCGTCATGGCGGCAGGGATGACGCTGCTGTTTGCGGTCCTGCTGGTCATGGCAATGCGGAACGAGATTCTGCGCCGACGCGTGCGCGCCATGCAGATCGTCGCCGCATCGGGATGATCGAGCAGGGTGCCCATGCCGGGTTCATCGTCGCGGCCTATCTCGTCGCCGCCGCCGTGCTCATCGGCGTGACGGTTTCGATCGTCGTCGACGGCCGCGCCCAGCGTCGCCGTATCGCGGATCTTGAGGCGCGCGGCGTCCGGCGCCGCTCGTCGGGGAAGGGCCCATGAGCGCGACCGACGGGACCACGCCGAAACGCCGCCCTCGGCTCATCTTCCTCCTGCCGCTCGCGGTGTTCGTGGCGCTCGCCGCGGTCTTCCTGAACCGCCTCGAGACGGGCAGCGACCCGCAGGCGATACCGTCGGCGCTGGTCGGCAAGCCTGCGCCGGCGTTCGATCTGCCGCCGCTCGAAGGGGTGGGGCTGCCCGGCCTCAAGGGGACCGACCTCAAGGGCGCGGTCACCGTCGTCAACGTTTTTGCCTCCTGGTGCGGGCCCTGTCGACTCGAGCATCCGCAGCTGGTGGACCTTGCCAAGGATCGGCGGATCCGCCTCGTCGGCATCAACTACAAGGATGTGCCGGCGAATGCCGTCCGGTTTCTCGATGAACTAGGCAATCCCTATGCCGCCATCGGCGTCGACACCAGGGGCCGTGCTGCGATCGACTGGGGCGTCTACGGAGTCCCGGAGACGTTCATCGTCGATGCGAACGGGATCATCCGCTACAAGCACATCGGCCCGATCGACGCCGGTGCCCTCGACGCCCGCGTCCGGCCGGCGATCGAGGCGGCACTGAAGGGGATGAAATAGGCCCGAGCTACGCCGCCTGCCAAACCCGTATCGCATCGATCGGCCAGAGCAGCATCAGGATGTTGAGGGCGAGGTTGTCGCGGACGGCGATGAGAGCGCCCAGCTCCAACGCGACGGCGAGCGCGATGGTGAGCCAGACCGGCAGCCGGGAGGCCAGCCAGAAGCCGACCAGCATCGCCCAGAGATCGAAGACCGAGTTGATGATCGTGTCGCCGACATAGTCGCCCGACACCGTCACGTCGCGGTAGCGGCCGATCACCCACGGCGTATTCTCGATCACCTCCCAGGCCGCTTCGATGGCGAGTGCCGCAAGGCCCCGCTGGTCGATGCTCCAGTGCCGGGCCACGAGCCAGAGCGCGCCATAGAAGATGAAGCCGTGGACAAGGTGAGAGGGCGTATACCAGTCGAGGACGTGGCGGGAGTGTTCGAGGTTGCCCCAGACATCGATGTTGCCGCCCGGGTTGATCGCCGGCTGGCCCATCCACCAAAGGATCGCCGCTTGAAGAACGAAGATCGCGATGCCGGCGGCTACGATTCTCGCATCGCGTCCGCTGGTTTCCGCCGTCACGACGAAGGCTTTCCTTCCTCGGGGAGGGCGTAGCGGTTGATCAGGGGAAGCTGGAAAAGGGTGAACACGAAGGTGAGTCCGACCAGGCCGAACACCTTGAAGGTTACCCACACGTCGGTCGGGACCGTGCGCCAGACGATCTCGTTCAGTACCGCAAGAAACAGGAGGAACACGCCCCAGCGCAGGGTGAGCTTCCACCAGCCCTCGTCGGTCAGGCGGAAGGCCGAATCGAAGACATAGCCGAGAAGCGGCTTGCCGAGCGCGAGTCCGCCGAGGAGCAGCCCGCCGAACAGGGCGTTGATGATCGTCGGCTTCATTTTGATGAAGGTCTCGTCGTGAAGCCACAGCGCGAGGCCGCCGAAGACGAGCACGACGATGCCGCTGACGAGGGGCAGAATCGGCAGGCGGCGGGTCAGTGCGAGCGACACGCCCAGCGAGATCAGGGTCGCCAGGACGAACAGCGCGGTGGCGACGAAAAGCGGTCCGCCCAGCGCCGCCAGGGCCGGAATCCGCTCCGCGAGCCATTCGCCGCGGGCATTGGCGAGAAAGAAGACGGCGAGCGGCCCGAGCTCCAGCGCGAGCTTGAGCAGGGGGTTGATCGGCTTCTGGCCAGGATCGTTCGGTGCGGGTTCGAAGGTCACGGCGGCTTACTTAGGCCGAAGCAAGCGCCAGCGCCAGTGTCGCGTTTGATAGCGGCTCGCTCTACTGCGTCTGGCGACGCTTGAACAGGGAGAAAGGCTGCTTTTTCGGCTTCGCCGCCGGCGCCGCGGGCGCATTGTCGGGCTCCGCGGCCGCCGTCGGCTGGTCGTGGATGCCGGGGACCGGACCGCCTGGCTTGTAACCCTCGAACTTCCGGGTGGCGTCGAGGAGCTCGAACTTCTTTTGCTTGTTGTCGATGGCCAGGATGCCGGCCAGCTTGCCGGTCCGGGCATAGAACACGCCCTGCCGCCCGCCCGCGCCGAATATCCCCTTGGCGCCGACATCGAAGGTGTCGCTGGTGGCGAAGGCATAGGGGACGACGACGCTGTCCGGCTCCGCCTCGATGCTCGCCTTGCCATTTATGTTCTTGAGGTCGAGAAGGCGGTCGAGCCACTTGTTGTCCTTGCGGTTCGCCGAGAAGACGGCAAGCAGCGGGCTCGCATCGGTCATGTGGAACGACCCGCTGAGGCTGAGCGTCATCGGCCGCTTCCACACGACGCTTGCCTTGCCGAGGTCTACGCGCCCGCTCCAGCCGCCGGAGGTGGCATGGCTGCCGGTGACTCTCACGTCGTTCACCGACAAGGTCGAGCCGGAGATGTTGAACCTCCTCTCCTTGACCGATCCGCCGGCGATCGCAACATCGAGGGCGATGACGCCCGAAATGCGATCACCGGCGATGTCGGTATCGACGCGCGATGTGGTCATCTTCATGAAGCCGTTGGCGTCATCCTCCCCCATTTCCAGCCTGGCGCTCAGCTCGGCCGTGCCGCCGACGATGCGGATCGGGGTGCTCTTGGGAAGATAGACGTTGTAGGCGGTCATGTCGGTGATCTTTGCCGACGGGATGGTCATCTCGACGGTTTTCACCGCGCCGCCGTCCTTGGGCGAGACGTTCTCGGCAAGCGCGCTCACGTTGAGCGTCACGTCCTCGACCACGGCTGCGGTCTCATCCTCCAGTCGGAGCGAAGCATCGGTCAGGCCGGCATTGAGTTGGAGATCCGGCGGCGTGTCGCTCTTGGCGACGCTGAGCGCGAAACCGCCGGTCCCCTCGACGACGTAGTCGAGGATCGCGAGCGTGAATTTTCGCGGCGGCATGGTCAGCTTCGAGTCCGCCACCAGCCGGCCGGCCTCGACGGTTAGGTCTGCCTCCACCTCGGCGGGCTCGGCGATCGACAGCGAAAAGGGTCTCCGGAAGAGGAAATTGACCCAGTCGAGATCCGACACGTTGAGCGACCCCTGGACGCGGCCGTTCACGTCGCCGAGCATGGATTTGAGTTCCCGGTTCTGGAACAGACTCCAGAAGCCGACGACGCCGGTTTTCCTGTCCTGGTCGTCGGGAAGGCGAAAATCGGCCGTGCCGGCGTTGATGGCGAAGCGGGTCTGCCAGGGGGACGAGCGCTCGCCCTGCCGGTTCTTCACCCGCGAGTCGTCAAGTTCGATGAAGGTTCCGGCGACATCGACCCGGGCGACACTCGCATCGGCCGCCCCCTTTGCCTTCACGCCCAGCACCAGGCCCGACTCGAACGAATTCTGGCTGAACTTCACCTCGGCCTTGTCCGACCTGAGGATGAGGTTGAAATCGAGCTCCCCCGCCGACATCGACGCTTCCCCGTCGAGGGAACCGCTTCCGCCGACGAGCTGGGCATTCCATTCGTCGGGAAGGTAGCGCTGGTAGGCGCTCACGTCGGGCACCGTGACATTGGACAGGGTCATCGCCACGCGGCGAGGCACCTTTTCGACCATCGCGTCGGGCAGGATCGTGGTGGACCGCGCCACGTTGATGTCGATGTTGGTGCCGGTGAAGAGCGTCTGGTCGTCGGGCTCGTGAAGCGCGCTGAGGGACTTGAAGCGAAGGCGGGCCGTGAGCGTGTCCGGCGTGGCGCTGCCGACCTTTACCGACACGGCTCCGTTGCCGCGCACGGCATAGGGCGGCAGGTCGACCCAGAGGTTTTCGGCGTCGATGAGGAGATCGGCGCCCGGCACCAAGGCGCCCTTCCGGTAGGCGACATGTCCCTTAAGCTCACCCTTGCCGCCGACACTCATGTCGGCGACGCTGGTCAGAAATGCATTCAGGAAATCGATCCCGTCGATGGGCAGATCGACGTCGGCGTCGAGCGACAGGAAGGCGAGAAGCTTCATCCCCCGGTTCTCCTGGGGGAGGAAGGCGGCGACATCGAAATCGCCTTTGAACGATCCTCCGTCCGAGACGTGCTTCCCGGCGACGCTAAGCCCGGCGATCGTGAGATCGGCCTCGCCGTCGGTGATGGCGAGCGGGCCGTGCCGGTTCTGCCGCGTGATCACGGCCGCGGCGCTGCCCGACAGCGTCATCCGGTTCGCGGCGAGCCAGAGGTCGTTGTTTCCGCCGATCTCGGCGATGTCGAAGACCACCTTCCATCCCGGCGACTGCGTCGGGACCGGTTCTGCGGCAAGGCTGGGATCCCGGCCGGGGATCGGCGGGTAGAACGGCCGGAGTGCGGAATCGTCGCGGTCGGGGCTGGGCCGCGGCCGGAATCTGACGTTGATGTCGGCGGTCCTGAGGTTGTTGAACCGGAGCGTCCGCGAGAAGAGCGAAGGCACGTCGACCGCGGCCGATACCGATGGGATGGATACTTCGAACTGCTGGGACCAGGACTGGCCGTTGACCGTGAGCCCATCGACGCTCAGCCAGAAGGGAAACCAGGTCCACGCCCAGTTCCAGTCGATGACGAGCCGTCCGTCCTGAGAGCGGTTGAGCAGGGTCTGCGTCGCCGGAAGGGCGAGGAATGCGTTGGCGACCACGAGATACGCCAGCTCGACCAGCGCCAGAACGACAACGAGGCGTATCAGGACGCGCTTCATCCGGGCTCCGCCGGTCTGCCAGGGGCCGCTCCCCCATCCTCCGATAGACGCAAAGGCGTGAGCAAGACGTGAATCGCGGCGCAGCCGTGATCCGCACGGATGTTCGGCCGGGGAAGCGCCCTCAGGCCCAGGGACGCAGCTCGGCCGCGCGCCGCTCGTGGGCGGCGATGTGGTCGGCCTTCTCCATCGTGAGACCGATGTCATCAAGGCCGTTGAGCAGGCAATGCTTCTTGAACGGGTCGACGTCGAACTTGATCGTGCCGCCGTCTGGCCCGTGGATTTCCTGCGCCTCGAGGTCGATCGTGAGCGTGGCATTCGCGCCGCGCTCGGCGTCGTCCATCAGCTTGTCGAGGTCCTCCTTCGACACCACGATCGGGAGGATGCCGTTCTTGAAGCAGTTGTTGTGGAAGATGTCGGCAAAGCTGGTCGAGATGACGCAGCGGATGCCGAAGTCGAGGAGCGCCCAAGGGGCGTGTTCGCGGCTTGATCCGCAGCCGAAATTGTCGCCGGCGACCAGGATCTTGGCATTGCGGTAGGCCGGCTTGTTGAGGACGAAATCCGGGTTCTCCGTGCCGTCCTCGTTGTAGCGGAGCTCGGAGAAAAGGCCCTTGCCGAGTCCGGTTCGCTCGATCGTCTTGAGATAGTCCTTGGGGATGATCATGTCGGTGTCGACATTCATCATGTTCAAGGGCGCGGCGACGGCGGTCAGCGTGGTGAACTTCTGCATGGGAGTGTCCTCTTGCTGGCGCCTCATGTGCGCCGGAGGGCGAAGGACGTCAAGGGTTTCCGCCGGAGCTCGCGGCCAATCCCGATCAGCGGCAAGCCAGGAGCAACACCCGTGCCGCGGCTGCTCCATTCGGGCCGACTACTCGGACGCCGCCTCGATCGCTTCCATGTCTTCGTCGGAGAGACCGAAATGATGGCCGATCTCGTGCACGAGAACGTGGGTGACTACGTGGCCCAGCGTCTCTTCGTGCTCGGCCCAGTAGTCGAGAATCGGCCG
>DASSPO010000270.1:0-5923 GCA_035699585.1 Bauldia sp.
GCCGCCGCCGCCGAGCGTATCGGCTCCGTCGAACCCGTCGAGCGCGTCGGCGCCTCCCGCTCCCAGGAGCAGGTTGTCCGAAGCGTTGCCGCGGATGGTGTCGGCGCCACTGCCTCCGGTAGCGTTCTCGATGACGACACCGTGGGCGATGGTGAAGCCGCCGAAGATTCCGTCGACATAGGAGAGGAAGCCTCCGCCGCCTTCCTCCACCTCGAGCGTCGCGGCGCGAAGATCGATCACGGCCGGGGTGCTGCCGGAGTAGACGATCGTGTCGATCCCGCCGGCATCCCAGATACAGGCGTAGAACGTGCCGACGCCGTTGGCGGCGGGGAGGACATAGGTGTCGGCACCGGTCCGATGGGTGAGGTTGGCGCCGTACTTTGCCTGGAGCACGGCGATGTCGAGCGCCATCGGGGTGCCCTGGTAGCCGTTGGCCGAAACCGCGGGCGGCGTACCGTCAGGATTGGTCGTCCAGCCCGTGTTGTAGGACATCGTCGTGTAGACGCCCTGATTGAGGTCGAAGTCGCCATAATCGCCGTAGGCAACGGTCACGCCGGGAAAGACCGTAGAGGAGCCGCCGTCATCGTGCGGATGGGCGAGCCCCAGGGCGTGGCCGAACTCATGGATGATGGTGACGAAACCGAAGCCGCCCTGCTCGAGCGCGCCGGTCCCGGGCTCGTCAAAGTCCCAGCCCTCGCCTTCCCAGTTGAAAGCGCCGAGCCCGGCGTCCGGCTCGCCGGGCGGGATGAAGAATCCCAGAAATCCCTGCATATCCTCGTCATCGGCAACAACGAGCGTCAGGTGCTCGCCGCTCGAGACCTCGGCGAAAGTGACGTCAAGAAAGGTTTCATAGACGGCGAGCGCTCGCTCCACCTGCTGGATTTCGTAGGCGAGCCACTCGTAGGCCGTCACGCCGTCATAGACCTCGCCTTGTTCCGCGAATCGATAGGTGATGACGGAGGCGTCGATCCTGGTGCCCCAGTCGATGGCGGTTTCAAGCGCGGTGGCCAACTCCGCTTCCTTCGCCAACGGCCGTCAATCAGCGACGCCGCATCTGCCGTGGTTCGGAATTCGACCCTTCAATCTTGCCCGGGCCTTGCTTGGAGATATAGAGCGCGGCGCGCGAGCGATAGCAACTGCGCCGAAGCCAAGACGCAATCCTATCGCCGGCCTTACGAAAGGACGCCGACTCCGGGCAGGCACCGCCATCCGATCTGCGAAGGCCGGCCGCGATCGAGAGATGCTCGGCGACGCCGCGCAGCCTCCCGTCCCAGGTCCACGACATTGCGGCCGGGAACCAGGCGCACGGCGGTCAGAAGAGGGCGTCGATGTAGCAAATGCCGGTGGCACAAACCCGGCCGAGGCTGGCTACCCCGCTTCGCGGAAGCGCTCGGCCGTTTGGGTCGCTGCGGGCATGCCCAAGCGGTGGCCTCTCCAGTTCCTTCCTGACAGCCGGACTATTCGGCGGACGGAACCGCAATCGCCCGTTGGTCGCGGCATGTCAATTCGCGGCGGCTCTGTCGTCACTCACCCTGATAAGATCCGGTTTCACAAGCTCGGCGAGGGCCTGCCGCCACATCTTGACATCGATCTCGGGAAAAACGGGAGAGAGTTTCGCCACGGCATAATCGTGGTCGCGGGCGTAACGCGGAAAATGAAGGAACGTAATTGGAATTTCGTGCCGGGTCAGGGTGAAGATCAGATTGTAGAAGATTTCGCTGAGCACAGCCTCCTGGCGTCCCGGATCGGCGGTCAACCACAAGGCGCCCGGAGCATCAGGTCTTGAGGGGTCACGGGCATAGACCCTTCGCCGACTCTCGGCTGCGGCTGCGAGACTTCGCGTGCAGATGATCGCATGCTCGATTTCGACACCAGCCGCAAGCTGCTCATCAAGTTCGAGGGCAATCCAAGGCGATTTTACGACGCGGTGGCGCGGACGCTGGCTCAGCATGCGCTCAAGGCCGGCGTGCGCGATCGGATCGATCTCGGTATCTGGTCTGAATCCGGTGTCGAGCCCGACCCTCGTCAAGACTTGCACGAGAAGCGTCGTGCCCGCGCGGCCTGTTCCGGTGATGATTGTATATCTCATAGGCAGGTGACGGCTCCGTCCAGGTCCGAGCAAAGTACTCTTTTCAAGGGCGCGCAGTCTTGCCATGAGGGTCTAGGCCATCAACAAGGCCTAGGTTGTTGTTCGGTTGTAAAAACGACCTAGGCTGGCTACCCAGCTTCGCGGAAGCGCTCGGCCGTTTCGAGGTCGACGGAGACGAGCTGGGAGACGCCGCGCTCGGCCATGGTGACGCCGAACAGGCGGTTCATGCGGCTCATGGTGATCGGGTTGTGGGTGATCACCACGAAGCGGGTCTCGGTCTGTCGGACCATCTCATCGAGAAGGTTGCAGAAGCGCTCGACATTTGCGTCGTCGAGCGGGGCGTCGACTTCGTCCAGCACGCAGATCGGCGCCGGGTTGGTGAGGAACACCGCGAAGATCAGCGACAGCGCGGTCAGCGCCTGCTCGCCACCCGAGAGCAGCGTCATGATCTGCGGTTTCTTGCCCGGCGGGCGAGCGACGATCTCGAGGCCGGCTTCGAGCGGGTCGTCGGATTCGGTGAGCTGAAGTTCCGCCTCGCCGCCACCGAAGAGGTGAGTAAAGAGCCGCTGGAAGTGGGCGTTGACGGTTCCGAAGGCGGCAAGCAGCCGCTCCCGCCCCTCGCGGTTGAGGCTGCCGATCCCCTGCCGGAGTCGCTGGATGGCAGCGACGAGATCGTCCCGCTCCGCGACCAGCGCATCACGCCGCGCGGCGGTCTCGTTGGCCTCTTCCTCGGCCCGGAGATTGACGCCGCCGAGCCGTTCGCGCTCCTGCCGGTAGCGTTCGAGCCGCGCCTCGGTATCGTGAAGGTCGGGGAGCGGCGCGCCGGGCTTGAGCTCGGCGATCTTCTCCGCCTCTTCCGGCGGGCATCCCAGCGCCTCATCGATTCGCTGCACCGACTCGGCGAGCCGTTCCCGGGCCGCGACAACGCGCTCCTCCTGCCGACCACGCTGTTCTCGGGCTTCCGAAAGCTGGTCGAGCGCCACTCTCGCCGCGCGATCGGCATGGGCCAGCGCCGCCTCGCCGACGGCGAGCGCGTCGCTCGCGGCGGCGCGAACGGTTTCGGCCTCTTCGATCTCGGTGAGCAGGGCCCGGCGCTTCGCCTCGATCCGCGCCGGCTCGTCAGCAAGGCGCGTACGCTCGGCCTCGGTCTCTCCGCGGCGGGAGGTCAGCGTCGCGATCTGCGCCTCGGCATTGGCGCCGCGCTCGTGCCATTTCTGCCGCTCGATGGCGATTCCGGCGAGGCGGCGGGTCCGCAGCTCGGCCTCACCCGCGAGGCTCTCGACCGCCGCGCGGGCCTCCGCGAGCGCCGCCCGGTCGCGCGTGACGCGGTCGCGGAGCGCCGCAAGATCGTCGGCGAAGCTATCGGGGTGCGGCGCGGCAGCGAGGACGGCCGATGCCGCGTCGCGCGCCGCGGACGCTTCGGCGAGGGCCGTCGCGAGCCGGGCATTGGCCTCGTCAAGGGCGCTCCGCCGGGCAGCGAGGCGGGCCGCCTCCCTTTCCGCGGCGGCAAGCGATTCGCGTGCGGCGTCGAAGGCGCGCTGAGCATGCCGCCATGTGTCCCGTGCGGCCCGCTCGGCCTCCTCGGTGACGCGCGCATCGGCAACGGCTGTTTCGAGCAGGCGGCGCTTCTCGGCCGCGGCGGCCCGCGCCGTCTCCGCCTCGAGGTTCAGTTCGGCAAGACGGTTCCGGTTGGCAAGGCGCTGCGCCGCCGGCTTGGGTGACTCGGCGGTTGCCACGTAACCGTCCCAACGCCAGAGATCACCGGCCCGCGTCACCAAGCGCTGGCCGGGGCGGAGAAGCGGCTGCAGCCGGGCTCCCGTCTCCCGATCCGGAACAATGCCCGACTGGGCGAGGCGGCGGGCAAGCACCGGGGGTGCCTGGACGTGGGCCGCCATCGCCTCCGCTCCCTCGGGAAGGCCGGGATCGTCGGCCAGCGGATCGACGCGGTGCCAGAAGGCCGCAGCCGCGGCGTCGACCGGCGCATCCAACTCGTCGCCGCAAGCCGCGCCGAGCGCCGCCTCGTAACCGGAGGCGACCTTGACCTGATCGAGGAGAGGCACTTCGCCCTCGCCGCGCGGCGCGCCCAGGATCGCCACCAGCGCCGCGGCCTCAGCCTCGATGCGATTCAAGGCGCGCTCGGCCTCGATGAACGGCTCACGGCCGGAGGCGGCTTTCTCGCGGGCGAGCTTGGCGCGCTCCTCGGCGGCAAGCGTCGCTGCCTCCGCGGCCTTCACCGCCCCTTCGGCCGCCTCGGCATCGGCGCGGAGCGCTGCAATGCGATCCGGCGCCAACGCGCCGGTATCGAGGCCGGAAAGTTCCGCCTCGACCTTGCCGCGCTCCTCGGCGAGGCGCGCCATGCGGCCCTCCGCATCGCGAAGAGCGCGCTCGGTTTGTGTCCGCTCGGCGGAGATCTGGGCCAAGCGGGCAGTCAGCTCTGCCAGTGACTTCTCGCTGTCGGCGAGCGCAGACTCGGATGCCCGGCGGCGCTCGGCCGCTTCCGCCTGACGCTCCGTCATCTGGGCGTTTGCCGCCTCGATGCCGCGTTCCTCCTCGTCGAGCCGGGCAAGGATGGTGCGGTTGTCCTCGACCATCCGCTCCTCGCGGGCGATATCGTCGGCGAGCTGGGCGAGGCGGCGGTCGAGATCGCCGAGGCGCTCGGCGACGCGAGCTTCCTCCGCGTCGAGGGCCTCGCGGGCATGGACGAGGCGCTGCAGCGCGGCGCCGGCACGGGCGGCGGCATCGCGAAGCGCGGGAAGGGCTGCGGCGGCCGTCGCCTGCTCTTGCCCGGCATGGGCCTGGGCGGCGGCGCGCTCCTCGGCCATGGCGGTCGCCTCGGCGAGCGCCGCCTCGGCCTCGCGGAGCGCCGCGGTGGCGGCAAGCCAGCGAAGGTGAAGGACCGTCGCTTCGGCCTGCCTGATCTGGCCGGAGAGATTGCGGTAGCGGACGGCCTGACGCGCCTGGCGCTTCAGCGTCTCAAGCTGGGACTCGATCTCGCCGATCACGTCGTCGAGGCGCGCTAGGTTCTGCTCGGCGGCGGAGAGACGGAGCTCGGCCTCGTGGCGGCGGTTATGCAGGCCAGAAATCCCGGCCGCTTCCTCGAGCAAAGCGCGGCGGTCGCGAGGCTTGGCGGCGATCAACTCGCCGATCTTGCCCTGGCCCACCATCGCCGGCGAATGCGCGCCGGTCGAGGCGTCTGCGAAGAGGAGCTGGACGTCGCGGGCGCGGACGTCGCGGCCGTTGATCTTGTAGACCGATCCGGCCTCACGCTCGATCCGCCGGGTCACCTCGAGCGTATCGGCATCGTTCATCGCCGCCGGCGCGGCGCGGTCGGAATTGTCGATGACCAGGGTGACTTCGGCGGTATTGCGCGCCGGACGGCTGCCACTTCCGGAAAAGATCACGTCGTCCATTCCGGACGCGCGCATGTTGCGGTACGACGCCTCGCCCATCACCCAGCGAAGCGCCTCTACGAGGTTGGACTTGCCGCAGCCGTTCGGGCCGACCACCCCGGTCAGCCCGGCTTCGATGAGGAACTCGGTCGGCTCAACGAAGGACTTGAAACCGAGAACCCGAAGCCTGGTGAACTTCAACGCCCCGCGCTCCTCGCGCTAAAAGGCCGGCGCCCGGGAGTGGCCGAGCCGGCCTCCGACCGGATAGGGCGATTCGGCCCTAATCGGCAAGAATCTCGTCGATCTGCTCGATCGTCAGCTCGCCGCGGTGCATCTCGCCGTTGAAGAAGAAGGTGGGCGTCGAGGACACGCCGAACTCACTCGAGGCACGATTCTTGACCGCGAGCACGCCGTCCTGGATCTCCTTGTTGGTGAGGCAGGCGTT
>DASSPO010000271.1:0-12481 GCA_035699585.1 Bauldia sp.
TTGCGTCGAACCGTCCGGAATGATCACTTTCTCATCTCGGTAGATGGCCCCGATCCTGATGCCGTCCGGCAGGTCAAGATCACGCAACGGTTTGCCCACCAGCGGCGACGTTTCGAGCGCCTCACCCTCGATCACCTCGGCCAAGCCGTTTTCTATGGTGTGGACGCCGCGTATGCGTCCGCGCCGTACGTGCTGAAGAATCTTCGAGATCGTCACCGCGCGTGGATTCACCGTGGCATCAATTCCGAGAGAGTCGGTGATCGACGGGTAGGTTCGATTGTTGAGAAGCGCCATGTTCGAGCGGCAGCCGAGCCGCTTGGCCATGACGCAGGTGAGGATATTCACCTCGTCGTCGTTGGTGAGGGCCACCAGAGTGTCGGCGTCCTGAATGTCGGCCTCGCGGAGAATCTCCTGGTCGAGGGCATTTCCATGGAGGACTACGGTCCGTCGCAGCTGGTCGGCGATGTTGATAGCCCGCTCGCGCGAAGCCTCGATGATCTTGACCTTGGCTCGCGCTCCTCGCGCCTCGAGCGAGCGGGCCACATAGAGGCCGATGTTGCCGCCGCCCGCGATCACCACGCGTTGCGCCTCCGCCTCCTCGTGACCGAATATTCCCAGGGTGCGCCGCACCTGGCCCGCCTCGCATGCCACATACACTCGGTCACCCACCAGCATCGCATCGGCCGAGCGCGGCACGAACAGCCGGCCATCGCGGAGGATCCCGACGACCACCGCTTTGAGGTCGGGGAAGAGCTCGGTGAGCTGCGAAAGCGGCGTGTCGACGACCGGGCAATTCTCCTCAGCATCGATTCCCATCACCACGACGTCGCCATTGGCGAAACGGACGAAATCCGACGCACCCGGGGCTGCCAGCCGCCGGAGCACCATCTCGCCGACCTCGATTTCCGGGGAAATGATCACGTCGATTGGCAGATGCTCGCTCGAGAAGAGGTCCGCCCAATGCGGCTGGAGATAGCTTTGCGATCGGATGCGGGCGATCTTGGTCGGAACATTGAACAGCGAATGCGCGACCTGGCAGGCGACCATGTTGACCTCGTCATACAAGGTCACCGCGATGATCATATCGGCCTGGTCAATCCCGGCTTGGGCAAGAACATCGGGATAGGCGCCATGGCCGACGAGCCCGCGTACATCGAGCGTATCCCGGATCGCCTGGATCAGCTCGGGCGATGTATCGACGACCGAGACGTCGTTTTCCTCGGCCGAAAGCTGTTCGGCGATGCCGAAGCCCACCTGTCCGGCGCCGCAGATCACCACCCGCATGATGTTTTCCCCGCCCCCGCGGCCGGCGCTAGCCGACGCCGAGCGACTTGAGCTTTCGGTGCAAGGCCGACCGCTCCATGCCGACGAACTCAGCGGTGCGCGAGATGTTGCCGCCGAAGCGGTTGACCTGGGCGCGCAGATACTCCCGCTCGAAGATTTCCCGCGCGTCCCGAAGCGGCAGCGACATTAGATGCTCTCCCCCTGCCCTCCCCGGTGTGGTCGGCAGCATCTCGCCGATCTCGGCGGGAAGCATTTCGGCGGTGATGGTCTCGGTGGCATCACCACGGGCGAGTATCAAGAGGCGCTCGACATTGTTCCGGAGCTGGCGGAGGTTGCCCGGCCAGTCATGTGCCTGAAGCACGGCGAGCGCGTCGTCCGCGATCGGCCGCGGAGGTAGTCCGGTCGCGCGGGAGATGAGATCGATGAAGTGGCGCACCGTCTCCGGAATGTCTTCGCGTCGTTCGGCAAGCGCGGGAACCCGAATCGGCACGACCGCGAGTCGATGGAAGAGATCTTCGCGGAAGGCGCCTTCTGCGATCTCACGCTCGAGATCGCGAGCAGTCGATGAGACGATGCGGACATCGACATTGACCTTGGTCACTCCGCCGACCCGCTGGAAAGACTGCTCGACCAGGACACGAAGGATCTTGTTCTGCGTCTCCCGCGGCATGTCGCCAACCTCGTCGAGGTATAGCGTGCCGCCATGAGCTTCCTCGAGCGCGCCGACGCGTCGGCCAGCTCCGTTGTTCGGCTCGGTGCCGAACAATTCCTCCTCCATCCGCTCAGGCGTAATGGCTGCGGCGTTGAGCACCACGAAAGGCCCTGCGGAGCGTTGCGAGAGCCGGTGGATGGCGCGGGCGACCGCCTCCTTGCCCGATCCCGAAGGACCCGAGATCATGACGCGGCTGTTGGTGGGCGCGACCTTCTCGATGAGCTGGCGGAGGTGGTGCATCGCCGGCGAGGTACCGATCAACTCGGCCGCCTCACCGCTTCGCTCGCGCAGCACCTTGATTTCGCGCCGGAGCTTGGAGGCTTCCAGCGCCCGTTCGGCGACGACCACCAGACGGTCCGACTTGAACGGCTTCTCGATGTAGTCATAGGCCCCGCGCTTGATCGCCGACACCGCGGTCTCGATGTTGCCGTGGCCGGAGATCATCACAATCGGCAAATCGGGATTGTCCCGCTTGATCGTGTCGAGGAGCGTGAGCCCGTCGACCTTGCTCCCCTGGAGCCAGATGTCGAGGAAGATAAGGGACGGCCGCCGCTTGGCGACCTCGGCGAGCGCGCTGTCCGCGTCGGCGGCCGTGCGCGTCCCGTGTCCCTCGTCGGACAGAATGCCGGACACGATTTCCCGGATGTCGGCTTCGTCGTCGACAATCAGGATGTCGGAACCCATCGTCGCCATCAGTGAACGCCCTCGACCTCGGCCGCCGAAGCCGCCGTTCCCGCCGGGATCGCCGGCAACGTAACGCGGACCAAGGCCCCGTGGCCGCCCCGCTGGACCTCCGGAGAATCGAGCAGCTCGATGCGGCCGCCGTGTTCTTCGATGATCTTTGTGACGATGGCGAGGCCTAGGCCCGTGCCCTTCTCGCGCGTGGTCATATAGGGCTCGAGCAGCCGGTGGCGGTTTTCCGTCGGGAGACCTATCCCCGTGTCGATCACGTCGACCACGATGCTGTCGTCCTCCAGCCGCGCCGAAACCGTGATCTTTGCCCCCGCCCGCTTCTCGGCCGGAAGGCCGGCGATCGCTTCGGTGCCGTTCTTCACAATGTTGGTGAAGGCCTGCGAGATCAGCCGCGCGTCGAAGCGGCCAAGGAGAGGCTGCTCGGGCAGATCGACCTTGAAGGAAATGTCGGGATGCGCGACCTCGAGCAGGAAAACGGCTTCGCGGATCGACTCCGACAGGTTTCGCACTTCGAACGCCGGCTTGGGCATCCTGGCAAAGGAGGAGAATTCATCCACCATTCGCCCGATGTCCCCGACCTGTCGGATAATCGTATCCGTGCATTGGTCGAAAATCTCGCGGTCGTCGTGGATTGCCTTTCCGAATTTCCGCCGGAGCCGCTCCGCCGAGAGCTGGATCGGCGTCAGCGGATTCTTGATTTCATGGGCGATGCGGCGGGCGACATCTGCCCAGGCCGAGCTCCGCTGGGCGGTGACGAGGTCGGTGATGTCGTCAAGCGTGATAACGTAGCCATGGACGTCGTCGGCGCCGCCTTCCGTCGTTACCCGCACATTGATGGTCCGCTCCCGCCCGCCGCGATTTACCGAAATTTGGTCCCGATGTTCGGGACGGTCGTTGCGGAGCGCTGCATGGACCACCAGAGCGAGCTCGGGCAGAACTTCGACAATCGGGCGCCGTTCGATTGACCGTTCGCCGAGGCCAAGCATCCGCATCGCGGTGCGATTGGCGATGGTGACCCGCCCCTCCCCGTCGATGCCGACGACCCCCGCGGTCACGCCGGAGAGCACCGCTTCGGTGAACCGCCGGCGGCTGTCGATCTGGGCGTTGGCAGAAAGAAGCTCGGCGCGCTGGCTACGGAGCTGCTCGGTCATGTTGTTGAAGGTTTCACTGAGATTGCCGAGGTCGCCCTCGGCTTTCCGGGCCGGAACGCGGACCGCGAGATTGCCTTGCGATACCTGTTTGGCGGCGTCGATGAGGCGCCGGATCGGTGCGACCAGGCGGTTCGCGAAGGAAATACCGAGCCAGATCGCGGCGAGAAGCACGACCAGCGCCACGCCGAGATAAAGGATGCCGAACGCAAGCTGGACGCCCACCCGGCTTGCTTCGAGCGCCCGGTACTGGCTCACGTTCTCCGCCGTCATCGCAAGGTGACGGATCACGTCCGGCGGGATCGGCCGGAGGGCATAGACAAGTACGTCGTCATAGCCATCGAGCACCGCGATACCGCCGATCATGCTGGTTGATCCCGGTGCGATGAGCGATGGGCGGTCCGGCTCGAGCTTCGCTTGGGCGATGGCCGAGGGCGGCGGCGGCGGGAAATTGGCCTGCGAGCCGGGAATCGCCTCGGCGATGATCGAGCCATCGCTCTTCACCAGGAACACACCGGGCAGCCCGCGGCCGCGCGCCGCCTCGGCGAGGAAGCTCTGGAAACGATCGGGATCGTCGACGAGAAGCTCGCGAGCCCGCTCGAGCTCGCGTTCGAGGCCGGTGATCTCGACGTCGAGCGACTGCGCCTGGGCGTCGACGAAGGCAGAGGCGATATTGGCCGAATTTTCGACAATTGCCCGGGTGCTGGTTGAGAACCAGTTGTCGAGGCCCCGGTCGAGGGTGACGCTCGCGACGACCGCGACAAGGATCGCGGGCGCTGCGGCAACGATGCTGAATAGCGCCACGATCCGTATGTGGAGCCTGGCGCCCGCTCGGCCGCGCTGGCGCGCGAGAACCAGCGTCGCAATCTCCCAGCCGATCACCAGGATCAGAACTAGTGCCAGGCTGCCGTTGATGATCAGTGCAGTGAGGACGACGCCTTGCGTCGGCGCTATGGGCGTCAGCCCCATCAGCACGAAGAAAGTGCCGAAGGCGCCGATGAGCGCCGTCACGACCGCCACATAGCCAACGGTGCGCACCAGGCGCGTGAATTCAAAGCTCCGACGGCTGATCGTTGGATTGAGAAGCGTCGGCGTGTCGACCGTCATTCAATCACCGGGTCACGAAAAAGCCGACTCCGAACCCGCCGCCGGCCATTGAACGCGCTTAGCAACGTCCGGCCGAATTGCAACAACAATGTGACCAAAAAAACACAGGAGCGATTTGCTGGTCGCTAGTGATAGGCGTCGGCGAGCTATCGGCTCCCACGGATCACCTGGATATCCAGGTCTCTGATCTTCTTCCGGAGGGTGTTGCGGTTCACCCCGAGCAGTTCAGCGGCTTTGATCTGGTTACCGCGAGTGGATGCCAGCGCGGCGCTGATCAGCGGTCCCTCTACCTCGCGAAGGATGCGGTGGTAGAGTCCGGGCGGCGGGAGGCCCTCTCCGTAGCTCTGGAAATAGGCCGCGAGGTGCCGCTCGACCGATCCCGACAACGTGTCGGGCCCCTCTCCGGCGCCGTTCGACAGCGAAATCGCCGGCTGGTCGAGCTCGCCCTCGATTACCGCATCGGTGATGGTCTCCTGCGGGTAGAGTGCCGCAAGTCGCCGGATCAGGTTCTCGAGCTCGCGTACGTTCCCGGGCCAGCGGTAGCGCTTGAGGCGTTCCATCGCCGCCGCCTCGATGCTCTTCGCCGGCAATCCCTCCTTCTCAACCAGCGCAAAGAAATGGCGGACGAGGTCGGGCACGTCCTCGCTCCGCTCGCGCAACGGTGGAAGCCGGATCGGTACGACGTTGAGCCGGAAGAACAAGTCCTCGCGGAACAAGCCCTGGTTGATGAGGATTCGAAGATCCTTGTTGGTCGCGGCGATGATGCGGACATTGGTCTTGATCGGCGTCCGGCCGCCCACCGTCGTGTATTCCCCCTGCTGGAGCACGCGCAGCAGGCGAGTCTGTGCCTCCATCGGCATGTCCCCGATCTCATCGAGGAACAGCGTGCCGCCCTCGGCCTGCTCGAAGCGGCCCGCGCTCCGCGCCTGCGCGCCGGTGAAGGCGCCCTTCTCATGGCCGAACAGCTCGGCCTCGATCAGGTCGCGCGGGATCGCCGCCATGTTGACGGCGACGAACGGGCCGTTCCGGCGCTTGCCGTAGTCGTGAAGTGCGCGAGCGACGAGTTCCTTGCCTGTCCCCGACTCGCCCGAGATCATCACCGTGAGATCGGTTTGCATCAGGCGAGCGAGCACCCGATAGATGTCCTGCATGGCGGGTGATCGCCCGACCAGGGGGATGTTCTCGCCCGGCTCGTCGACCCGTGCCTCGGTGCGCCGGTTCCGCGGCTCCGACAACGCCCTGCCGACGATCGCGGTGAGTTCCTTAAGGTCGAACGGCTTCGGCAGATACTCATACGCGCCACGCTCCGATGCCCGGATCGCGGTCATGAACGTGTTCTGAGCGCTCATCACCACGACCGGCAGATCTGGTCGCATCCGCTTGATGCGGGGAAGGAGGTCGAAGGCGTTCTCGTCGGGCATCACCACATCGGTGATAACGAGGTCGCCCTCCCCCTCGCTGATCCACCGCCATAATGTCGCGGCGTTCGAGGTCGACCGGACCGAGTACCCCGCGCGGGAAAGGGCCTGGTTGAGGACGGTACGGATCGCGGCGTCGTCGTCGGCGACGAGGATATTGCCGAGCGGCATGTCAAATGGCCTTTGCTGATGTTGGCCCCGGATAGGCGGGAAGGAGAACCCGGAACACCGTGCGGCGCGGCTGCGACTCGCACTCGATTACCCCCCCGTGGTCGCCGATGATCTTGGCAACCAGCGCCAGGCCGAGTCCGGTACCGTTCGCCTTGGTCGTGACAAACGGATCGAAGAGGTGCGGGATCATGTCCGGCGGCACCCCCTGCCCGTTGTCGCGCACGCAGAACTCGAGCGGCAGGGACACCTTGGTCGCGCTTCCTCCGACCGAGAGCCGTACTCCCGGCCGGAAGGCGGTGGTCATCACGATTTCCCCGTCCGGCGCGGCGCCGATCGCCTCCGCCGCGTTCTTGAGAAGGTTGAGGAAGACCTGCACGAGCTGGTCGCGATTGGCATAGACCGGTGGCAGCGATGGGTCGTACTCGTCGAGGATCGGGATCGTGCGAGCGAAACCGTTCGCCGCCAGGCGGCGGCAATGATCGAGCACGGCGTGGATGTTGACCGGCTCGCGCTCGATCGGCCGCTCGTCCGAGAAGACCTCCATCCGGTCGACGAGTTTGACGATCCGGTCGGCCTCGTCGCAGATGAGCCGGGTGAGCGTGCGGTCGCTGTCGCCGACCGATGTCTCGAGGAGCTGTGCCGCGCCGCGGATCCCGGAGAGCGGATTCTTGATTTCATGCGCCAGCATCGAGGCGAGCCCGGTGACCGTGCGCGCGGCGCCGCGATGGGTGAGCTGGCGGTCGATCTTGTCGGCGATCGTTCTCTCCTGGAGCACGATGACGACGTTCTCCTGTCCCTCGACCACAGGGGAAACGTAGATGTCCACCATGCGTTCGCCGCCGTTGCGCGGCGTGCCGAGATCGACGCGGTACTCGTTGACCGGCGCGCCGCGCGCCCTCACCTGCTCGATCAGCGATAGAAGCGGGGTGCCGAACGGCACGAAATACTCGAGCGGATGCCGCCGGAGCACGTTGATCGAGGCCTGAAAGAAAGACTGCGCCGCCGTATTCGCCTCCTCGATCATTCCGTCGCCGCGGACGAGGATGACCGGGTGGGGCAGTGCGTCGAGGACCGCCGCCGAGCCACGCTCGAGCGGCCTTTCCTGGACCTGGCGAAGCGCACCGACACTCATGCCGCCCTCCGTTCCGCCGCCTCGCCAAGGGCAACGTAGATCAGCCGCAGCACTGCGTTCGGGCGCTCTTCCGTGAGAACCGCCTGACGGAGGCCGGCCGGAACCCGCGCCGCATCGAAATACCAGCCGATATGTTTCCGGGCCGCGCGAAAGCCGACAGCAACGCCGTAGTGCCGGAGAATTCCTTCGTAGTGGCGGCAAACGAGGTCCGCGAGCAAATCGCCCGCCGGCGCCGCCGGGACTCGTCCAGTAGCCGCTAGCTCCGCCAGCGCGCCTGGAAACCAGGGACGTCCGCAGGCACCCCGCCCGACCATTACGCCGTCGGCTCCCGACTTCTGAAGCATCGGCGCGGCGTCCTCGAAGCGGACGAGGTCGCCGTTGGCGATGACCGGTATGGTGACCGCATCCTTGACCGCTCGGATCGCTGCCCAGTCGGCCGCACCGTTGTAGAACTGGCAGCGGGTTCGGCCGTGGACCGTCACCATGCGGACACCAGCAGCTTCCGCGCGGCGCGCGAGTTCGGGGGCGTTGATGCTCCTCTCGTCCCAGCCAAGCCGCATCTTGAGCGTGACCGGAAGGGGCGTTGCGGCAACGGTCGCCTCGATCAGGGTCAGGGCATGGTCGAGGTCGCGCATCAGCGCCGATCCGGAATAGCCGCCGGTCACCTTCTTCGCCGGGCATCCCATGTTGATGTCGATGATGTCGGCACCGGCGTCGGCGGCCGCCCTGGCGCCCTCCGCCATCCAGCGCGCCTCGCGGCCGGCAAGCTGCACCACGTGAGCGCCCTTGCCCGCCCGCTCCGCGCGGAGCATTGCCTCGGCGTCGCCTTCGGCCAACTTTTCGCTGGCGATCATCTCGCAGACGACGAGCCCGGTGCCGAATTCTCGCGTAAGCTCGCGGAACGGCCGATCCGAAATGCCGGACATCGGCGCGAGGAGCACACGATTCGGTATCGTCACCGGTCCGATCGCCAACGGCGTCGCCAGCCGGCCTATGACATCAACTGTCTGCATATTCCTTAGGCAATTTGACTTCTGCTTACAGGTTAGTCAGATCGGGGAAAACCTGCAAGCCGAAATGTATTGCGCTGCAGCGTATATGGTACAACGGGCCCTGATCGTGTCAGAGCCCGGTACAAGGGGAAGCACCAATGCCGGAAACCATCGCCCTCATCGTCGCCGCCGGCCGCGGCGTGCGCGCCGGAGGCGATTTACCCAAGCAATACCGCAAGGTCGGCGGAAAGGCGATCCTTCGGCATTCGCTTGACGCCTTTCTTGCTCATCCGATGGTTGATCGGGTGATCGTGGCGATCGCACCCGGCGATTCCCGCTATGCCGATGTTGCGCCGCAAAACAATCCTCGTCTTCTCCCTCCCGCCTTGGGGGGTAATAGCCGTCAGGACTCGGTTCGAGCAGGCCTGCGTAGCATAACCACGCAACGTCCCGAGCGGGTTCTGATCCATGATGCAGCGCGGCCCTTTGTTTCTGGCGAGTTGATCACGCGTATCGCTTCGGCCCTCCGGGACGCGCCGGCGGTGATTCCCGCCCTGCCGGTTGCAGCGACCCTCAAGGCCGTCGACCCCGATTCAGTGGTCACAGCGACGATTCCGCGCCAGGGGATCCAAGCCGCTGAGACGCCACAGGGTTTCCAATTCGCCGAGATCCTCGCCGCTCATGAAAAGGCAGCCGGCAGGCCGGACCCGTTCACCGACGATGCCTCGGTGGCCGAGTGGGCCGGCATACCGGTAAGGGTCGTTCCCGGGGAGGTCGCGAACGTCAAGCTCACCTCTGCTGAGGAGATCGAGGCTGCCGATCGCCGACTGCGCGCCGAGGCGGCGCTGTCGCTCGGCGATATCCGCGTTGGCACCGGGTATGATGTCCATGCCTTCGGCCCCGGTAACGAAGTCATGCTGGCCGGCGTTGCCATCCCGCACAACCGCGGCGTCGTCGGTCACTCCGACGGTGACGTGGCCCTCCACGCGCTTACTGATGCCGTGCTCGGGGCGATTGGCGACGGTGACATCGGCGTGCACTTTCCTCCCAGCGACCCTCAGTGGAAGGGTGCTTCCTCCGATCGCTTCCTCCGCTTTGCCATCGAGCGGGTCAAGGCCCGCGGGGGCCGCATCGCCAATGTCGACGTCGCACTCGTCACCGAGGGCCCACGCATCGCCGAGCATCGCGACGCGATGCGGGTCCGTATCGCCGAGATCTGTGGCATTGCGCCCGATCGCGTCGGTGTGAAGGCGACGACCAACGAGAATCTCGGTTTCATCGGCCGCGGAGAGGGTCTTGCCGCGTATGCCACGGCCACGGTGCGCCTCCCGTTCGGTTCCGAGCCGTGACCGACCTTTCGCCGCTTCTTCCCCTTGCGCGCGATCTCATCACTCGCTGCGCCGAACGGGGTCTGAGTATCGTCGCCGCCGAGTCTTGTACCGGCGGCCTTGTTGCCGGCGTCCTCACCGAGATTTCAGGATCGTCCATGGTGGTGGACCGCAGCTTCGTCACCTACTCCAACGCCGCCAAGGCGGAGATGCTTGGTGTGTCCGTGTCTCTGATCGAAAGGGTCGGCGCCGTGAGCGAAGAGGTCGCCCGCGCCATGGCCGAGGGTGCATCAGCCCGCACAGCTGCGGACCTTGCCATTGCAGTGACCGGCATCGCCGGACCAACGGGCGGATCGCCGGCAAAGCCCGTCGGCCTCGTTCATTTTGCCGCCCTTCGGCGGGGCGGGACGACGCTCCATGCGGAGCGCCGCTTCGGCGACATCGGCCGGAGCGCGGTCAGGCTGGCGTCAGTGGAAACGGCGCTCGGAATGCTCTACGGCCTGGTCGCGATGGAGCGATAGACTGGTGGAGAAAGGGTCAGAAGGATTGGATGAAGCGCGGTCCGCTAAAACATCTTTCGCCGAGACCTCCCGATTCACGCTTTTGATCAGGACACGCTCTTGGCCGCTATATGACCCCGCTGAAAGGGTCGGGGACCATTGGGGAGTCGGGGGTTCGGCGTTTCTTGGAACGTCGGAACCAAGACTTGGGTCGCTTTGCCGACCGCCTTATGCAAGCGATCGGCTTGCCGACAGCCCGATTGCGGCGCGGGGACACAGGTCATCATAATTCGTTCCGAGGGATCAGACCTACATCAGCCGAGCTCCGGGCCTCTCTCTTGACGAAAGCGCATGGCTAGAAAATCACATGATCTTGGCTGACACCGCAGCCGGCCGGCTTACCATCGACCTCGTCGCACTGGCCGAGAACTGGCAGGACCTTTCAGCTCGGTCAGGCGAGGCGGCAACCGGTGCCGTCGTTAAGGGCGATGCATACGGCATCGGCATTGAACCCGCCGCCCGCGCTCTGGCCGAGGCGGGATGTCACACGTTCTTCGTCGCGCTGCCCGATGAGGGTGTTCGCGTTCGCGAGACGGTCGCCGATGCGGCTATCTATGTCCTCGGGGGTCTAATTCCCGGCGCCGGTAAAGCTTACGCGGCCGCTGATCTGCGGCCGGTGCTCAACTCGCGCCCCGAGATAGAAGAGTGGGCTGCGCTCCGCCGGGCCGGCGTCAGGACGGAGGCGGCGCTCCACGTCGATACCGGAATGAACCGGCTCGGCCTCACCCTCGGCGAGCTCCGCAAGCTGACCGAGCGGCGCGACTTCCGCGAGGCGTTGGGCTTATCGCTGGTGATGAGCCATCTTGCCTGCGCGGACACGCCCGACCACGCGTTCAACCGCAAGCAGCTGGCGGCCTTCCGGGCGGTCCGCACGCTCATTCCGGACCTGCCGGCGTCGCTCGCCAACTCGGCGGGCATCTTCCTCGGTCCCGAGTATCACTTCGACGTGGTCAGACCGGGAATCGCCCTGTATGGGGCAAGGGCGGTCAATGGCATGCCCAACCCGATGCGACCCGTGGTAACCCTCGAGGCCTTGGTCCTCCAGGTCCGCGAGGCCAAAGCGGGCGAGACAGTCGGGTACGGAGGCGCCGAGACGCTGCGCCGGCCGACCCGCATTGCCATTGTCGGGGCGGGCTACGCCGACGGATATCAGCGCCGCGCCGGCGCCTCCGACCGCCGAATGGGCGCGAGTGGCTTCCTCCGCGGCAGGACGGCGCCGATCCTCGGCCGGGTGTCGATGGATCTGATCGCCCTCGACGTGACGGACGTTCCCGGCGCCGAGCGTGGCGACTGGGTCGAGCTTTTCGGGCCGAACATTTCGATCGATGATGTCGCCGATCATGCCGACACGATCGGGTATGAGCTGCTCACATCGCTTGGGCGCCGCTACACCAGGAGCTATGTCCGCGGTCCTGTCTGATAGCTTCAGGCGGGCGCGAACAGCTCGGTCATCGACCGGTCGGGAAAGCGGAAAATCACGCCGTTGGCAGCGAAGTCCGGCGACAACATGCGCACGATGTCGGGCGCTACGGCTTCCGGCGGCTGCAGCGTCGCGGGGTCCTCCCCTGGACGTCCCTGTGCCCGCATCCGCGTGCGGAGCGGCCCGGGATCGATGAGGTTGGCCGTGGCGGAGGTTCCCTTGAGCTCCTTGGCGTAGGTCTCGACCAGTGCTTGCAGTGCCGCCTTGCTCATCGAATATGCGCCCCAGAACGGCCGCCGCCGCTCCGCTGCGCCCGATGTCACGAACAACGCGCGACCTGCATCGGATTGGCGAAGCAGCAAGTCGAGAGAACGGATCAACCGCCAATTGGCGGTCACGTTCACAGCCATGACCTCCTCGAAGACTCTCGGCTCGAGGTGGGCCAGCGGCGTGATGACTCCGAGCACGGCGGCATTGCCGAGAAGCATGTCGAGCTTGCCCCAGCGCTCGTAGATC
>DASSPO010000272.1:0-29471 GCA_035699585.1 Bauldia sp.
GGTGATGTGGGCGAGCACGATCGTCCAGAATCCGCGCGCGAAGCCGACCGCGACGAAGAGAAGAAGAAGCGACAGGCCGGTGATCACTTCCGGCATGACCAGCGGCGCATAGATCATGCCCGAGAACAGCGAGCGCCCCCAGAAACGCCCGTAGCGGACGAGAGCGATGGCCGCGAGCGTGCCCAGGAACGTCGCGGCCGTCGACGAGATCAGCGCGACACGGAGCGTCACCCACGCCGCATCGATCAGCGCCTCGTTACCGAAGAGCTCCGCATACCACCGCGTCGAGAACCCGCCCCAAACCGTCACCAGCTTCGAGGCATTGAAGGAGTAGATGACGAGGAGGAGGATCGGCAGGTAGAGGAAGGCGAGGCCGAGCGCCACCGAGGTGACGTTGAACCATGACGTGCGTTTCATCGCGCCGCCTCCTGCCGTCGCTGCTCGACGTTCTGGAAGAGAACGATCGGGATGACGAGGATGAGGAGGAGGACCACCGCGACCGCCGAAGCGATCGGCCAGTCGCGGTTGTTGAAGAACTCCGACCAGAGCGTCTTGCCGATCATCAGCGTATCTGAGCCGCCGAGAAGGTCGGGAATGACGAACTCGCCCGTGACCGGGATGAAGACCAGAAAGCAGCCGGCAATCACGCCGGGAAGCGACAGCGGAAAGGTGATCTGCCAGAAGGAGCGGATCGGCGGACTGCCGAGGTCGGCGGCGGCCTCGAGCAGCGTATGGTCGAGCCGCTCGAGCGCTGCGTAAAGCGGCAGCACCATGAACGGCAGGTACGAATAGACGATGCCGATATAGACCGCCCAGCTCGTGTTGAGGATGGTGAGCGGTTCGTCGATCACGCCCACCCAGAGCAGGAACTGGTTGAGCAGGCCTTCCTTCTTGAGGATGCCGATCCACGAGTAGACGCGGATCAGGAAGGAGGTCCAGAACGGCAGGATCACGAGCATCACCAGTGTCGCCTGCCATTTCTTCGGCGTACGTGCCATGCCGTAGGCGATGGGGTAGCCGATAAGCAGCGTGAGAAAGGTCGAGAGAAGCGCGATCCGCAGGCTCGACAGATAGGCGTTGAGATAGAGCGAATCCTCGGTGAGCCAGAGATAGTTGTCGACGGTGAATTCGCGGAGGGCGTCGACCAGGCCTTGCCAGCCGAGAGCAAGGTCGATGACGGGCGTATAGGGCGGCTGCGCCACCGCGGTCATCGAGAACGAGATCTTGAGGACGATCAGGAACGGGACGAGGAAGAAAAGGAGCAGCCAAGCGTAGGGGATGAGGAGCACGATCCAGCGCGCAATGGTACCGCGGCCGGCGGGCGCGGCTACGGCTGCCGGAGCCGCGTCGCTGGGTGTGGCGTCAACGGCCGCCATGACCGCCTTCCCATCCGGTCATTCCCGCGCACTCCCTCGTTGTCGCTGCCTTGGTACGCCCGACCTTAGCATCCGAATCAAGTGCTTGCCCATCTTCCGCGGGCGCTGTCGTCTGTTCGCGACGATCTGGCTCTGGCGTAGTCAACTGGCGATGACCGACGACGCGCCGCCGGCGGGGACAACCCACCAGGTCAGGCCCGCGACCCTGGTGGGCGATCCTCGAGCTCGGAGCCACAAGCGAACTTCGTTGCGGTCTCGACCAAGGACGCCGGGGAGATGCTCGGGGAGATGCTTCTGAGCAGCTTCAGGGAGACCGCGATGCCGGCGGCCCCGACTCCGTGGTGCGGGTTGCCGGAAGAAGCCGCGCAACGAGAACACCCGCAAGCAGCGCGAGAGCGAGCAGCGCGATCGATACCGCCCCTCCGGGTTTTGCGGCCATGATGGCGAGTAAGGAGAGGCCCATCCCGATACGCGCTGCAAGGGACGTCTTCAGTATCCGTCTCCGCGCCGAGTCCGCGGGGTTTTTTCGTGCCACGATCTGAGCGCCGATTCCGACGGCAATCAGAAGGGCGATGGCGCCGATCGCAACAACCATCCAAGGCTGTTGTCCCCAGCGCCAGATCATCATGGCGATCCCGGAAAGGAGAGCGATCGCCATTCCGACCGGTCCGAGGAAGGCTGCCCTCCACGGACCCCGATCCGGTTGCGAATGGCCGGGCCCTTCGGCGAGCATCAGGAACTCGATGGCCCAACCCGCGAACATGGCCACGGCGCCAACAAGATGCAGAAAGAGGAGAATGTCGTACCAGTTCAATGGTGGCTCCAATCAAGAGACGCGGGCCGCCGAGCTGTCCGCGCCGGCAGCGCGTCGGACCTCGTCCGATGCGGGTAACCCGGCGTTCGCAAACCGGATGACCTCGTCGACCGACCATTGGTCGTCGGCATGGACTCCATATTTCGCGGCCAAGACCCGCCCCGCGGGGTTGACGAGGAAGTCCGCCGGCAAGCCGTAGCGGCCGCCGGAGGGAAAGAGCGGCGGCATCGGCCGCCGACCGGTGAGCACGTCCGGAAGAGAGGAGGCAATCGCCCGCACGATCGTCGGCCAGGCCCGCATGTCCAGAAGCGCCCGTGGCGACGCCTCCACGCCGAAGGCGGCATAGATTCGCTTGTGCGGGTCGGCCACGATGTCGAATGGCAGGTCCCCGGAATAGGCCAGCAGATCCTGCCGCGACGAATGGAAAATGATGATTTCATGGAAGTGCGCGCGAAGCTCCGCCTGGCGGCGAACAAACTCGCGTAGATGGATGGTACAGACAGGGCAACCCGCAAAGCGCCGGAACTGGATGTGCACCGGCCGCGAAAGGGTCGAGACGTCGATCGATCTGCCGCTGATCGTCTCGAAGCGACGGACGGGAATGGAGTAGCCCACCTTCAGGCGTATCGCCGCGGCGTCTCCCGCCATCCGAACATCGTCTGCCGGCGCATTGACCGTCATCGTCGACCCGCTCCTGTTGCCGACCATCCCGGTTCCGCTTATCAAAGTTTCCGAACATGGTGTTCGAATATTCCCGAACACGGGGCGGTCCAGGGTTCGCTTCCGAACAGCGGATGGGCCCGAGTTCGGAAAAACCGGAGAATTGTCCCATGGCGGTCGACAGGCGGGTGCTCCGCACCCGTAACGCGCTCTACGATGCGCTCGTCAGCCTCATTCGGCGAAAGGCGTACGACCTGATCACCGTCGAGGACATTCTTCGCGAGGCGGGAATCGGCCGGGCGACCTTCTATGCGCATTTCACATCGAAGGACGACCTGTTGGAGCGCAGCCTTGATCGTCTCCGCGAGTTGCTCGTGGCGACCGAAACGTCATCGAAGGCCGCCGCCGAACCGGGACAGACAGTGAGCCGGGTGTTCTTCGATCATGTGGCGCAGTACAGGGACATCCCTGTTGCCCTCGCCTCGGGACGGGGCGGCACCATCGTCAGGGAGGCGATCGACCGGATCGTCGCGGAGCGGATAAAAGCCGTCATCCCGTCCGAGCCGACCGGCCCGCTGCCCCGGGAACTTGTGGTTCTCCATATCGTCTCGGCATTGAACACCACGCTCCGCTGGTGGCTCGAGCGCGGGCAGCACCTCGGCCCCGCCGAGGCCCACGCCCTGTTCGCGCGCCTGGTTCTTAAGGGGGTCCCGAAGGAAGCGGTCAAGCTGTTCATCTAGGTCGAGCGAAAGGGACATCCCCCGGATAATTCGGTGCCGATGGTCAGGCGGGTGCCAGGGCGGGTCGCGTCCCGACGAAGGGCTTGAACGTCAGGGCGATCAGGAAGGCGCCGATGCCGATGCCCCAGGCGCCGACATAGAGCCAGGCGTAGGTGCCGAGGGTGTCGTAGACCCAGCCGCCGAGCAGGGGACCGGTCGCCATGCCGAGACCGCCGGCCATCGCCGTGCCGCCGATGACGGTTCCCATCATGCGCAGCGGGAAATTCTCGCGCGCAAGGACGGCGTAAAGCGGCATGATGCCGGCGTAGATGAAGCCGACCAGCGCGGCCACCGCATAGAACGCGGCGAGCTGGCTCACGAAGAAATAGGCCAGCACGGCGAACGCCTGCAGAAACAGCCCCGCGACCAGAACACGCTTGGCTCCGAGCCTGTCGCCAAGGATGCCGAAGGCAACGCGTCCGCCCATGCCTGCCAGCCCTTCCACGCTGTAGATCGATACCGCGACGATCATCGGGATGCCGCACGTGATGGCGTAACTCACCGTGTGGAAGATCGGACCAGAATGCGTGGCGCAGCAGAAGAAGTTCGTCAAAAGCAGGATGATGAACTGCGGCGATTTCATCGCCTGCGGCACCGTCATGTCTGGTTGCGGCTCGCCCTCCGAAGGCGGAGCTCCTTTCCCGCCGCCGAGGGCCGGCGGGCGCCGCACCAGGAACGCGACCGGGATCATCACCGCCGCGACCAGCGCAGCGATGATGAGGAGAGACGTGCGCCAGTCGTGGTTGGAGACGAGCCACGCCGCCAAGGGCGACATGGTCATCGGCGCCATCCCCATGCCGGCAGATACGAGAGAGACGGCGAGGCCGCGATGGGTGTCGAACCAGCCGGTCACGCAAGCCATCATCGGGGCGAAGATTGCGGCGGTGGCGCCGCCGACCAGGAGACCGAAGACAAGCTGGAACCCGAGGAGCGACGTCGCCTGGCTTGCCATCGCCAGACTCGCCGCAAGGACGACTGACCCGATGACGACGACGATCCGAGGGCCGAACCGGTCCGACAGACTGCCCCACGGGATGCTGGCGAGCGCCATGGCGAGAAAGCCGATGGTCATGGCGCCGGAGACGCCTGTCACCGACCATCCGGTGTCACGGGATATGGGCAGCAGGAATACGGGCAGCGAAAACATCGCGCCGATGGCGACGCAGCCAAGCAGGCCGCCGGCAGCGACGATCACCCAGCGGTAGGAGTTCCCTACCGGCGTCTCGGCATTCGGCATTGTAGTCACCCGTCCCGATTGGCGGCGTCGGCGCGAGAGTGAGGCCGACTCTCCCCTACGTCGAACGGGCCGCCCGGAAAACGACAAGTCCGCCGAAGGAAATTTCCGAGACGCCGCCCCGCGGCCGGAAGGGACGGGCGCGGATAAAGGAGGAGGGGCGAGGGGAGAGGCGGAGAGGTCATACCCGGTGAGGGGACACGGCAGAGGACGGCTTAGCCCTAGGCGATTCCGGTCCTACGCCCTCCATTCCCCTACTGCGTCAGCACGACGCCGCCGTCGCGGGTCCAGGACAGCCAGACCTTGTCTTCCCAGGTGATCGGCCGCTCGACGAGGCGCGTGCGGTTGGTGACGGTCGACTTGACCGTCGCGCCGGTGGGAAGCCGGACGTGGTAGATCGATACGTCGCCGAGATAGCCGATGTCCCACACCTCGCCCGAGACGGTGTTGACCGCGCCGTCGGCGGGCGGGTCGAGCGAGATCGACACCTTCTCCGGCCGGATCGCGAACCAGGCCGCGTCGCCCTTCGCCGCCTCGCTCGCCTGATCGACCTCGACGATGGCGCCCGTCCCGGCGCACTCCATCCTGACCGTGCGGTCGAAGGTCGAGGTGATCCGGCCTTCGAGGAGGTTGATGTCGCCGATGAAGTCGGCGACATAGCGGGAGTTCGGCTGCTCGTAGATCTCCGCCGGCGTCGCCACCTGGATGATGCGGCCGTGGTTCATGACCGCGATCCGGTCGGCCACCGTCATCGCCTCCTCCTGGTCGTGGGTGACGATGACGAAGGTGAGGCCGAGTTTCTGCTGGAGGTCGATGAGCTCGAACTGGGTCTCCTCCCGAAGCTTCTTGTCGAGTGCGGCGAGCGGTTCGTCGAGCAGCAGCACCTTCGGCTTCTTGGCGAGCGAGCGGGCGAGCGCGACGCGCTGGCGCTGGCCGCCCGAAAGCTGGTGCGGCTTGCGCTTGGCGAAGGGCGTGAGCTGGACGAGGGCCAACATCTCCCTGACCCGCGCCTCGACCTCGGCCTTCGGCAGGCCGTCCTGCTTGAGGCCGAAGGCGATGTTCTTCTCAACGCTCATGTGAGGAAAGAGCGCATAGGACTGGAACATCATGTTGGTCGGCCGCCGGTAGGGCGGGACGCCGGCGAGATTCTGTCCGTCGAGCAGCACCTCGCCCGAGGTCGGTTCCTCGAAGCCCGCGACCATCCGCATGAGGGTGGTCTTGCCGCAGCCCGACGGACCGAGGAGGGCGAAGAACTCGCGCTCGTAGATGACGAGGGACAGATCCTCGACCGCGACGAAGTCCCCGAATCTCTTGGTGACGTGGCGAAACTCGATGAACGGCCTGGCGGCCGGGTCTTCCCACGGCGCGAACTTTCGCCGGACCGGGCCGAGGGCCTTTGCCGCCATGCCTATCGCCGCCGAAACGCCCCCAGGACCATCGCCCGCCGGCCTACTCCCCCGCCTTCAGGCTCGTCCACAGCCGGGTCAGCACGCGCTGCGACCGCGGGTCGTAGATCGTGCTGGTGAAGAGGCGGTCGAGCGTTTCCTGGCTCGGATAGATCGCCTCGTCGCCGATCACGTCCTCGTTCAGCAGCGCCTGCGACGCGAGGTTGCCGTTGGCATAGTAGACGTAGTTCGAGTTCGCTGCGGCGATCTCGGGCCGCATCATGAAGTTGATGAACTCGTGCGCCTCGTCCGGGTGCGGCGCGTCCGCCGGGATGACGAAGCTGTCGAACCACATCAGCGCGCCTTCACGCGGGATGATGTACTCGACGTTGACGCCGTTGTCGGCTTCCGCCGCACGGTCGCGCGCCTGCAGGATGTCGCCGGAGTAGCCCATCGCCACGCAGATGTCGCCGTTGGCCAGCGCATTGATGTACTCGGAGGAGTGGAACTTCTGAATGTACGGCCGGATCGCCTTGAGCGTCTCGCCGGCCTGCTCGATGTCGGCCGTGTCCTTCGAGTCGGGGTTCTTGCCGAGATAGGCCAGGGTCGACTGGATAACGTCCTCGGGCGCGTCAAGCACATGGATGCCGCAGTCGGCAAGCTTGGACGCATATTCAGGATTGAAGAGGATTTCCCAGGTGCCGAGGTCGACATCGGGGCCAAGCCGCTCGGTCACCTTGTCGACATTGATGCCAAGGCCGCTCGTCCCCCACATGTAGTTGACCGCGTACTGGTTGCCGGGGTCGTAGAAGGCGAGCTTCTCGGTGACGAATGGCCACATGTGCACGAGGTTAGGGAGCTTCGACTTGTCGAGCGGCATCAGCGTCCCTGCCTTGATCTGCCGCGACATGTTCGAATCGGTCGGGACGACGATGTCGTAGCCCGAGCCTCCGGCCAAGAGCTTGGTCTCGACGATGTCGTTGTTGTCGTAGACGTCGTAGACGACCTTGATGCCGGTCTCCTCGGTGAACTGCTTGAGGACGTCTTCGTCGATGTAGTCCGACCAGTTGTAGACGTTGACCACCCGGTCCTGCGCCACCGCGGTACCGGCAAACAGGACAGCCGCCGCCGCAAGCATTACGCCATTGATCCGTTTCATGGATTCGTCACTCCCAAGGGCCCTGCCCGGATCGCCGAGCAAGGTTAAGGCGAATCGCCCCCCGCGACAATCGGTTAACGCGTCGGGCGAAGGGCGAGTTGCCCGCCGCCTTTGAAACGAGCAAAATCGGGGCATGCCCGCTGCCGGAGCCTTTCCGGCGTCGGCCCGGACCCTTCGGGAGCCGGACCGGACGGGCCCACAGACCCCAGGTGCAATCGTGGCCAGGAAGAGAAAGATCGTAAGGGCGCCGGAGCGGCAGCGCGGCGTCGCATCGCTGGAAGCCGCGCGCGAGTGGCTCGTCACCCGCAAGATCGAGGACATCGAGTGCGTCGTGCCCGATCAGGCCGGCGTCGCTCGCGGCAAGATGATGCCGGTGCAGAAGTTCCTCGACGGCCCGGTGATGACCATGCCTAGCTCCATCTTCACCCAGACGATCGCCGGGGACTGGCCCGAGGACGACGATCAGTTCCAGTACGACCGCGCCGACCGCGACATGCACCTCGAGCCGGATTTCTCCACCCTTGCGGTGGTGCCGTGGGAAGAGGATCCGACGGCGCAGGTGATCCACGACGCCTATCATGCCGACGGCCGGCCGGTAGAGATCGCCCCGCGTCAGGTGCTCCGCCGTATCGTTCAGCTCTACGAGCACCGTGGCTGGGTCCCGGTGGTAGCGCCGGAAATCGAGTTCTATCTCGTCCAGCCCAACAAGGACCCCGACTATCCTCTCCAGCCGCCTGCCGGCCGCTCCGGCCGCCCGGAATCGGCGCGCCAGTCCTATTCCATCGCGGCGGTCAACGAGTTCGACGACCTGTTCGACGACATCTACCACTTCTCGGAAGCCCAGGACCTCGAGATCGACACGCTGATCCACGAGGAGGGCGCGGCGCAGATGGAGATCAACCTCCGCCACGGCCACCCGCTGGTGCTCGCCGACCAGGTCTTCCAGTTCAAGCGCACCATCCGCGAGGCGGCGCTCCGCCACGACATGTATGCGACCTTCATGGCGAAGCCGATGTCGAGCGAGCCGGGCTCGGCCATGCATATCCACCAGTCGGTCAACGACCTCGCCACCGGCAGAAACATCTTCTCCGACGAGAAGGGCGACCCGACGCCGGAATTCTTCTCCTTCATCGGCGGTTCGCAGAAGTACCTCCCCGCGGTGATCTGCATGCTCGCGCCGTACGTCAACTCGTACCGCCGGCTGGTGCGCTCGGCCTCGGCGCCGGTGAATACCATGTGGGGCTACGACAACCGCACCGTCGGCCTGCGCGTGCCGACCTCCTCGCCGGCGGCGCGGCGGGTCGAAAACCGCATCCCGTCGTCCGACGCCAACCCCTACCTCGCCATCGCCGCCTCTCTCGCCTGCGGCTATCTCGGCATGGTCGAGGGGCTCTCCTGCACCGATCCGGTGAACGACGGCGCCAACGACGACGAGATCGTCCTTCCCCGTGGGCTCCTTGAGGCAGTGGCGCTCTTTGCGGATTGCGACGAGCTGGTCGAGATCTTCGGTCGAGGCTTCGTCTCGACCTACCGCGCCATCAAGCAGGCCGAGTTCGAGACGTTCATGCAGGTTATCTCGCCGTGGGAGCGGGAATATCTCTTGCTCAATGTGTAGATTCCGGGCCTAGAACTGCCGCGAGCGCGATCTATTCGCTTCGTTGATCGTCGCGATGACCAATATTTGTTCGTTGCGCGAAAGGCGCTGCCATAAGATCGGGCGCAGACTCTTCGACGGGAACGCGCCATGCCCAAGAAAATCCACGTCGCCGGAGCTCCCAAGGCCGCCGGCACCACGTATCCCCCGCCCCATGACGAGCCCTGCCGGAAGCGGCATCGCACGAAGCTCGGCGATGCAGCCGGTCTCACCCAGTTCGGCGTCAACCTCTGCCGGCTGCCGCCGGGGGCCTGGTCGGCGCAGCGCCACTGGCATGAGCGCGAGGACGAGTTCGTCTATGTGCTCGAGGGCGAGGTGACACTGGTCACGGATGCCGGCGAGGAGGTGTTCCGTCCCGGCGACTGCGCCGGCTTCAAGGCCGGCGAGCCCGACGGCCACTGCTTTCAGAACCGCTCGGACCGCGACGCGGTGATCCTCGAGGTCGGCACCCGCGCACCGGGCGGCGACGGCGCGATCTATCCCGACATCGACCTCCGCGTCATCGCCGGCCGGCCGGGCTACGCGCACGCCGACGGTACGCCCTATCCCGAGACGCCGCGAAAGGGGTGAGCGCGGCCGGGACAGGGGAGGGTCCTGAGGCTCATCGCCTGCTCACTCGTCACGCCGCGATGGCGGCGATGAAGAGCGCGGCCGCCGCGGTGCATGCGGCCGTCCGAACGTGGTTCCAGGAAGTCCAGTCCCTGAGGTAGCGGGTCCAGGTCGCGGCCGCCTCGGCGCTCGCCGGATCGGCCGCGGCGAGCGCGTTGTTGAGCGGCACGTTGAAGATCATCGTGACGGCGAACATGCCGAGCACATAGACGAAGCCGCCCGCCATCGTAAGGACCGCGCCGGACTCGCCCCAACGGAGGATGCCGAGCACCGCTAGCGCCGCGGCCGAGAGCGTCGTCGCGAGGAACAGCGGCATGAACGGCGACCGCACAATGTCGATGTTGATCGCGTTCATCGCCGTGAACCCCGCCGGGCCGATGCGGCCGAGGGAGCCCATGATGAAGGCGGAGAAGGCGAAATAGACCCCGGCAAGAAGGCCGCTGCCGATCGCCGAGAACCAGAGCAGTGTGGTCACGATGGCGGTCATGATCAGGCGCTCCACACGCCGGTCGCCGCGGCGGCGCGGGCATAGTCGGCGAAATCGCGGGGACGACGGCCCAGCGCCTCCTCGACGCCTCGCGCGGTCTGCTCATTGCGGCCGTCAAGGACGACGGTGAACAACTCGTCGAGCAGGGCGACGATGTCGTCCGGAACTTCCGCCCGCCGCAAGCCAGCGACGAAGTCCTTCGGCGAGATCTGCGTGTAGCGGATCGGACGGCCGGCGGCGGCCGCGATCTCGGCGACCGCCTCGGCGAAGGTCAGCGACCGCGGCCCGGTCACTTCGTAGAGCCGGTTGAGGTGCCGCCGGTCGGTCAGCGCCGCGACCGCGACATCGGCGATGTCGTCGACGTCGATGAATGGCTCACGCACTGCACCGGCGGGAAGCGCGACCTCCCCGGCGAGCACGCCGTCGAGGAGATAGCCTTCCGAGAAATTCTGGTTGAACCAGCTCGCCGTGATGATCGTCCAGGGGACACCGGAGGCCTGCAGCGCGGCCTCGGCGCGCCGCGCACCCGGCTCGCCGCGGCCGGAGAGGAGCACGATCTGCTCCAGCCCCGCGTCGCGGGCGAGACGGCTGAGCTCCCCGATCGCGTCGGCCGAGCCTTCGACCGCGAGGTCGGGCTGATAGGTGACATAGGCTTTTGACACGCCGTCGAGGGCGGTGCGCCAGGTCTCGGGGCGGGTCCAGTCGAAGGGGATGGCGCTCGACCGCGAGGCGGCGCGGGTGGCGATGTTGCGTGCCGCGAGCCGGGCCACTACGCGCGCGCCGGTCTTGCCATTGGCACCGATGATGAGAACGGGGTGCTGTGACATGGGTCTGTTCTTTCGCTCATGAACACGAGGAAGTCTCGCATTTGCTAAATGCGATAAACTCTCGTATTTCTATCGTCAAGCGTTTATTGGAGGGCCCGATGACGGTGAAGAAGGCCGCGGCGAAGCCGGTCGAGACCGGCGCGGCCCCCGGCCTGGCGCGTCTCGTTCCCGCCCAGCAGCGGAGCCGCGAGCGCTTCGAGCGCATCCTCGAATGCGCCGCCGAGGTGATGGCGGAGAAGGGGAGCGAGGCGTTCCGGATGAGCGACATCGTCGAGCGGACCGGCGTCGCCTTCGGCTCGCTCTACCAGTACTTCCCGGACAAGACGGCGATAATCGGCACGCTCGCCAAGCGCTACAATCAGATCGGCCACGATTGCGTCGCGCGAGAGCTGGCGAAAATGAAGTCGGCCGGCGATCTCCACGCCGCGCTGTCGGGCATCACCGACAGCTACTACCAGATGTTCCTCGACCACCCGGTGATGCGCGACATCTGGACGGCGACCCAGGCCGACCGTGGGCTCCAGCAGCTCGACGCGGAGGACGGCGCGTATCTCGCGGGCCTGATGTCGGACGCGGTGAGGCGAGTCGCACCCGATGTCCCGTGGACGGCGCTCCGGGCCTTCTCGGAGCTGACCATGACGCTGATCGCCGCGGCGGTCCGCCACGCCATCACGCTCGAGCCGCGCGAAGCCCGGCGCATGCTGGCGCTGTTCAAGCGGCTGCTGCCGAGGGACCTGTCGGCGCTGGCGTGAGCCTTCACATCCCGGGGTTCGAGGGTCGTTCCGTTTGACGGGATATGCGAAACGGAATAGGAGCGGCGTCGTGATCAAGAGCTTCCGGAACCGCGACACGGAACGCCTCTATTGGAGACGGCCGGTCCCGCGGTGGCGTTGCATCGAGCGAGCAGCTCGGCGGAAGTTGGCCCTTCTCAACCGCGCAAAGTCGCCGAACGATCGGCGCCTGCCGGCCGCAACCGTCTCGAGGCTTTGAAAGGGCGATCGAAAAGATCAACATGGCATCGGGATCGACGACCACTGGCACGTGGGTTTTCGCCGGATCGATGCCGACGCCTGGGAGGTCGAGATCGTCGACTATGATCGAACGTTCTCGCCGAACCGGCCGATTGTAACCATGCATGGAGTCTATCGATGACGACGCTGTCCTCCGTTCCTCTGGGCGAAGCCCTCCTGGAGGAGTTCTTGAAGCCGCTCGGGATCAGCCAGAACCAATTGACGCGTGTCATCGAGGACGCGGCCTTGTCCGACATCAAGCGTCGAATTCGAGCACGGAAGGCCGCCTGAGCCGGTTCGAAGGTTCCGACGCCCGAAGAGGACGCCCGGGCATGAATCTCCCCCATGCCCCCTCGCTCTATGCCGCCTCGGCCGATCCCGCGCCCGCTTTCCCGCGACTGCGTGAGGATGTGCGAACCAACGTCGCGATTATCGGCGGCGGCTACACCGGACTCTCGGCGGCGCTGCATCTCGCCGAGGCGGGGATCGGCGCGGTGGTGGTGGAGGCCAACAGCGTCGGCTGGGGTGCCTCGGGGCGGAACGGCGGCCAGCTCCATTCAGGCCAGCGCCGCGACCAGGACTGGCTGGAGGCGACGCTCGGCCAGGATGCGGCAAGGGCCCTGTGGCGCCTTGCCGAGGAGGCGAAGGCGCTGGCTCTGGGGCTGATCGCCCGCCACCGCATCGACTGCGAATGGCGCGCCGGCCTGATCGAGGTGGTGCACAAGGCGCGACTCGTGCGCGACGAGCGTGCCTATGTCGACAAGCTCCGCGATGTGTACGGCTACGCCCCGGTGGAGTGGCTCGACCGTGACGAGGTCGCTGCGGCCACCGGCACGCGCCACTACCACGGCGGGCGTGTCGATCGCGGCGCCGGCCATCTCGATCCCCTGAAGTTCGCGCAAGGCATCGCCCGTGCCGCGGTGCACGCCGGCGCGCGGATCTACGAGGGCACCAATGCCATTCGCATTTCCGGCGATGCAACCAATGGCTTCCTCCTTCACTGCCGGTCTGTGGCGGCGCCGCGGCGTCCTGGTCGCGAGGCGCCGCGCGGGGGGATGCAGCCGGCCGCCCGCCACATCGATGCCGCCGTCGCCGCCGACATGATCATTCTGGCCGGCAACGGCTATCTCCGCGGCATCGACCCCGAGACCGAAGCGCGCGTGATGCCGATCGACAACTATATCCTCGCGACAGAGCCGATCGGCGCGGGCCGTCCGGGCGGCATCATCCCCGGCGGTGAGGCGGTCTCCGACACGCGGTTCGTCGTCTACTACTTCCGCCCGACCTGGGACGGGAGGCTGATCTTCGGGGGCGGGGAGACCTACACGCCGCGCCCACCGCGCGATCTCGCCGCCTTCGTCCGGCGGCACATGCTCCGCGTCTATCCTCAGCTCGCTCAAACCCGGATCAGCCACGCCTGGGGCGGCACGCTCGCGATCACGATGAAGCGGCTTCCCTTCGTCCGCCGCCTCCGCCCCGGCGTCTATGTCGCCGCCGGCTATTCGGGTCAGGGGGTCGCGCTCGCACCCTTCGCCGGCAAGATCATTGCCGACGCGATCCGCGGCGATCCTTCGCGCCTCGACCGCTTCGCGGCGCTTCCCGTGCCGCCGTTTCCTGGCGGCCGCATGCTTCGCTACCCGGCGCTGGTCGCAGGCATGACCTGGTACGCGCTCCGCGACCGTATTTGAACTCACGGGCGGAGGGGTCGGCGCGGCCTCGAGGTCCGTTTGAGGATGCCAGTCCGGGGATGGACGAAGTAGGGCTGGAAGACCCCGCTGTAGTCGCCGGCGGCAACACGGCGGCGGGGCCTGCCGCTTTCGTCCATGACGACGTCAAAGGCGACCAGTTCGCGGATGTGGCGCTTGAGATGGTCGTCGATCAGCCTGCCGGCGCGAAGCGGCGCGCAGATTTCGCTGTAGACCTTGTTCCACGGACGCCCGACCTGCTTGTCGAGATAACGCCGAATCGGACCGAACAGGTCGTTGAACGATTTGCCCGTCCGTTTCAGGACGTGGGGACGGCGCATGCCTTCCGCGGCGGGAAGTCCATCGGCGTCGCGCGGCGGACGCCCTTTCCGGCGCTCCAGTCCCCCACGGCGGGGACGTTCGATGATCACTTGAGCAAGGTCGCCGCGCATCGTCTCGGTCTGGCGGATGTGGAGGTTGGGGACCGGGGCACGGCGCATGCTCCGGAACGGTGGATGAAGCATGGCAACGACCGTGCGGCCAGGAGAGGGGCCAGCGTGGTCGGCCTTGCCCGGTCGCGACCGGCGCGCTCGCGCAACTGCGCAATCACCGGACACTCGTGAAAGTCACTCAATCGAACGATTGACAAATTCAGTCAAACGAGTGATTATGACTGGGGTATGAATTTTGACGGCGAGTCCGATGGGCGAAGCGGTTCGGAGAAGAACGGGAACGGCGGAGGAGCAGCCGACCAGGCCAGCTGCGGCGGAGTCGACCTCGACCTCCACGAAAGGCCAGCGTCACTATCGCCGCGCCCGCCAAGACCGCGGCGCCGAGACTCGGCACCGGCTGATCGAGGCGGCGCTCGACATCTTCGGCCGCCACGGCTTCGAAGGAGCGACGACACGGCAGATCGCCAAGGAGGCGAAAGCCAACCTGGCCGCGATCGTCTATCACTTCGGCAGCAAAGAGGCCCTCCACGTTGCCGTCGCGGAATACATCGCGACACGGATCGCGGCGCTTGTCGGACCGAGCCTCGCCCTCGCCGGCGCGCCCGATGCCGCGACGACCCCGTCGAAGGCGCGCGCCGCGCTTGCCCATCTCCTCGAGACCTATGCCGACGTGATCCTCGGCGAGAAGGAGGCGGAGCGCTGGGCGCGGTTCATCGTCCGCGAGCAGATGCAGCCGACCGCGGCGTTCGACGTGATCTACAAGTACATGGGCGGCGCCCACGGCGTCGGCGCGCGGCTCGTCGCCGCGATCTTGGGCCGGAGTCCCGATGACGAGGCGGTCAGGCTCAGCGTGTTCGCCATCATGGGCCAGATCCTGGTTTTCCGCGTCGCGCGCGAGCTGGTGCTGCGCCGCATGGGCTGGCGGACCATCGGCGAGAGGGAGCGGACCGCGATCAAGGCGATCGTGCTCGCCCAGGTAAACGCGATTCTCGACAAGTCGGTGCTGCCATGAGGCCGCTTGTCTTGGCCGCCTCTTCGGTTGCGTTTGCCTTCGTCCTCGCCGGCTGTTCAGGGAGCGGGGAAGGGCCGGTGCAAGGCTACATCGAGGGGACGTATGTCTATGTCTCGGCGGACGCGGCGGGCCGGATCGTCGCGCGCCCCGTTTCCGCCGGCGTCACGGTGGCCGCCGGGGATATCCTCGTCCGCCTCGACGACTCGGACGAAATCGAAGCGGTGGCGGGCGCGCAGGCGCGGCTCGCCAAAGCCGAGGCCGAACTCGCCAATCTCCGTTCCGGAAAGCGGCCGGTCGAGATCGCCGTCATCGAAGCCCAGCTCAGCGAAGCGCAAGCGAACTACGAGCTCGCCGAGGAGGAATACCAGCGCCAGCTTCTCCTCCACGAGAAGGGCGTCGTCTCGCAGGCCGCTGTCGACAATGCCAAGGCGAACCGTGACGCTGCCAAGGCGAGCGTCGACGCAATCGAACGCGAGCTCGAGGTGGCAGGGCTTCCGGCTCGCCCGGAGGTGATCGAAGCCGCCGAACGAAACGTCGCGGCTGAACAGGCGGCGCTCGCCCAAGCCAGGATCGCGCTCGAGCGGCGGACGCTGAAGGCGCCGGAGTCGGGCCTGGTAGAAGAGACCTTCTTCGAGCCCGGGGAGCATGCTGCGGCCGGCGCGGCGATCGTGTCCCTGCTTCCCGACGCCAATCGCAAGATCCGTTTCTTCCTGCCAGAGCCGCGTCTTGCGACCATCGGGATCGGGAGCCGCGTAGCCGTCGCCTGCGACAATTGCCCCGAAGGCCTCGAGGGCGAGGTGACGTTTCTGTCGAGTGCCGCGGAGTTCACCCCGCCGGTGATCTATTCGAAGGACGTACGCGACAAGCTCGTCTTCCGCGTCGAGGCGAGGCCGCTCGGCGAGGCGGTCCGTCTCAAGGTGGGCCAGCCAGTGGACGTCACGTTGCCGGAGGCGCGGTCGTGAACGGCGGGCCGGTGATCGACGTGAAGGGCCTCACCAAGACCTTCAACGGCCGAACGGTGGTCGATCATGTCGATCTCAGCGTGAGGCGAGGGGAGATCGTCGGGTTCCTCGGGCCGAACGGTTCGGGAAAGACCACGACCATCCGCATGATCTGCGGCCTGCTCAAGCCGGACGCCGGCTCGGGCGAGGTGCTCGGCTATGACATCCTCACCCAGTCCGACCTGATCAAGCTCCAGGTCGGTTACATGACCCAGCGCTTCTCCTTTTACGAGGATCTCACGATCCGTGAGAATCTCGACTTCGTCGCCCGTCTCTACGACCTCGAGCCGCGGCGCGAGCATGTCGACCGCACGCTGGCGCAACTCGGCCTGAGCAACCGACAAGACCAGCTCGCCGGCTCGCTGTCGGGCGGCTGGAAGCAGCGCCTTGCGCTTGCCGCCTGCGTCATGCACAGGCCGCAGCTTCTTCTCCTCGATGAGCCGACCGCCGGTGTCGATCCGAAGGCGCGGCGCGAGTTCTGGGACGAGATCCACGAGCTCGCCGCCGAGGGACTGACCGTGCTCGTTTCCACCCACTACATGGACGAAGCGGAACGCTGCCATCGCATCGTCTATATCGCTTACGGCAAGGTGATCGCGCGCGGCACGGTCGCGGAGGTGATCGCCGATTCCGGGCTACATACGATCGTGGTGCGCGGCGGCGACGCCGCACTCATCGTGCGCCGTCTCAAGGACAGCGACGGCATTGACCAGGTCGCCCCCTTCGGCAACGACCTTCATGTGGTGGGGCTCGACCCGGACCGGCTCGACCGGAGCGTCAGTGCGGCGATTGCCGGCACCGGCGCGGTGGCTACGCCGGACGCGACGAGCCTTGAAGACGTGTTCATCCACCTCATGGCGCAATCGGCGGACAATTTCGGCAATGGCGCGGGGGCGGATCTGCGAGGCCGCCCATGACCGCCGCCGACATCACCGCGGCGACCGCCTCCGCCCAGCACAAAGCCCGCCACTTCTCTTTCAGCCGCGTGGTCGCGGTGATGGCGAAAGAGTTCATCCAGATGCGTCGCGACCGACTGACCTTCGCCATGATCATCGGCGTGCCGATCCTCCAGCTGGTTCTGTTCGGCTTTGCCATCAACACCGACCCGAAGCGCCTGCCGACGGCAGTGATCGTGGCCGACTACGGTTCGATCGTCCGCTCGATCCTCGCCGCAATGGAGACTTCGGGCTACTTCGAGATCGACGGCGCGACAGTGACCGAGGCCTCGGCACGCGAGGGGCTTGCTCGCGGCGACGTGTCCTACATCGTCACCATTCCCGCCGGGTTTCAGCGCGCTCTCGTCCGCGGCGAGCGCCCACAGCTCCTCGTCGAGGCTGACGCCACCGACCCGACCGCGACCGCCAATGCGCTCGGCGCGCTGAACGAGATCGTCAGGACCGCGCTCGCGCGCGAAACGGTCGGCCCGCTTGCCGGGCGCGCACCGGGAACGCTTCCGGTCGATGTCGTGGTGCACCGCCGCTACAATCCCGAGGGCATCAGCTCGTACAACATCGTCCCGGGACTGCTCGGCGTCATCCTCACCATGACGACGATCCTGATGACGTCGCTGGCGCTCACCCGCGAGGTCGAGCGCGGCACGATCGAGAACCTGCTCGCAATGCCCGCGCGCCCGTACGAGATCATGACCGGCAAGATCGTCCCCTATATCGGGTTCGGCTTCGCCCAGGTCGCCGTCATCCTGATCGCCGGCCAGCTCATCTTCAACGTGCCGATGCACGGATCGCTCCTCCTGCTGCTTGCGATCACGTTGCTCTTCATCGCCGCCAACGTCACCCTCGGCTACACCATCTCGACCGTGGCGCGGAGCCAGATGCAGGCGATGCAGATGACCTTCTTCATCTTCCTGCCGTCGATCCTGCTTTCAGGCTTCATGTTCCCTTTCCGCGGCATGCCCGGGTGGGCGCAGGCGATCGGCGAGATCATCCCGCTCACCCATTTCCTCCGCGTCGTGCGCGGCATCATGCTCAAAGGCGCGAACTTCGCCGAGGTGTGGCCCAACGTCTGGCCGCTCGCCGCATTCTGGGCGGCGATGGCGACGATCGCGCTCCTCCGCTACCGGCGGACGCTGGATTGAGGCGCCGCAGGAGGCCTATCGAGGTCTCGCGACAACCGCCGGGTTCTTGCCAAGGCCATTCCGAGATTACAGTGTCCCGCCGGCGGCGAAAGACGGAGCGCGCCTGGCAATCATGCTGACAGTGACGCGTCGCAGGTTCATGGCGGGGGCAGGATGCGTCGCCCTCGGCGCCGCCGGCCTGGTCGGCGCCGCGAGCGCCACCGGGCCTGCATTGCCTCAGTCGGCGGAGCCAGGCGCGGGTCGCACCGTTCCGCTTCGCCTCATTGCCGCCGAGCGGCCGCAGGTGCTGCCTTGCTTCGGCGGCCATACGCTGCCGATGTGGACGCTTTCCGATGCGACCTGGCTCCCAGTCGTGCGGGTAAATCTCGGCGACCGGCTCGACGTCGCCTTCGAGAACCGCCTGCCCGTTGCCGGCGAGCACAGCTCGATCCACTGGCACGGCATCCGGCTTCCCAATGACCAGGACGGCGTACCCTATCTCGTGCAGCCGCCGGTCGAGCCCGGCGGAAGCTTCCGTTACGTCTTTACCCCGCCCGACACCGGCACGTTCTTTTTCCACACCCATTGCAACACGGCGGAGCAGCTCGGCCGTGGACTGATGGGCATCCTCATCGTCGAAGGCGACGCCCCCGAGCCTTATGCCGCCGACGAGGTGGTGCTCCTTCGCGACTGGCGGATCGATTCCGACACCGGCGGCTTCGCAAGCTTCACCACCAAGCGCGGCGCGAGCCGCGCCGGGACCTACGGCAACGTGAGAAGCGGCAATGGGGCGCCGGCGGCGGAGCTCCGGCTCCCCGCCTCCTCCGATTGCCGACTCCGGGTGATAAACGGCGATCCTACCCGCATCATGGAAGTGACGGTCGAGGGCACGGAGGCCGCGGTCATCGCGATCGACGGCATTGCAGTGCCGCCGTTCCCACTCGATGGGTGGCTGCTCGCGCCGGCGATGCGCGTCGATCTTGCCGTTCGTGCGCCAGCGGCGGGTGACATCGCCTATCTCATCGACCGCCGCGGAGAGGAGCCGCTACGCCTTGCCCATCTCATCGGAGACGGCACGCCGCGCCCGGAAGCCGCATTTGAGCCGCGGCCGCTTCGCGCCGGCCGCATTCCCGAGCCGGACCTCGCTGTCGCCGAGATCCACGCCTTCGACTTTGCCGCCGGCCCCGGCGGAATGCCCGTCGTGGACCCCGGGCTCGGACCCGCGGTCGGTTCCATCTGTCTTGCCTCGGACGACTTCTGGACCATCAACGGCACCGCTTGGCCCGGCCGCGACCATGCGCGCATCCCACCACCCCTCGCGGTGCTCGAGCTTGGGAGCTCGTACCGATTCCTGCTGCGGAACCTCAGCAAGATCGCTCATCCGATCCACATCCACGGCCACTCATTCAAGGTGCTCGGTTCCAACCGAAGGACGCTCGCCATCCACCATGCCGATACGGTCCTGCTTCTCCCCGAGGAGACGGTGGAGGTGGCGTTCGTCGCCGACAACCCGGGCGACTGGATGTTCCACTGCCACGTGATCGAGCACCAGGAGACGGGGATGATGGCCTATCTCCGCGTCGCGTGAGCCCGCAATCGGAAGTAGCCGGCGCCCCGCGATCCCAACGGCGCACTTCTTTCTAGCACGCACGCACCATGTTAGAAGCGCTCCAATGCCGATCCGGCCGTAAGGGGGGACCTCCATGAGACTGTTGTTGACGATGCTCGCGGTAGCAGGCGCCGGAATGATCGCCGGCGGACAGGCGGGGGCTCAGGATCAGGATGCCCTGGTGGCACGCGGCGAATACCTGATGAACGGTCCGGTTGCCTGCGGCAACTGCCATAACGGCAGGAACGAGAAGTTCGAGTTCATTCCGGGCAAGGAGCTCGCCGGCGGTTTCCACCTGTTCGACCCAATCGGCATTGACGCCTATGCCGCCAATATCACTCCCGACCCGGACACCGGTATCGGCACCTGGACCGACGAGCAGATAATCGTCGCGATCCGCGAGGGCAAAACGCCGGATGGGCGGATCAACTTCCCGCCCATGCCCGTCCCCGTCTACAACAACATGTCCGATGACGACGTGAAGGCGATCGTCGCCTATCTCCGCACGGTGCCCGCCGTCCACAACGAGGTGCCGGAGTCGACGTACAAGATTCCCCAACAGCCGATGCCGCCGGCCAAGGGGCTCCCGGCGCCGCCCAAGAGCGACAAGGTGGCTTATGGCGGCTACATCGTGAACGCGCTCGCTCACTGTTTCGAGTGTCACACGCCATTCACCGACCAGGGCATGCCCGACATGACGAAGCTTGGCGCCGGCGGTTTCCCGATTCATCTCGGGCCCGAGATGATCGTCATGACCGCCAACATCACGCCCGATCCTGAAACCGGCATCGGCAACTGGAGCGACGACGACATCAAGAAGGCGATCACCGAGGGCGTCCGCCCGGACGGCACCAAGCTCGCGCCACCGATGCCCTTCGGCTTCTTCAAGAACATGACCGCAGAGGATCTCGACGCGATCGTCGCCTACCTCCGCACCATCCCGCCGATCAAGAACAAGGTGGAGCGCACCGAATTCCAAAAACAGGCATTTCAATAGGGCGAGATGCCCACCGCAACCTTGCCCGGAGAGGCGTCTCGATATTGAAGTAAATTCAAACCGTTAAGCATCCGGCGTTCCTGTTGCCCGGGTCGGAAACCGCGACGTATCGCGACTCGTTTGGGGGATACGTGCGCGATCGGCGGTCCCCGCCGTATTCGCGATCCAGAAAAGGAGCAAGGAACGCCATGACCAGATATCATCTGATGATTGCGGCGGCGTCCGCTGCCCTGCTGCTAGGTTCGGCCGGCATCGGCGCCCAGGCGTTCGAAGTTAAGGCCGGCGTCGGCGACGTGAATGCAAACGTCACCGTCGGCGGCGGTAGCACGGCGCAAGCCAAGGCAAACGTTGGAAACACCGCCAATGCCAACGCCACGCTGGGCGGCGGTGGCGGCAACGTTGCGACCGCCAAGACCAGCGTCGGCAACAGCACCGCAACGGCCAACATCGGGACCGGCGGCAGTCCTCTCGCCAACCATAATACCAGCGGCAATCCCGACGGTGGCTTTAACTCCGACACCAGCATCAATCTCGGAGCGCTCCTGGGGAGCAGCCCAGTCGTCCCGGGTGGCGGCGATGGCGGCGGGACCGGCGGCGGAAGCGGCGGGAATGCCGGTCTAGGCAAGGGTGGCGGCGGCTCTGGTGGCATCTCGGTGAATCGGATCCAGGCCGCAACGGCCGGGATGTCCTCGGAGGAGATCGCCGCGATGAAGCGCCAGTGTGGGAGCATCCTCGCGATGCCCTTCGCCTACGATGAAGGCCTCGTCGATCTCTGCCACATCCTTCGTCGTCTGTGACCGCTGTTGACTGAGCATTAGGGGATGCCGGGAGATCGACCTCCCGGCATCCCTTTTCGTGATAGCCGTAGCCCTCAGTGCGTTGATGGCTGCGTCACCCGGCTTGCGTCGCGGGTGAGCCCGAGCGTGTCCCGCCTTATCCAGCGCACGGTCATCAGCGCCGAGACCACTGCAAGTCCGGCCGCGAGACCAATCCAGATGCCTTCGCCGGCTAGGCTGGTCCAGAACCCCAGCACCACGCCGAGTGGCAGACCCACTCCCCAGTAGCCGATCGCCGCATAGATCATCGGGAGCCGCGTGTCGCCGAGCCCACGGAGCATGCCGTTGGCCGCGGCTTGGCCCGAATCGAAAAACTGGAACAGGCCCGCATAGACCAGGAACGTGACCGCGAGGTCGAACGCCACTTCGGCGCCGGGGGCTCCGACGTCGAGGAAGACAGCGACGATCGGCCGTCCGGCAACGATCAGCGCCAGCATCGTGACGCAGGCATAGCCGACAGCAAGGCCGAATGCCGTCCAGCCGGCGCGGCCGATGCCTTCGCGGTCGCTTGCGCCGTAGGCGAGGCCGACGCGGACCGTCGCCGCCATGCCCAGGCCAAGCGGCACCATGAAAACCAGCGAAGCGACCTGGATGGCGATCGCGTGGGCGGCGAGCGCATCCGCGTTGATCAACCCCATCAGGAAGGCGGCGGCATTGAAGATCGTCACCTCGAAGCCGAGTGACAGGGCGATCGGCAAGCCCAGCCGCCAGACCTCGCGATAGCGTTTCCAGTCCGGTCGCCAGAACCGGCCGAACAGGAAATAGCGCCGGAAGCGGCGGTGGACGGCGACGATGATCGCAAGGCCGAGAAACATGAGCGCGTTCGTGATCGTGGTGCCGACGCCGGCCCCTTCGAGTCCCATCGGCGGGATGCCGAGGCCGCCGAACATCAGCCAGTACACGATCGCCGCATTGACCGGGATCGCCGCACCGCCGACCCACATGGCGGCAAGCGGCCGCTCCAGTGCCGAGATGAAGTTCCGAAGGACGACGAAGGCGAGGAAGGGAAGAATGCCCCATTGGAGCGTGCGCAGATAGCGTGCCGCCTCTCGAGCCAATTCCGGTTCCTGACCGAGCCGAAGCATGATCCACTCGCCGTTCCAGAGTATCGCCCAGACCGGAATCGAGATCGTCGCCGCGGCCCAGATGCCCTGGCGAACGCTTCGCCGCACGTCGCGCACCGAGTGGCGTTTCCGGCCGAGCTCGATGGCGATGAGCGGCGAGGTGGCGGTTACCAGTCCGATGCCGAAGATCAGAAAGGCGAAGTTGAGGTTGGTGGCCAGCGCCCCGGCGGCAAGCGCCTCCGGCCCCAGCCAGCCCATCATGATCACATCAGTGGTGCCGAGCGCGAGATTCGACAGGTTGATCAGGATCAGCGGCCAGGCGAGCGAAAGGGTGGCGCGGACCTCCGCGCCCCACGCGCCGCGCGAGGCGAATCTCCCTTCAGCAATGTCGGTCATGGCGGGACTTCTAGCCCGGCCAGCCGTGCCGCGCTACCCCGATGCGGGCGAAGCCTGGCTCACGCGCTGACCACGAAAAGGTCGGCGGTTATGGGGAGACCCTCGCCGATGAAGGCGAACTTCACCGGGTCGTTGGTATTCGACCCGTGCCGTGCGTAGAGGAGCCATCCATCGTCATAGAGGATGCGCTGGATCGGCGTGACGGCTTCGCCCACGTTGAAGTACTGCGCCTTGAGCGGGCCGGTCGGGCCGATACCCTTGTAGACGCTTCGCGAGAGGATGAAGCCGTCCTCAAGCGGGTTGAAGTCAAGGATCATGTCGCGTCCATCCTCGCTGCCGAAAAGAAAACTATCGGCACCGGGGCCGCCGGATAGCGTATTCCTCCCGGCGTCACCCGAAATCACGTCGTCTCCGGAGCCCCCGAAGATCAGATCGTTGCCGTCGTTGCCGCGGAGGAAGTCATTGCCGTTGTCGCCGAAGATGGTGTCCTTGCCGGTGCCGCCGCGCGCGTTGTCGTCGCCATCGCCGCTCCCGATCGCGTCCTTGCCCCTGCCGCCGGTCAGCCGGTCATTGCCCAAGCCGCCGAGGAGCGCATCCTTGCTGGCGCCACCTGCAAGGTTGTCATCGCCGTCATTGCCGGCGATGGCGTCCCGGTCGGCGCCGCCTCTGGCGGCGTCGTTGCCGGATCCACCGGCAAGCGCATCGTTTCCGTTTCCGCCGAGAAGGACGTCGTTGCCGTCGTCGCCGGCGATGGCGTCGCCTCCGCTCGCACCGACGATTCGGTCGTCGCCGCCGAGACCGGAAATCGCATCATCGCCGCTCCGCCCGAAGATTCGATCGGCGAGGTTGGTGGGGTAAGGCTGGCCATCGACGGTGTTGGTCGCGTCGATGAGATCGGGGCCCTTCGTGCCGACGATTTTGGCCATTTGAACCTCCCCGGGATCGCTGGAACAGAGATCAGGACATCCGATTGTAGCCGAAACGCCTTAACTTCGCCCTAAGGGAGCAAGTGGCTTTCGAGTCAGTCGCCCGGACGGTGATCCGGCGATCCGGCCTGACGAAAGGCAACGTGTCGGCGCCCGCCTCCCGGTGAGGACGTCGCGCTGGGTCCTTTGTGCCCGTTCCTTCCTTGCCGCCCGGCGGTTATTTTCGGCGGAGCCGCGGAAAGGAATCGCAAGCCATGGCCGAGACAGGGGAGGGGACCTTCATCCGGCTCGTCCGGTTCCTCGCGCTCGGCGTACCGACGCTATCGCGGGTCATCGCCATCGCACTGGTCGTCGCGGCGGTCGGGGTGGCGTTTCTCGAATTCGGCGACTATGACGAGACAAGCCGCGCCGACCTTGCGCTGCTCTTCGCCATCCTCGCCCTCGTCTCGATCGGCATCGGCTTCCTGGTGCCGTGGCTCGTGCGCCGCTTCCTGCCGCGGCGGTGATTACCTGGCAGCTGCGGCGTCGTAGACCACGCGACCGCCGACGATTGTCTTCACCACCGTCACGTTCTTGAGGCTTTCAGGCGGGATCGTGAGGATGTCGCCGGAAAGAATCGTCATATCAGCGAGTTTGCCCGGTTCGATCGATCCCTTCGAGCCTTCCTCAGCCATCGATTTCGCAGCCCAGATCGTCCACATCCGTACCGCATCGCGCACGGAGACCGCCTGGTCCGCCTGGAAGATGCCCATGTCGGAGTTCCTCGAGACGGCGGCGTAGATCGCGAGCATCGGGTTGACATTGGTGAGATAGATGCCGGTCACGTCGGTTCCCGCGGCAGGTTCGAGACCAGCCTCGATCAGGTCGCGAAAACGGAAGCCGGTGCTGGCGCGCGCCTCGCCCATGCTCGCGTAGTCGGATTTCACCAGGTCGAGCAGCCAGGTCGGCTGGATCGAGACGAAGAACCTGTGCTGCCTCAGGGCTTTGGCGCGTTCGAGCTGCTTGTCGTTCAACTGGAACATGCCGAAATGCTCGATGCGCATGACGTTGGTGGCGCCATTCGCCACTTCGCGCTCGTAGGCGTCGAGGCAGAGGTCGACCGCCTTGTCCCCCGAACAGTGGATCATGGCTGTGACGCCGTTCTTGGCGGCAATGTCGGTGAAGCTTTGGATCTGGTCGGGCGACGAGGTGAGCACGCCCATGTCGCCCGGGGGATCGGTCTCGTCGTGCCCGAGATAGGGCTCGTACATCAGGCCCGTTCGCGCATCGTTCTCGCCGTCCATCCAGATCTTGATGCCGAGGGAGCGGTAGTAGTCCGGATCGGCGCCAGCCGGCATGGCGAAGCTCCCGAGCGCAGTCGGCATTCCGACGTCGTTCATGGCGGTCCACACCGACGTCGTGTAGCGGATGTCGGTCGTGCCCGCCTTGGCGACCGCCTGCAGCGCGGGCAGGGCGTAGGCCGGGGTGATCGCCAGCACCGAGGTGAAGCCGTTGGAATTCCAGAAGGCCGGTATGTCCTTCGCGTAGTACTGCTTCAGCATCTCGGCTGTGGGCATTGACGGGAGCGCCGCGCCACCGTCGACGAGCACGCCGTTCGGCTGGCCGTCGGGGCCGAGCAGGGCATGGCCGCCGCCGGTCAAGGCGACGTGGCCGGAGGTGACGCCCAGCTCCTTGAGCGCCATAGAATTGCCGAGGAACATGTGGGTGCCGTTGGCGATCGCCACCGGATTGTCCGGCGCGGCCGCGTCGAGCTCGGCCAGGGTCGGGAGACGCTTCTCGGCGAATTTGTCCTGGCTCGCCGAGGAGCAGGCGACGAAGACCCAGCCGCCCTTGGGGGCGGCCTTGGCGGCGTCGGCGATCTTGCCGAGGAGCTGGCTGACCGAAGCGGTGCCGGGAAACCGGCCATCCACCCAGCCCTTCATCACCATGGTCTCGAGCGGATGGGTGTGGGCATCGATCAGGCCGGGCACCGTCGTCCGGCCTTCAAGGTCGACGAGGGTCGTAGAGGCCTTGGACATCGCCCGCATCGCGTCGGTCGTGCCGACCGCGACGAACTTGCCGTCCTTGATTGCCACCGCTTCGGCGATCGAGTCCGCCGCGTCCATGGTGACGATCTTGCCGTTGAAGTAGACGATGTCCGGCGCATCGTCCGCGCGAGCCGGCGAGGCCGCTGCGATGCCGGCCACGGCAATCGCCAAGACTACAACGAATCCGAGCATGGCCCACCTCAGATCAACCAGAATGAGCCCAGACTGGACCAGATGCGGCGCTAGCTCCTTGCGGTGGATCAAGGCCGGAGTTCTTCCTGGCGGGCTACTCGACGAGGTCGTGCCAGGTGCGGTCGCCAAGGAGCGAGAAGGAGGCCGACGGGCCCCAGGTGCCCGCGGCATAAGGCTTGGGCGGCTCGGAAGCGCTTGCCCACGCCTGAAGAATCGGGTCGACCCATTGCCATGCCGCCTCGACCTCGTCGCGTCGCATGAAGAGGGTCTGGTTGCCGCGGATCACATCGAGAATCAGCCGCTCATAGGCATCCGGGCTCCTCACCTTGAAGGCTTGGGCGAAGCTCATGTCGAGGGGTACATAGACCAGCCGCATTCCGCCCGGACCGGGGTCCTTGATCATCAGCCAGAGCTTCACCCCCTCGTCGGGCTGGAGCCGGATCACGAGCTGGTTGGGATGGACGTCACCGGCGCCGGAGTCGAAGATCGAGTGCGGGATACGCTTGAAGGCGACGACGATCTCCGAGACGCGCGCGGCGAGCCGCTTGCCCGTGCGGAGGTAGAAAGGGACGCCGGCCCAGCGCCAGTTGCCGATCTCTGCCTTGATCGCAACGAAGGTCTCGGTCGAGCTCTCGCTGTTGTCGATCTCGCTGAGGTAGGACGGCACCGAGGCGCCGCCGATGTTGCCGCTGCGGTATTGGCCGCGCACGGTCGCCGTTCCCGCGTTCCTGGCGTCGATCGGAAGGAGGGCACGGATCACCTTGAGCTTCTCATCGCGGACCGAGTCGGCGTCGAGATGCGCCGGCGGCTCCATCGCCACGAGGCAGAGGAGCTGAATGATGTGGTTCTGAACGATGTCGCGGAGGGCACCGGCGTGATCGTAGTAGGCGCCCCGCCCTTCGACGCCGAGCGTCTCGGCGACCGTGATCTGGACGTGGTCAATGTGCTCGGCGTTCCATAGCGGCTCGAAAAGGGCGTTGGCGAAGCGGAGCGCCATCAGGTTCTGCACCGTCTCCTTCCCAAGATAATGATCGATCCGGTAGATCTGGCTCTCCTCGAAGACCTGACCGACGGCATCGTTCACTTCCCTGGCCGTCGCGAGGTCGTGGCCGATCGGCTTCTCGATGATCACGCGGGTCTTGGGCGTCACCAGATGCTCCTCGCCGAGCCTCGCCGAGATCGTGCCGAACAAGCTCGGGTCGACCGCGAGGTAGAAGGCCCGCACGCGGTCGCCGGCGTCCCCGAGGAGGGCGGCGAGGGTGTCCCAGCCCGCAGCGGACTGGGCGTCGACCGAGACGAAATGCAACCGGTCTAGAAAGGACCCCACAACGTCGGTTTCGAGTTCGTTCGCGGCGACGTGCTGACTGAGGGCTTTGGCCGCCGTCTCACGGTATTCGGCGTCGCTGATCCCGCGCCGCGAAACGCCGATAATGCGCGCCTCCTTCGGGATCTGGCGGTCGCGGTAACGATGGTAGAGCGCGGGAAGGAGCTTGCGATAGGCGAGGTCGCCCGCGCCTCCGAATACGACTAGATCGAACGGATCGACGGCGATGATGCGACTGGACATATCCTCTTGTCATCCCTTCCCGGTCACGGCGCCTGCGGTCTACACTGCCCGGTGCCGTTTGGGCAGGGGTCTTGTGCGCTGCACGCAAAAAACCGGGGACGCGAACGATGGGCGGGGTGGAATGCGTGGTGCCGGCTGGCGACTGGACCGGCGAGGGGGCCGCCTGGCACGATGGCGAACAGGCGCTCTACTGGGTGGACATCAGCCGTTTCCTGATCCACCGCTACGACCCCGCGAGCCGGGCCACGTGGAGCTGGCAATTCGCCGAGCCGCCGACCGCGCTTGCGCTCACCGACCGGCCGGACACGCTCGCCGTGGCCGTCGGCGGCCGCATCATCCTGTGGCATCCCCGGACCGATTCGCGGCGCGATTTCGCCTTCCCCGAAAACCACTGGCCGAGAGTGCGACTCAATGACGGCCGCGCCGACCCCGCGGGCAATTTCTGGGTCGGCTCGATGCAGAACAACGTCGCCGAAGACGGTTCCGACCGGCCGATCACCGACGACGCTGCGGGTCGTCTCTTCCGTATCGCTCCGAACGGAACGGTGACGGTGGTGAAGACCGGCATCGGCATCTCCAACACATTCGCCTGGAGCCCGGACGCGACACGCTTCTACTTTGCCGACACGCTGCGGAACGCGATCGGAGTCTTCGACTACGATGCCGTGAGCGGCACGGTGGCCAACGAGCGCCCTTTCTTCGTCGGCCACGGACGCGGCTCTCCCGACGGTTCGGCGATGGACGTCGAAGGGTATCTCTGGAACGCCCGCTACGGCGGGGCATCGGTGGTCCGCATCGCGCCGGACGGGAAGGTTGCCGGCGGCATCGAGATGCCATGCGACAACATCACGACCTGCGCGTTCGGCGGCCCCGACCTGCGGACGTTGTACGTCACCACCGCGCGCGGTGGATCGAGCCCCGGGAGCCGGCTCGCCGGCAGCCTTTACGCCGTTGAGATGGACGTTCCGGGCCTTCCGGAAAACCGGCTCCGGATCGCCGGCTGAATTCGGCAAGCGTCTGGCATCGCGAAGTCCGGGCAGCGTCTGCTGCTGCGGCCGTCGCCGGCGCGGAAAGGCTCCACGCACCGAACCCGTTTTCGGATGACAGTCTCGTTCACCTCGCGGCACTCCGGGACTCGTCAATATCGCCGCCCACACGCGCCTGTTGCCATATGTCTGCCCGCTTGGCATGACAGCGCTTGACACCGTAGGTCGGGGCGATCGCAGCGGAAGCGTAAGATCATGCTGAGATTCCATGGGGTTGTGACGGCGGCCGGCCTTCTTGGCGCCGCCCTGTCGGCCACGTCGGCGATTGCCGACAGCCGAATTTTCACCGTCAAGGCCAGCGAGCCGGGGGTGACCATCGAAAAGGCGTTCCGGAACGGCAAGGAGCTCGCCATGGTCGGCCGTGGCGATGGCTCGACCCTGTTCCGGATCGATGAGCCAAGCACGGTGGTGGCTTGCGCCAACCGCTTCGACTTCGTCACCTCGACCGGGGAGAAGGTCAACCTCGCCGCCGACATGTGCGTGCTGAATTGGGAGGTGACGGTCGACGTCGCTGCGGCGCCGGCGCCGCCGCCGCCCGCAACGGAAGCGACCGAACCACCCGACGACCCGGCAGCCCTGCCGCCCGCCACCAG
>DASSPO010000273.1:0-4342 GCA_035699585.1 Bauldia sp.
CAAGGCTCGCCTTCGTCAACATCATCGATATTTGCGGCGTTGACTGGCCGAGCCGCGAGAAGCGGTTCGATGTGGTCTACCATCTCCTGAGCCCGCGCCAGAACGCCCGGATCCGGCTCAAGGTGATGACCGACGAGGCGACCCCGGTGCCGTCGCTCACGGCGGTCTATCCCGGCGCCGACTGGTTCGAGCGCGAGGCCTACGACTTCTACGGCATCCGCTTCACCGGCCACCCCGACCTCCGCCGCATTCTCACCGACTACGGCTTTGAGGGCTATCCGCTCCGCAAGGACTTCCCGCTCACCGGCTTCGTCGAGGTCCGTTACGACGACGAGCGGAAACGCGTCGTCTATGAGCCGGTCAGACTGGCCCAGCAATTCAGGGACTTCGACTTCCTCTCCCCTTGGGAAGGGACGGAATACACACTCCCTGGCGACGAAAAAGCAAAGCCTCAGTAGGCTCTCATGCCCGAGACAGAAGTTCGCACCTTCAACATTAACTTCGGACCCCAACACCCTGCAGCGCACGGGGTTCTGAGGTTGGTGCTGGAACTCGATGGCGAGGTCGTCGAGCGCGTCGATCCGCACATCGGGCTGCTTCATCGGGGTACCGAGAAGCTGATCGAGCACAAGACCTACCTTCAGGCCGTACCCTACTTCGATCGGCTCGACTACGTCGCCCCGATGAACCAGGAGCACGCTTACGCACTCGCCGTCGAGAAGCTCCTTGGCATCACGGTTCCACGGCGCGGTCAGCTCATTCGTGTCCTTTATTCCGAGATCGGGCGGCTTCTTTCGCATCTCCTCAATGTCACCACGCAGGCAATGGACGTCGGCGCGTTGACGCCGCCCCTTTGGGGATTCGAGGAGCGCGAAAAGCTCATGGTCTTCTATGAGCGCGCTTCCGGCAGCCGCATGCACGCCGCCTATTTCCGTCCCGGCGGCGTCCACCAGGACCTGCCGCAGAAGTTGATCGATGACATCGGCGCCTTCTGCGATCCGTTTCTGAAAGTTGTCGACGACATAGACGAACTGCTCACCGGCAACCGCATCTTCAAGCAGCGCAACGTCGACATAGGCGTGGTGAGCCTAGAGGATGCATGGAAATGGGGCTTCTCGGGCGTGATGGTCCGCGGCTCAGGCGCTGCCTGGGATCTTCGCAAGGCACAGCCCTACGAGTGCTATGCCGAGATGGATTTCGACATACCGGTGGGCAAGAACGGCGACTGCTACGATCGCTACCTGATCCGCATGGAGGAGATGCGCCAGGCGACGAAAATCATGAAGCAGTGCGTCGAGAAGCTCAACCGCGCCGACGGGCAGGGCCCGGTAAGCAGCGAGGACGGAAAGGTGGTCCCGCCAACGCGCGGCGAGATGAAGCGCTCGATGGAAGCGCTCATCCATCACTTCAAGCTCTACACCGAAGGTTATCGCGTCCCCGCCGGCGAGGTCTATGCGGCGGTCGAAGCGCCCAAGGGCGAGTTTGGCGTCTATCTCGTCTCGGACGGGACCAACAAGCCTTACCGCTGCAAAATCCGCGCGCCCGGCTTCGCGCACCTCGAGGCGATGGATTTCATGTGCCGGGGGCACATGCTCGCCGACGTGTCGGCCATCCTGGGCTCACTCGACATTGTGTTCGGCGAGGTGGATCGTTGATGGCCACGCGAGCCTGCCGATGAACACGTCGCGAGAGCCGCATGCCCTGGCCCGGCTTGGAATGCCCGTCGATCCCGGCTCCCCGGTGTCGGCCGCCGATCGCCATGCGCGCGCCTGGGCCAGGATCGACACGCGCGGGAGCCTGCCCTTGAGCGGTCGCGGCCGGGGGGTCTCGATCCCGATGGCGTCGATCTCCGGCTGATCCTTCAAAGACCAGATCATTTCCTGATGCGAGCCCACTGGCCTTTCGCGCCGCAAATGCTAGAACGCCGCTAAACTTCGCTGCCCCACGGAATCTTCCGTCTCATGTCGGTCCGCCGCCTCGCCGAGAAACAGCCCGAGAGCTTCGCTTTCAGCGATGCCAACCTCGCCTGGGCAAAAAAGGAGATCGCCAAATACCCCGCCGGCCGGCAGGCCTCGGCGGTGATCTCCTTGCTGTGGCGGGCCCAGGAGCAGGAGGGATGGGTCACCGAGCCGGCGATTGAGGTGGTCGCTGCGATGCTCGACATGCCGAAGATTCGCGTGCTCGAGGTCGCAACCTTCTACACGATGTTCCATCTCGAGCCGGTGGGCCGGATCGCCCACATTCAGGTCTGCGGCACGACGCCCTGCTGGCTCCGAGGGGCGAACGACCTCAAGGAGGTCTGCCGCAAGCGAATCCATCGTGAGCAGTTTCATCTCTCGGACGACGGCGCCTTCTCCTGGGAGGAGGTCGAATGCCTGGGTGCCTGCGTGAACGCGCCGCTCATCCAGATCAACGCCGACACTTACGAGGACCTGACACCGGAGCGGCTTTCGGAGATCATCGACGACCTTGCCGTCGGCCGGCCGGTGAAGCCGGGGCCGCAGATCGACCGGCAATTCTCGGCTCCGGCCGGTGGGCCGACCACGCTCACGTCGATCGGTGCTGTCGTCCATCCAGAGCCGCGGATGGAGGGACCCGCCGACGTCCCGACGATGATCAACGCGGCAAAGCCGATGGCCGCCACTCAGACGCCTCCCGATCCGACCGGGGCCATATCGCAGCGGGTCGAGAAGGCTCTCGACAGCCAATCGACCTCCGAAAAGCGCGAGGAGAAGATCGCCGAAACCGCCAGGCACGAGGCCGCTACCGATGGCGGGAAGAAGGGCTGAAAGCCGGGAGCATCTCCATGGTTCAGGCTATGAACGAGGTTGTCGACAGCGTGCTTGATGCGTTTCGGGAGCGTCTTTCCGCGGTCGAGATGAACCTCACGGACCTCCGGGTCGAGGTTGCCGGGCTGCGGGAAGATTTCGAAGCTGCGCGCCGGGATGACGGTGCGCTCCGCGCCGGGCAGGCGGCGATCGAGCGCCGGCTTGACCGCATCGAACGGCAGGTCAGCGCCGTCGACGTACCGTTGAAGTAGTAGATCGCATCCATGCTCGCCGACAAGGACCGCATCTTCACCAATCTCTACGGTCTCCACGATTGGGGGCTGAAAGGGGCCATGGCGCGTGGCCAGTGGGATGGCACGAAGCAGCTCCTCGAGAAGGGCCGGGACTGGATCATCGAGGAGATCAAGGCCTCGGGCCTCCGCGGCCGCGGCGGCGCGGGATTCCCCACCGGACTCAAGTGGTCCTTCATGCCGAAGCAGTCGGACGGCCGCCCGAGCTACCTGGTGGTCAATGCCGACGAATCCGAGCCGGGAACCTGCAAGGATCGCGAGATCATGCGCCACGATCCGCACACGCTGGTCGAAGGCTGCCTCGTCGCGGGCTTTGCGATGGGGGCCCACACGGCCTTCATCTACGTGCGCGGCGAGTTCATTCGAGAACGCGAGCGGCTCCAGGCCGCCGTCGACCAGGCCTATGAGGCCGGCCTCATCGGCAAGAACAACAAGAACGGCTGGGACTTCGACATCATCGTTCATCACGGCGCCGGCGCTTACATCTGCGGCGAGGAAACGGCGCTCCTCGAGTCGCTCGAAGGCAAGAAGGGCATGCCTCGCCTCAAGCCGCCGTTCCCGGCGTCGATGGGGGTCTACGGCTGTCCGACGACGGTGAACAACGTCGAGTCGATCGCGGTGGCCCCGACCATCCTGCGGCGCGGGGCGGCCTGGTTTGCCGGCATCGGCCGACCGAAGAACACCGGCACCAAGCTTTTCTGCATCTCCGGGCACGTCAACAAGCCCTGCACGGTCGAGGAGGAGATGGGGATCACGCTCCGCGAGCTGATCGACCGGCACTGCGGCGGTGTGCGCGGCGGTTGGGACAACCTCTACGCGGTGATCCCCGGCGGCGCCTCGGTGCCGTGCCTGCCGGCCTCCCTGTGCGACGACCTGATCATGGACTTCGACTACCTCCGCGACCTCAAGTCGGGCCTTGGCACCGCGGCGGTGATCGTCATGGACAAGTCGACTGACATCATCCGCGCCATTGCTCGCCTGGCCTATTTCTACAAGCACGAGAGTTGCGGCCAGTGCACGCCGTGCCGCGAGGGGACGGGCTGGATGTGGCGCGTGCTTGAGCGGATGGCCGATGGGCGTGCCGAGAAGCGTGAGATCGACATGCTGCTCGAGGTCACCTACCAGGTGGAGGGTCACACGATCTGCGCCCTCGGCGACGCGGCGGCGTGGCCGATCCAGGGCCTGATCCGGCACTTCCGTCACGTCATCGAGGAGCGGATCGACCGCTATGCGGAGATGCCGCAGGTCGGCGATCCCCTGATG
>DASSPO010000274.1:0-5332 GCA_035699585.1 Bauldia sp.
CCGTTATTTCAAGTTCGCGCTCTACAAGGCCGAGAACAACACCTTCGTGTCGATCGGCCAGGATCTCGGGGGGGCCGACATCATCCCTGACCCGGGTTCGACCAACCCGTTCAAGGTCGGCGCTCATCGTCTTGACGACCAGCGCAACTACACGATCAGCATCCGCGCCGAGGATGCGCCCTCGGACGCGTCGCAACGGGCCGAGAATACTCTCTATGTCGGCAAGGGCGGCGGCGAGCTGCAGGGCGTGATTCGCATTTACCTGCCAGACGCAGGTTCCGACGGCGCCGGCTGGGCCCCGGCGACGTCGCCTTCGCCGCACACCGGCTTTCCGCAATACGATGCGACGCTCGCCGACAGCACGCGCCTCACCGGCGACGAGGTTGTCAAGCAGCTCGGGCGGTCGATGGACGCGCCCGCACAGCCGTTCACCGCCGATCAGTGGATCGCCCTGGTCAACAACAAGGACAACGACCCCGCCCTCGATCCCGCAACGGCGCCGGCCCGCAAGGATGGACGCTGGGTGAAGTATTGGAACATCAAGTACTCGATCCTCGGTTCGTTCATGACGCCCGAGGCGCAGGCCAAGCTGCCCTATGCCGGGCCGATCGACGGCGGCGGCGATCCCGATACCCAGTACCTGTTCGTTCAGCTTTCGCGGAAATTCGGGCCGGTCTACGTGGTGCGGGGCAAGATGCCGATCTTCCCGAACACCTACGCAGGCGCCGGCGGCAAGGGTCTCGAGGTCATGCCGGAGGCGCAGACACAGTACTGGTCAATAGTCAGCTGCGAGGCAGCTCCATCCGGGCAGATCGTCGACGGGCTGACCGACATGCAGGTGCCGCTCGACAAGGATGGCAACTACACCATCGTCTACAGCCGCAAAGAAGACCGCCCCGCGAACGCCACCGAGGAGAATGGCGTCGCCTGGATCGAATGGAGCCCGCGCGGAGAAGGCCTCGACGATCCACGCAACCGCACCGACTTCGGCATGCTGATGATGCGAATCATGGCGACCACTCCGGCCTGGAAGAACCGGCCGGACAACGTCACTGCGCCGGGCATGGAGGAGGAGGTCATGGGCCCGTACTACCCGCGCGGCGAATACACGACGAAGGCAGCCTTCGAGGCAATGCCGCTCAATCAGTAACGGCGGAGGGACGGAGGCGACTCAAACCAACGCGACGAAAAACTGAATCGCGAGAAGCGCACCGGTCGGGCCGAGTGTGGATTGCCCGGCAAATCGAGGGAGGGGAACATGGCGACGAGGAAATTCTTGCCGGCGGCCGTCGTCGCGGGCGCGCTCGCGGCGATCCCGGCGGCGGCGCAGGACAGCGTCGTCACCGACGTCGGCACCTTCGACAAGGCGACCGCCGACCGGCTCTATCCAACGAAGCGGCCCTACTCGCCCTGGGCCGGCCGCAACTTCCCGAGCCGGCCGCTCTTCGGCGATACGCACCTCCACACTTCTTTCTCGATGGATGCCGGCGCCTTTGGCGCACGTCTCGGACCTCGCGACGCCTACCGCTTCGCCAAAGGGGAGGAAATCACCGCGTCCTCAGGGCAGCTGGCCAAGCTGTCGCGTCCGCTCGACTTCCTGGTGGTTGCCGACCACTCGGACAATATGGGATTCTTCCCGGACATGCTCGCCGGAAAGCCGGAGATTCTGGCCGACCCGCTGGGCCGCCGCTGGTACGACATGATGCAGGCGGGCCAGGGTGCGGAGGCGGCGGTCGAGATCATCACCGCCTTCGGCGCGGGTGAGTTCAAGGGCGCGATCCTCTACACACCCGACTCGGCGCCCTACCGTTCGGCATGGCAGGAGACCATCGACGCGGCGGAGGAGGCGTACGAGCCCGGCCGCTTCACCGCCTTCATCGGCTACGAGTGGACCTCGAACACCGGCGGCAACAACCTCCATCGCAATGTCATCTTCCGCGACAATGCGCAGTTCGCACGTCAGGTCGTGCCCTTCACCGTGCTACCCCCGGGCAGCGACAATCCGCGCGACCTGTGGAAGTGGATGGCGGCCTACGAGGAGAAGACCGGGGGCGACGTGCTCGCCATCGCCCACAACGGCAATCTCTCCAACGGCCGCATGTTCCCGATGATCGAGCCCGGCACCGACCAGCCGATCGACCGCGAATATGCCGAGACGCGCGCCGAGTGGGAGCGGCTGTATGAGGCGACGCAGATCAAGGGCGACGGCGAGACCCATCCCTTCCTGTCGCCCAACGACGAGTTCGCCAATTTTGAGCGCTGGGACAAGGGCAACCTCGACCTGACGGTGGCGAAGACGCCGCAGATGCTCGAATTCGAGTACGCCCGGGCGGCGCTGAAGAACGGCTTGAAGCTCGAGGCGGGGCTCGGGATCAATCCTTACAAGTTCGGCATGATCGGCTCGACCGACGCCCATACCGGCCTCGCCGCCGTCGAGGAGGACAATTTCTTCGGCAAGACAACCAGCAGCGAGCCGAGCCCCGGACGCGCGGAGCATCCGTTCATTGCAAACGCGGACTCCGGCCTGGCGATCCTGGGCTGGGAGACGGTTGCTTCCGGGTACGCTGCCGTTTGGGCAAGCGAGAACACGCGCGAGGCAATCTTCGATGCGATGCAGCGCCGCGAGACCTATGCGACCACCGGATCGCGCCTGCTCGTCCGCCTGTTCGGCGGCTACGATTTCGTTGCGGCCGACGCGAACACCCGGAGCCCGGCGGTCATCGGCTACACCAAGGGCGTGCCGATGGGCGGCGACCTCGGTCCGGCGCCCCAGGGCAAGGCGCCGACCTTCCTGGTGGCGGCGCTAAAGGACCCGATCGGCGCCAATCTCGACCGCTACCAGATCGTCAAGGGCTGGCTCGACGCCGGGGGCAACGTCCACGAGCAGGTCTATGATGTCGCGTGGTCCGGCGACCGCCAGCCTGGCCCGGACGGCAAAGTACCGCCGGTCGGCGACACCGTCGACGTCGAGAACGCCACCTTCACCAACACGATCGGCTCCCCGGAACTGATCGCGGTCTGGACCGACCCCGATTTCGATCCGGCGCAGCGCGCGTTCTACTACGGCCGCGTCCTCGAAATTCCGACGCCGCGGTGGACTGCCTACGACGCGAAGTATTTCGGCATCGAGATGCCGGAAGGCGCCACCATGAAGATGCAGGAACGCGCCTATACCTCGCCGATCTGGTACTCCCCGGCGGGATGAGAGGTGCGCCGATCCGCCGGTTGTGATCCCTGCCGCCCCTGCCTAGGGTCGGGCGGCCGAACAACCCCGGGTCCGCCCGCCTCGCCATGAGGCGGCACGCGCCCGCCGCATGGATGCTCGTTTCGCATGAAGGCCGACGTCGTCGTTCTCGGCGCAGGAATCGTCGGGACATCGGTTGCCGTTCATCTCGCGCTCCGCGGCCGGAGCGTGGTGCTCGTCGACCGGCGCGCCCCGGGCGAGGAGACCTCCTACGGCAACAGCGGCGTGGTGGGCCGCTCGGGTATCTATCCCGCGGCCTTTCCGCGGAGCCTGACCGCGCTGATGAGGGTCGCGCGCCAGCGCTATCCGGGGGCTCGCTACCATCCGGCCGCCCTCCCCTGGCTCGCGCCGTGGCTCTTCGCCTACTGGCGCGCCTCCGCACCGGAGCGGCTCGAGCACGCGGCACGGGTGCTGGCCCCGCTCAATGCCGCGGCGATCGAGGAACACGGGCGGATCGCCGCGCTCGCCGACGCCGGGCACTTCTATCGCGACGGGGGCTGGCTCAAGGTGTACCGCAGCGAAGCCGGCTTCGACGCCGCCCGGGCCCTGATCGCGATCGCGGCAGAGCACGGCCTCGGAGTGGTGGCGATGGGGCGCGAGGAAACGCTCTCGGCCGAGCCGCATCTCAAGCCGGCCTTCGCGGGATCGGCGCTGTGGACCGACCTCCGGTCGGTGTCCAGTCCGGGAGGCGTGGTCAAGGCCTTCGCCAAGGCACTGCCCGGCCTCGGGGCGATGGTGGTGACCGGAGACGCACGCTCGCTCCGGACCGAGGCGGACGGCGCGTGGTCGGTGGCGGGAGAGGACGGGGAAAGGATCGCCGCACGGGAAGCCGTGATTGCGCTCGGCCCCTGGTCGGCGGCAATCCTCCGCCCGCTCGGCTATCGCCTGCCGCTCGCGGTCAAGCGGGGCTATCACATGCACTTCGCGACGGAGGGTAATGCGACGCTCAACCGACCCGTGCTCGACGAAGAGCGCGGCTATGTGATCGCGCCGATGGAGAACGGCATCCGTCTTACCACGGGCTCCGAGTTCGCTTCGCTCGAGGCAGCGAAGACCCCGGTCCAGCTCGACATCGCCGAACACGACGCGCGCGAGCTGTTCCCGCTTGCCGGCCGGCGTGAAGCCGAGCCGTGGATGGGAGCGCGGCCGTGCCTTCCCGACATGCTGCCGGTGATCGGCCCGGCGCCGCGCCACAAGGGGCTGTGGCTCGCCTTCGGCCACCAGCATTCGGGCTTCACGCTCGGCCCGCCCACCGGCCGGCTCATCGCCGAGATGATCACCGGCGAGGTGCCGTTCGTCGATCCCGCCCCCTTTGCCGCCGACCGGTTCTGAGGCGGTCACGGGCCCGGACGGCGGGCGTAGCGGTTGGCGGCGACGCCGAGCACGACGAGCTGGAACACGTGGTAGAGCATGATCGGCGCGATGATCAGGCCGAGCGCCGGATCCGAGCCGAACATCAGCCGCGCCAGCGGCACGCCGGTCGCAAGCGACTTGACCGAGCCGCAGAAGAGACAGGCGATGGTGTCGGGGACGTCGAAGTCGAGGACACGGCAGGCGAGCCTCAGGGCGAACCAGACGACGAGAAAGATCACCACGACGCCGACCGCCATGCTGATGAGCATGAAGACATCCGGGCCTTCCCAGACGCCGGCGATGACCGAATCGGAGAAGGCGTTGAAGACGATGGCGAGAATAATGATCCGGTCGGCAAGGCGGATCGTCCCCAGGTTCCGGCCCGCCCAGTCGCGGAGCCAGATGCGCGCCGCCTGGCCGAGGGCCATCGGCAGCAGCACGAGCAGCACGATCTTGGCGATGACCGGTAGGAGCGGCAGCGGCGTCCCGGCTGTGGAAGCGAACCAGGCCATCAGCGCCGGAGTGGCGAAGACCCCGATGATGCTCGACAGGGTGGCGTTGAAGATGGCGATCGGCACGTTGCCGCGGGCAAGCGAGGTAAGGGCCACCGAGGAGGAGACGGTCGAGGGCAGCGCGCCGAGATAGAGGAAGCCGGTGACCAGGGCCGCCGGAAGCAGGTGGCCGGTGGGGAGCAGGAGGAGAAAGACGATCGCCGGGAAAAGGACGAAGGTGGCG
>DASSPO010000275.1:0-3798 GCA_035699585.1 Bauldia sp.
TAGGGAAGATCGCCGAAGACCTCGTCCGTGGAAACGTGGTGGAATCGAAAATCCGCTCTTTTTTCCGCAGGCAGAGCTCGCCAATAGTCGAGCGCTGCCTCGAGCAGGTGAAAGGTCCCGAGGACATTAGTCTCGATGAAGGCCGCCGGTCCGTCGATCGACCGGTCGACATGCGACTCGGCCGCAAGGTGCATGATCGCGTCGACCGCTTCTTCCTCCAGGAGCCGGCGCACGAGGCGGCCATTGCCGATGTCGCCTTCGACGAACCTGTAATTGGAGTAATGTTCGAGGTCGGCGAGGGAGGCGCGATTGCCGGCATAGGTCAGCTTGTCCAGGTTCACGACCCGATAGCCGCCTCGAACCAGCTGCCGGCACAGCGCGGAACCGATGAAGCCGGCGCCGCCAGTGACGAGGATTGCCGCTGGGGCGTTCATCCGTGCACGCCCGTGGAAACCGTCGGTAGCCTGCCCTCGGCGACGCGGCGGCGCAGGTAGGCCGAGTAGTCAGAGTTGCCGAGCCGGTGGGCGGCGGCGAGAACCTGGTCTTCGCTCAAATATCCCAGGTCGAATGCGATTTCCTCAGGCGCCATCACCTTGATGCCCTGCCGCTGTTCGATGGTCCTCACGAATGTGGAAGCATCCTGCAGGCTGGCATGCGTGCCGGTATCCAGCCAGGCAAAGCCGCGGCCGAGCCGCACGACATTGAGCTCCCCCCACTCGAGATAGGCCCGGTTCACGTCGGTGATTTCGAGCTCCCCGCGCGCGGAGGGCTTGAGCGTCCGGGCAACGTCGAGTACCCGATTGTCGTAGAAGTAGAGGCCGGTGACCGCCCAGCTGGATGGCGGGTTGGCGGGCTTTTCGATCAAATCGATCGGTTTGTCCGTTCCTTGCTCGAACAGAACGACACCGTAACGCTGCGGATCTTCCACATGATAGGCGAAGACGGTCGCGCCGGTCGATCGTTTGGCCGCACGGCGCACTTCGGACGACAGTCCCGCTCCATAGAAGATATTGTCCCCAAGGATTAGCGATACTGAATCCGATCCAACGAAGTCCCGGGCGAGCACGAATGCCTGCGCAAGCCCCTCGGGGCTAGGCTGTTCGCAGTAATAGAACGATACGCCATAGGCCGAGCCATCACCAAGCAGAGCATGATATTGTGGGAGGTCCCGCGGCGTGGAAATGACACAAATCTCTCGGATCCCGGCCAACATCAGGGTCGACAGCGGATAGTAGATCATCGGCTTGTCGTAGATCGGCAGCAGCTGTTTAGAGATTGCCAGCGTTACGGGGTAGAGGCGCGTTCCGCTGCCTCCGGCCAGGATGATGCCCTTCATGGTCGTCGATCAGGCCGCTGCCGTCATTGCGGCGTCAGCCCAGCCATCCTGGCGCGACTTCTCGAGCCACGCCTGGAACATCAGGACAACCCACAGGTGGTACTGCATGTTGCTATGGCCCTGCAGGTGCGCGGCCCAGGCACGTCGAATGGGGGCCGGCTCGAAGAAGCCTTCGCGCCGCAGTCGTCCTTCGTCAAGCAGTTCCTCGGCCCATGACTTCAGTGGCCCGCGCAGCCACTCGTCCAGCGGCACCCCAAATCCCATTTTCGGGCGTTCGACGAGCTTGCGGGGGACATAGCGATAGAGGACCTGCCGAAGGACCCATTTCGTTTGGCCATTGCGAAGCTTCAAGTCGATCGGCAGGCGCCAGGCAAACTCGACCACCCGGTGATCGAGGAATGGCACGCGCGTCTCCAGTGAAACGGCCATCGCAGCCCGGTCGACTTTCACCAGGATGTCGTCGGGCAAATAGGAGATGGTGTCCAGCGCCATCATACGTTCGACCGGGGTGAGGCCATCCAAGAGCGGCGACGGCTCCGTGAGTACGGTGTGGGGTTCAGTCGCCCCCGCAACCAGCTGCTCCGGGTTCCTCCAAAGCGATACAATGCCGCGATAGAGCTCGGCAGGAGTGCGGCTGGCGAGGACTCCGGCTCCCTTGTGCACCTTGTCGCCGGGGAGCCGCACGCGCATCGATCGTGGAAGCAGCGGGCGCGCAGCGAATGCCAGTCGATCCCATGTCGCGGGCGATACGCTGGTCAATCCGCGAGCGGTCGCGACTCTGAGAGGCCGTGGCACGCTAGCCATGCAGTCCCAGAATCGAGCAGTCATTTCGTAGCGGTTGTAGCCGCCGAACAATTCATCTCCTGCGTCACCTGAAAGCGACACTGTGACCTGACTCCTCGCCAAGCGAGAGATGAGGAACGTCGGGATTTGCGAGGGATCTGCGAATGGCTCGTCGTAAATCGACGGTAAGCGCGGAATGACGTCCATCGCTTCGCCTGGAGTGACGTAAAGCTCGGTGTGGTCGGTGCCGAGATGGCGCCCCACGGCCTTGGCATATTCGGCCTCGTTATACTCGCCCTCGAAGAATCCGATCGAGAAGGTTTTCACAGGCCGGCGACTTTGCGCCTGCATCAGCGCCACGATCGTCGAAGAGTCGATGCCGCCGGACAGGAAGGCGCCAAGTGGGACATCGGACATCATCTGCCGGTTGACAGCATCGAGGAGCAAGTCGTGAAGCTCGTCGATGGCCTCGTCGGGACTCCATGACGCCCGGCTCATGGCGCCGGAGCGGGCTACCTCCATCGCGGACCAATAGCTGTGCACTTTGGCCTCGCGGGATTGAAGGGACACAGTCAGGTAGGTGCCTGGCAGGAGCTTCTTGATGCCGCGATAGATGGAGTAAGGAGCGGGGATGTAGTTATGCCGCATCAATAGCGACAAGGCACCGCGGTCGATCTCTCCTTCGAAATCCGGGTGGCATGACAGCGCCTTGAGTTCGGAGCCGAATAAGAACACGGCGTATCGCCCCGCGGTCTGCCAGCCGTAATAGAGCGGCTTCTCACCCAGTCGGTCGCGGGCGAGCGTGAGCTTCCTCTCATGCCTGTCCCAAAGAGCGAGGGCAAACATCCCGATGGCGCGTTTAAGGGTTTCCGCTACGCCCCATGCCTCAAAAGCCGCGAGAAGCGTTTCGGTATCGGAATGGCCGCGCCAATCTATCGAGTATCCGGCCTGCAACAGCTCTCCCCGGATGTCGGCATGATTGTAGATTTCGCCGTTGTAGCTGATTACATAGCGGCCGTTCGCCGAGCTCATGGGCTGTTCGCCGGCCCTGCTCAGGTCGATGATTGCCAGACGGCGATGGGCAAGGCCGATCTGAGCCTCTTCATCGAACCATTCGGCGCCGTGATCGGGACCGCGATGGTGCAACACGAGACCCATGCGACGGAGGACGGTTAGCGGCTCGGACGATGATCCGGCGAGGAACCCTGCAAATCCGCACATCGCTTACCGTCCAATCCTACGCAGGCATGGACCGTGAACGGTCGCTGCTGGGGTAAGGTCCAACCGGAACCGTTCGCTATGGTCGGGCCCGCGGATATGTCTAACGGCCTTTCCTGTAAACCGCGGCGTCTTCGACTGCAGCTAGGAATCATCGCGTCGAAAAGGGCTCGCGCGTGTCGTGGTCCGACATGTGCGCGGGGCGGAAGCTGTCGTGCGGCCCGGGGGCCGTTCCCTTGAATCGATCGCCCTCGGCCGACGTGTGGCGGCCATATTCGACACAGAAATGCTGACCACCCCAAGCGGGCAGATCCGTTCGGAATAAGTTCTGCTCGGAAACAGTGTGATGAAAGCTCACTTCGTAGTCATAGGGGTAGGCGGGGGATTTACGCTCGGCCGGAATAAAGATGTCGCAGTTCCGCACGCTGTTGCGCAGCCCCCTTCCGGGATCCGCCTGGACC
>DASSPO010000276.1:0-11130 GCA_035699585.1 Bauldia sp.
GTTGCGCCGGACTGCCTCGCGCCGCACTCGCGCCGAACCCGGACGTCAGAGCCGGGCCAGCATGCGTGTCGAAGCTCAGGCCTTGACCCGGACGTAGCTGCCGGGCGCGGCCTCGATGGTCTTGAATTTCTTGCCGCCCGGACGTGCCGCGGGAACCCGGGAATCGTCCTTCTCTTCGATCCACTCCTGCCAGTGCGGCCACCAGGAGCCGGGATGCTCCCTGGCCTTTCCGAGCCACTCGGCATAGCGGTCGCCCTTCGGCGCGGGGCCCGTCCAGTACTGGTACTTGTTCCGCGCCGGCGGGTTGATCACGCCGGCGATATGGCCCGAGCCGGTCAGCACGAACGTCACCTTTCCGCCGAAGAAGGACGAGCCGTAGAAGACCGATTCCGGCGGGGCGATATGGTCCTCGCGCGTGGCGAGATTATAGATCGGGATCTTCACCTTCTTGAGATCGAGCTTCACCCCGGCGATTTCCATCTCGCCCGAGGAGAGCCTGTTCTCGAGGTAGCAGTGGCGAAGGTAGAAGGCGTGGTTGGCCGCCGGCATCCGCGTCGCGTCGGAGTTCCAGTAGAGGAGGTCGAAAGGCGGCGGCTCCTTGCCCTTGAAGTAGTTGCCGATGATGTAGGGCCAGATCAGGTCGTTGGGACGGAGCATGTTGAAGGCCGCGGCCATGTCCTTGCCTTCGAGATAGCCGCGCATCTTCATCTTGTACTCGAGGTCGGCGATCTGCTCCTCGTCAACGAAGATCTTGAGGTCGCCGGCGTGGGTGAAATCGACCTGGGTGGCGAAGAACGTCGCCGACTTGATGCGGTCATCTCCCTTGGCGGCCATGTAGGCGAGGGTGACGGCGAGGATCGTGCCGCCGACGCAGTAGCCGACGGCATTGACGCCGTCGGCGGCGGTCGCCTTGAGCGCCACGTCGACGGCCTCGATCACGCCCGACTTCATGTAGTGCTCGAAGCTCTTCCGCGCGTGGCGCTTGTCGGGGTTGACCCAGGAGATGACGAATACGGTGTGGCCCTGCTCGACGCACCAGCGGATGAACGACTTCTCCGCGGTGAGGTCGAGAACGTAGAACTTGTTGATCCACGGAGGCACGATGACCAGCGGCCGCGCCAGCACCGTCTCGGTCACCGCGTCGTAGCGGATGATCTGGCAAAGCTCGTTCTGGTGGATCACCTTGCCCGGGGTCGTGGCGAGGTTTTCGCCGAGCTTGAAGTCGCTCGCGCTGGTCTGGCGGATGCGGAGGTCGCCCCCGCCCGCCTTGATGTCCTCGGCGAGCATGTGCATGCCGCGGACGAGGTTCTCGGCGTTCGAGGACATGGTCTCGCGGAGGAGCTCGGGATTGGTGAGCACGAAGTTCGACGGGGCGAGGGCGTTGACGATCTGCTTCAGGTAGAAACTCGCCTTGCGGCGCGTATGCGGGTCGAGACCCGAAGCGTGCTCGGCCAGGTCCACCGCCCAGCGGCTGGTGATGAGGTAGACCTGCTTGATGAAGTCGAAGTAGCGGTTCTCCCGCCAGTCGGGATCGGCGAAGCGCCTGTCCCGGGGATCGGCCTCGGCAGCCGGCCCGGCGGGCTCGCCGATCATGCGTTTCATCGAGGACGACCAGAGGTCGAGATACCCGGACCAGAGGCGCCGTTCGGCCTCGACGGTGCGCTCGGGGTCGGCGAGCCAATATTCGCCGACCTTGGTCAGGACCTTGATCACGTCAGCGAGGCTGTCGCTGATGTCGAACGAGACTTTCCCCTCCTCGCGGGGCTTGAGGTAGGCAGACGCCGCCTTGCCTATCTCTTCGACGACGCGGGCAAGGTTCCGGGCGAGGGCCTCGGGATCCCTCACCGCGTAGGCATGCTCATGTTGATCTTCGCTTGCCATTCTCTTTGCGGCGCCAATCTGCGATAAATACCCGCTTTTTCGACATAATATGGCGAAACACTCGCCGTCGAGAGCGTTAGCGAGCGGGTATTAATGCTTTGATCACTCTAGCCGAACACCATGACGCCGGCAGGAAGGCGAAGCACCCCCTTGCCCGGCTGGGCGGGGCGCTTCTCCTGGTCGGTTTGGCGCTTGGCGGAGCCGGATGCACGCAGACCACGTCCCAGGCGGTCTCGGAGCCGGTTGTCGGCGGGCCTCTGGTGCTCAATTCAGCCCCCGGCGCGACGGTGGCCCCCAATGCGCTGGCGCCGGCGACCACGCCGGCCAGCGAGCCGGGAAGCACGGCCGCTCAGGCGCCCGCACCCGCACCCGTGGCACCGGCCCCGGTGGCCGCGGCCAAGCCCGCGCCCGCCGAGCCATTGCCGGTGACGGCGCCGGAACCGGCACCGGCCACGACGTCGGCTTCGTCCGCACCCGAGCCGCTCCCCACCACGGCGCCGGACGACGGCGAATTCCCGAACATCAACAAGGCGCCGGCCGAGCCGGGCGGGACGCTGCTGCCGGCGGAAGAACGGGCCCGGATCATCGCCGAGCTCGAGGCGCTCCGGGCGCGGCAGACCGCGCCGCCAGCCGCGGCCGGCGGCGATCCATCCGATCTCGCCGAGCAGGCGCAGACCCACGGCCAGGCCGCGATCGAGCAGATCGAGGCATGCTCGGAGGAAGGCGCAATGGAGAACAACCCGGCCTGCGCGCCGGCGGACTGACCAGGTCCGGAAGGCGCAGGACATCACCTTCATCGGTACGGTTCGAACGGGGTCGCCAGGCAACGACGGGCGAAAGGGAAAACGATGGGCGAGTTCTATAGCGTGCGGCGGCTGCCGCCTTACGTCTTCGAGCAGGTGAACCGGCTCAAGGCGAGCGCACGGGCCGCCGGCGCCGACATCATCGATCTCGGCATGGGAAACCCGGACCTGCCGACGCCGGCGCATATCGTCGAGAAACTGGCCGAGACGGCGCGGCGCGACGACACCCACGGCTACTCGGCCTCGCGCGGCATCACCGGTCTGCGCAAGGCGCAGGCGGCCTACTACGGCCGGCGCTTCGGGGTGAAGCTCGACCCGAACACGCAGGTGATCGTCACCATCGGCTCGAAGGAAGGCTTCGCCAACATGGCGCAGGCCAACACCGCGCCGGGCGACGTGGTGCTCTGCCCGAACCCGAGCTATCCGATCCACGCCTTCGGCTTCCTGATGGCGGGCGGCGTGATCCGTTCGCTCCCCGCGGCGCCGGACGCGGGCTATTTCAGGGCCCTCGAGCGCGCCGTCATGCACTCGATCCCGAAGCCGCTCGCGGTCGTGGTGTGCTACCCGTCGAACCCGACGGCGCACGTGGCCGACCTCGATTTCTACCGCGACCTTGTCAGTTTCGCGCGGCGGAACGAGCTGATCGTGCTCTCCGACCTGGCCTATTCGGAGGTCTATTTCGAGGGCGAGCCGCCGCCGTCCATCCTTCAGGTGCCCGGCGCGATGGAGGTGGCGGTCGAGTTCACCTCGATGTCGAAGACCTTTTCGATGGCCGGCTGGCGGGTGGGTTTCGCGGTGGGCAACGAGCGGCTGATCGCCGCCCTGTCGCGCGTCAAGTCCTACCTCGACTACGGCGCTTTCACGCCGATCCAGGTGGCGGCCGCCGCCGCCCTCAACGGACCGCAGGAGTGCATCGAAGAGATGCGCGCCACCTACAAGCGCCGGCGCGACGCGCTGGTCGAGAGCTTCGGCCGGGCGGGATGGGACATCCCGGCGCCGCGGGCCTCGATGTTCGCCTGGGCGCCGGTACCGGAGAAGTTCAGGGCGCTCGGCTCGCTCGAGTTTTCCAAGCTGCTCATCGAAAAAGCCGACGTGGCGGTGGCGCCGGGCATCGGCTTCGGCGAGCACGGCGACGAATACGTCCGGATCGCGCTGGTCGAGAACGAGCAGCGGATCAGGCAAGCGGCGCGGAACCTTCGCCGCTTCCTTGAATCGGCGGACAAGACGTTGCACAACGTCGTCCCGCTGGCGGCGGCAAGGTCGTAGCTCGGGCCTGTCGTCCTCCGGGGCGCTTGGGCGGGGCGAAACGGCTCGGCCCACCCCGGACCCCGAGGCGCAAGGACTCCGGCGTTCACATTCTTTCGGGTCCCTGATACGCACTGCATAGTTGCGGCGGTGCGTACGACGACAAAGAGTTGAGTCCACGGAGTGCCCATGAATCTTCCCCTTCGTCTCGGCGTCGCCGGTCTCGGCACGGTCGGTTCGGCGCTCGTTCGCCTCATCGACCGGCACGGCAACGACCTCGCTGTCCGCTGCGGCCGGCCGATCACGGTCGCCGCGGTCTCGGCGCGGGACCGGACCCGCGACCGCGGGATAGATGTCTCCGGTGCCGCATGGTTCGACGACCCCGTGGCGCTTGCCCGCGACCCCGGCAGCGAGGTCTTCGTCGAGCTGATCGGCGGGGCCGACGGCGCCGCTCCCGCTTCCGTCGAAGCCGCCATCGACGCCGGCAAGCACGTGGTGACCGCCAACAAGGCGCTTCTTGCCGAACATGGCGTGGCGCTTGCGAAGAAGGCCGAGAAGAAGGGCGTGAGCCTCAATTTCGAGGCGGCGGCCGCCGGCGGCATCCCGATCATCAAGACGCTTCGCGAGGCGCTCGCCGGGAACACCGTGAGCCGCATTTACGGCATCCTCAACGGCACCTCGAACTACATCCTGACCCGGATGGAGCAGGACGGCCTCTCCTTCGAAGACTGCCTCGCGGCGGCGCAGAAGCTCGGCTATGCCGAGGCCGATCCGACCTTTGACATCGGCGGCCATGACGCCGCCCACAAGCTCGCCCTCCTCACGGCGATCGCCTTCGGCACCGAGATCGACGCCGACGCGATCTACGTCGAGGGCATCTCCTCGATCCGCACCGCCGACATCGAGGCGGCCGACGAACTGGGCTACCGCATCAAGCTCCTCGGCGTCGCCTCGCGCACCGACTCCGGCATCGAGCAACGGGTGCACCCGGCGATGGTGCCGAAGTCCTCGGCGATCGCGCGGATCGACGGAGTGACCAACGCGGTTGCGGTCGAGGCCGACTTCGTCGGCCAGCTCGTCCTTTCCGGGCCAGGGGCGGGCGGGGAAGCGACAGCCTCCTCGGTGATGAGCGACATCGCCGATATCGCCCGGGGCGACCGCGTCGGCACCTTCGGCCGGCCGGCCTCGGAGCTCGAGCCATACCGGCGCGCGGCAATGCGGGCGCACGAGGGCGGGTACTACGTCAGGCTCTCGGTCTATGACCGGCCCGGCGCCTTCGCGGCGATCGCGCGGCGGATGGCGGACAAGGGGATCTCGCTCGAATCGATCGTTCAGCGCCGGAGAGCGCCGAAGGCGGCGGCGCCGGAGCACCTGGTGCCGGTCGAGCCGCAGCCGGTGATCATGATCACCTACGAGACGACGGAGGAGGCGATCCGCCAGGCGCTCGATGCCATCCTGGCGGACGGCCATATCGCCGAGGCGCCGCAGATGATACGGATCGAGGAACTGGGATGAGCGGTGGGGTTCTTGCCGCGGGCATTGCCAACGCCGAGGTCGGGTTCGAGCGCGTCATCCCGGTCCTTCGCATCTTCGACGAGGCAAAGGCCCGCGAATTCTACCTCGACTATCTTGGCTGCACCGTCGATTGGGAGCATCGCTTCGAGCCGGGCACCCCGATATACATGCAGGTCAGCCGGGGCAATTTGGTCTTCCATCTGTCGGAACATGTGGGCGATGGAACGCCGGGCAGCGCCGTCTTCGTTCGGACGGATGGTCTCGACGCATTCCATGCGGAACTGACTGCGCGGCGCTACAAGTATTACCGGCCCGGCATCCAGGCGCAGTCGTGGGGCGTTCGCGAGATGACCGTCACCGATCCGTTCGGCAACCGGTTAACTTTCGCCGAACCGATCGTGGTCGGCAGTGCATGACGGCGCGCATATGCCCTATGATGCCGAACCGAAAATCGAGGAGACGCCCATGAACCAGGAGAGCCGTTTCCCGAGGACCCCGGTTCTCGACCGAATCCTGACGCTCGAGCTGGCGCGGGTGACCGAGCGCGCGGCGGTCGCCGCGGCACGGCTCCGGGGCCGCGGCGACGAGCGCGCGGCGGACCAGGCGGCAGTCGACGCCATGCGGCGCGAACTCAACATGCTCCCGATCAACGGCAAGGTGGTGATCGGCGAGGGCGAGCGCGACGAGGCACCGATGCTCTACATCGGCGAGGAGGTCGGCACCAAGGCGGGTCCCAAGGTCGACATCGCGCTCGATCCACTGGAAGGGACCACGATCGCGGCGAAGAACCTGCCCAACGCGCTGGCGGTGATCGCCATCGCCGAGGAGGGGAGCCTGCTCTACGCCCCGGACGTCTACATGTCCAAGATCGCGATCGGCCCCGGCTATCCGCCGGGCCTGGTCGACCTCGATGCGCCGGCGGCGGAGAACATCGAGGCCCTCGCCAGGGCGAAGGGCGTGCCGGTCAACGAGATCACCGCCTGCATCCTCGACCGGCCCCGCCATGCCCGCATGATCGAGGAGGTCCGCGCCACCGGCGCCGCGATCCGGCTGATCGGCGACGGGGACGTGGCCGGCGTGATCCACACCACGAGCCCCGACGAGACGGGGATCGACATCTATATGGGGATCGGCGGCGCGCCGGAGGGCGTGCTCGCCGCCGCGGCGCTGCGCTGCATCGGCGGCCAGATGCAGGGGCGCCTCGTCATCAATTCGGGCGAGCAGCGCGAGCGGGCGATGCGGATGGGAGTCGAGGACCTCGACCGCAAATACGACGTGAGCGAGATGGCCCGCGGCGACGTGCTCTTCGCAGCGACCGGGGTCACGGACGGGAATCTGCTCGCCGGCGTCAAGTTCGGCAAACGCGCCATCGTCACCCACACGGTGGTGATGCGCTCGTCGTCGGGCACGGTGCGCTGGATCAAGGCCGAGCACCAGGATCTCGACAAGTTCGCCGACGCGTTGTGAGGCGGGGGCGCGGGCTCGCCTCGCGCACCGGGGATCGGGATACCGCCCTCACGCTGCGGGTCATAAACTCACCGCTCATCCCCGCTGCCGCCCCCTCCGGCGCCGGCGGAATCCTTCATACCCGCCCTCCTTGAGGGAGGTTAGTGGCCAGCGTTGTTGCCGCGATAGACTCCTCTGACGCGAATCACCCGGCCCCGGACGCCAATGCTCAAGACCCTTGCCCGTCCCGATGCCGCCGGCCGCGCCTTCCTCGGCGTCGAACGGTCGCTCACCGGGCGGCGGTGGGTCTCACGGCTCGATGAGACCGAGGCGCGGAACGCCGTCACCATCGCCCAGCGTCATGCGCTCCCCGACATCGTCGCCCGCGTGCTCGCGGGACGCGGCGTGGCGGCCGAGGATGTTCCGAATTTCCTCGACCCGGCGCTGAAGCGGCTCCTGCCGGACCCGTCGGTGCTGAGAGACATGGACGTCGCCGCGGCGCGGATCGCCGATGCCGTGGCGGCCGGCGAGCCGATGGCGGTGTTCGGCGACTACGACGTCGACGGCGCGACCTCCTCGGCGCTCTTCGCCCGCTACATGCGGGCGGTGGGCCGCGACCCGACGATCTACATCCCCGACCGCCTGTTCGAGGGTTATGGACCGAACACGGAGGCGCTCCGGACTCTCGCCAAAGCCGGGGCGCGCCTCGTGGTCTGCGTCGATTGCGGCTCGACCAGCCGGGAGGCACTCGCCGAGGGCAAGGCGATGGGTCTGGACGTCGTGGTTCTCGACCACCATCAGCTCGGCGCCGAGCTGCCCCCGGCGATTGCCGTGGTCAACCCCAACCGGCAGGACGACCTGTCGGGTCTTGGGCATCTCGCAGCGGTCGGCGTCACTTTCCTGGCGCTGGTGGCGATCAACCGGGCGCTTCGGGCCCGGGGATGGTTTGCCGACCGCGCCGAGCCGGAACTGCTCCAGTGGCTCGACCTCGTGGCGCTCGGCACGGTGTGCGACGTGGTGCCGCTCGTCGGATTGAACCGCGCCTTCGTGGCCAAGGGCCTGCTCGCCATGGCACGGCGGGCGAACCGCGGCCTCGCGGCGCTCGCCGACGCGGCGCGGCTCGGCGGGCCGGCGGCCCCCTATCACCTGGGGTTCCTGCTCGGTCCGCGGATCAATGCCGGGGGGCGGATCGGCGATGCGGCGCTCGGGGCGCGGCTGCTGGCAAGCGACGACCCGGTGGAGTGCGAGCGGCTCGCCGCCGAGCTCGACCGGCTCAACCGCGAACGCCAGGCAATCGAGACCGCGATGCTCGAGGAGGCGACGGCCGAGGCGGCGGCGGAGATCGGCGACGGGGAGGGGCCTTCGGTGCTGGTCACCGCCAGCGATCGCTGGCATCCCGGCGTCGTCGGGCTGATCGCATCGCGGCTCAAGGATCGTTTCCACCGGCCGGCAATCGCCATCGCCCTGCAACCCAATGGAATCGGTTCCGGCTCGGGGCGCTCTGTGGCGGGCGTCGACCTCGGCCATGCGGTCCGCCGCGCCGTCGAGCGCGGTATCCTGGTCAAGGGTGGCGGCCACGCCATGGCCGCGGGGTTGACGGTGGAGAAGGGGCGGCTCGGGGACCTCCGCGCCTTCCTCGAGGAAGCACTGCGGCGGGCGGTCTCAAGCTCGGAGGAGGCGGAGGGGCTTGCGGTCGATGCGGCGCTGACGGCGGCAGGGGCGACCGTCGAACTGATCGAGATGGTCGACCGTGCCGGGCCGTTCGGCTCAGGCAATGCCGAGCCGATCTTCGCCTTTCCCTCGCATCAGGTCGCCTATGTCGAGGGGAACGGCAACGGCCATGTCCGCGTGACGCTCCGCGGCCACGACGGCACGACCCTCAAGGCGACGGCGTTCCGGGCGGCCGACACGGAACTCGGACGGGCGCTCGTTGCAAACCGCGGGCGGCACGTCCATGTCGCCGGCACCCTCAGCATCGATTCGTGGCAGGGGCGTCGGCAACCGGCGCTCCGCATCATCGACGTGGCGGAGCCGGGCGCTCATGGTTGAGGGCGAGGGGACTGGCGCTCCCTAGGGGAATTGAACCCCTGTTTCCTGCGTGAAAGGCGGGCGTCCTGACCACTAGACGAAGGGAGCGTCGCGGCGCCGTCTTATTAGGGGGATTGGCGACGGCGGACAAGAGATAAGGACAAGGCGGCCGGCCCGCCACTGCGGGCTGCTTCCCGCCAGGGTGGCCACTCTCGGCATTTGCGAATACTTTGGTGGATGCTGGGGCCCCTAACCGACCATCACCCGAACATGCGAGGACCAGCAATGCGCATCACCGGAACAGCCCGCGCTTTCTGCGCAGTCTTAATCGCGAGCGCCCTCGGAGGACCGGCGGCGGGGGTTGCTGCGGCGCAGACCGCCACGATCGACAAGGTTCAGGCCGCGATCCCGCGGATCGAGGCCATGGCGCGGGAGGCCGTGGAAAAGGGCCTGGTGCCCGGACTCGCCATCGGCATCGTCTTCGGCAATGAGGTCGTCTATCTCGGCGGGTTCGGCGTGCGCGAGGTGGGGAGGCCCGACAAGGTCGACGCCGACACGGTCTTCCAACTCGCCTCGTTCTCAAAGCCGATCGCGGCAACGGTGGTGGCGGCGCTCGTCAGCGACGGCGCCGTGTCGTGGGACTCGAAGATCGCCGATCTCGACCCGCTGTTTCGGCTTCATGATCCCTATCCGAGCGAGCAGGTGACGGTGCGTGACCTGTTCGCCCACCGGAGCGGGCTCCCCGGTGCTGCCGGCAACGAGCTCGAGGCGATCGGCTTCGACCGTACCGAAATTCTCCACCGGCTCCGTCTCGTGCCGCCGGAAAGCAGTTTCCGGAGCGGCTATTCCTACAGCAACTTCGGCATCACCGCGGGCGCCGTCGCGGCGGCCGCGGGTGCCGGCTACGTCTGGGAGGAGGCGGCGGAGGAGAAGCTCTACGAGCCGCTCGGCATGACCTCCACCAGCTCCCGCCACAGCGATTTCCTGACCCGCGCGAACCGGGCCGCGCTCCACGTTATGGTCGGCGACGCGTGGACGGCGAAGGTGACCCGCGATCCCGACGCCCAGTCCCCGGCCGGCGGCGTGTCGAGCAATGTCCGCGACCTGGTCAAGTGGCTGACGCTCGAGATCAACAGCGGCAGGTATGACGGCCGGCAACTGATCAGCAAGGCGGCAATCGGCGCGACCCACGAGCCGGTGATCGTGCGCGGCAAGAACCACATCACCGGCGCGACCGGGTTCTATGCCCTCGGCTGGGACGTCGACTACGGCGATCATGGCACCGTCTGGAGCCATGCCGGCGCCTTCTCGGCCGGGACGCGAACCTTGGTGAGCATCCTGCCCGGCGAGGAGCTCGGCATCGTCGTCCTCGCCAACGCCTTCCCTACCGGGCTGCCGGAGGCGATCGCCGATGCGTTCTACGACACCGTGCTCGACGGCGCGCCGTCACGCGACTGGATCGCGACCTGGAACGGGATCTACGACTCGGCCTTCGGGCCGAAGGCGATGGCGGCGATAGGTGCGGCCCTCGCGACGCCGCCGGCGGAGCCTGCCCCCGCCCTGCCGCTCGCCGCCTATGCCGCCACGTATGCCAACGGCTATGTCGGCGACGCCGTGGTGACCGTGGAGGGCGCGGGGCTGGTGCTCGCGCTCGGACCGGATGGGGCGAAGCGCTATCCGCTCCGCCACTTCGACCGCGACACCTTCGTCTATTCTTTCTCGCCCGAGATCCCGGAGGTGTTGTCCTCCGCGGTGTTCGCCGTCGGTCCCGACCAGAAGGCGGCGGCGCTCACCCTGGACGACTTCAACGCCGGAGACGCGGTGCTGCCGCGCAAGGGCGAGTGAGGGTCGATGACTACCAGACGCCGGTGTTGGGCATCGATGCCCACGGCTCCTTCGGCGGGAGCGGGCTGCCCTTCTGCAGAAGCTCGATCGAAATGTTGTCGGGCGAGCGGACGAACGCCATGTTGCCGTCGCGCGGAGGACGGTTGATGGTGACGCCGGCCTTCTGGAGCTTCTCGCAGAAGGCATAGATGTCGTCGACCTCGTAAGCGAGATGGCCGAAATTGCGCCCGCCGGTATAGACCTCCGGGTCCCAGTTATAGGTGAGCTCGATCGGCGCATCCTCCTGGCCGGGGGGCGCGAGGAAGACCAGGGTATAGCGGCCCTTCTCGTTCTCGTGGCGCCGGATCTCCTTGAGGCCGAGCAGGTC
>DASSPO010000277.1:0-6181 GCA_035699585.1 Bauldia sp.
GCGGCGGCTGGATGATCTTCAGCCTGGATACTCATGATCGTCTGATGCGCGAGTATGCCTCGCGCGCGAACGTGACGGTAGTTGGCGTCGACTACAGCCTTGCACCGGAGAGGAAGTTTCCGGTTCCCGTCGAGGAGATCGTCAGCGTTGTCCACTGGCTACGATCGGAAAGTGCAAGCGAAGGCCTGGAACCTCCGAGCGTAGCGATCGGCGGAGATTCGGCAGGAGCCAATCTGTCGATTGCTACGAACCTCGCGCTGCTTGCAGCGAGTGAGCCCACGCTCGACGCCCAGTTGCTCAACTATGGCGCGTTCGATCCCGAGCCTCGCCGATCCTATGAGAGGTTCGACGGTCCGGACTACAATCTTACCTCGGAAGAGATGGCAGACTTCTGGGCGAACTATCTGCCGTCCGACCAGGCCGACAATCCACTCGCTCGACCACTTCTTGCGGACATGAAAGGTCTTCCGCCGACCTTCCTCTGCATCGCCGAATGCGACATCCTGTCTGACGAGAATTGGGAAATGGCAAAGGCGCTGAAGGAAGCCGGAGTGAGCGTGACCGCGAAAGGATATGCAGGCGCGACGCACAGTTTCCTGGAGGCCGTCAGCATTTCCCCGCTCGCGGATCGGGCATTGGCCGAAGCGTCGGCCTGGCTGTCGGAGGAACTGAGGCGTTGAGCGATCCCGCGGCTAGCCCATTCGCTCAGTGGACCGACCAGGACATCGTCGATCTCGTAGGCGCTTATCCCCTGACGTGGGTGGTTTCGTCCGTACCGGAGTTCCGCGCCACCTCGTTGCCGATCCTTCTGGAGACCGACGATTCCGGTCGTCCGGTCAGCCTTCTCGGGCACTTTGCCAAGAGCAATCCTCAGGTCGAGCAGATCCGCGCCGAGCGCCGCGCGCTTTTCCTGTTCTCCGGACCGCAGGGCTACGTTTCGCCTGAATTGATCACGACCACCCGCAATTGGGCGCCTACCTGGAATTACGCGACGGCCCGCATCGCCGCTGACGTGCAGTTTGACGAACAGCTCAATGACGAAGCACTCGAGAAACTAGTCGGCAGGATGGAGATGGGGCGAAGAGTCCCTTGGACCCGAGCGGAGCTTGGCCCGCGCTATGAGCGCATGAAGCGGGCGATCATCGCGTTTCGAGCGCCGATCGTGGGAATCGAGGCTCGCTTCAAGCTCGGACAGGACGAGCGCGACGAAGTCTTTTCGGACATCATTTCGGGGCTCCACGGAAGCGAGCTTGCCGACTGGATGCGCCGCTTCAACGCCAACCGCCCGTGATCAGCGAACGACTTGGTTCGGCATGTATGAAAGCGGCCGCCGCGGCCGGCGCAATCGCTGCGGCGCCCGCGTCAGCCGAACCATTCGAACGAGGCCTTCGGCTTGGGGCGATCTATACGAGCGATAGCGTCGTAAATCTCGAGGGGGGTCTTAAGACCGGCTTCAGCCAGATGGGAATGCTCGAGCTGACCGCTGATGCACAATGGGATGTCTTCGGTGTCGATGGCCTGACGGCACACGCTAACTTCGAATACGTTCACGGACGCTCGCTTAGCGGCAGACTGATCGGCGACGCGCAGGTCAGCAGCAACATCGACGCCCCAAATGGAATCCGCCTGTTCGAAGCCTGGGTGTCGGTCCCAGTGGCGCGCGACGGCTTCGTGAAGGCCGGGCTGATTGACCTGAACAGCGAGTTCGACGTGCAGGACGTGGGCGCAGTGTTCCTGAACTCGTCGCACGGAATCGGACCGGATTTCTCGCAGAGCGGGCGCAACGGACCTTCGATCTTCCCGACCACATCCAGTGCAGTTGTGGCGGGGGTAACCCGAGGCAAACTGTCGTTCCGGGCGGGCTTGTTCGATGCGGTGTCAGGTGATCCCGATCATCCGCGGCGAACAGTCGTGCGTTTTCCGGGCGACACCGGTCTGCTGCTGGTTGGCGAGACCGAATTCCAACTCGCCGATGGGGCAAAGCTACAGATTGGCGCCTGGACCTACACGACGCGGTTCGAGACCATCTCCGACCCGGAAAAGCTACAGCGGGAGAACCGCGGCGCATATGCGCTCGTCGAAGGTCGTCTTGGCTCCATTATTGGCCAGCCGATCGAGGCCTGGGTGCGGGTCGGGACCGCAAACACTCGCTTCAATGCGATCGGCCGGTACGCTGGAGGCGGCGTGACAATCGGGTCACCGGAACGGAGGTTTGGAGCGGCGATTGCCCACGCTCGGCTCGGCTCGCCAGCCAGAATGAACTCCTCGGAACGCGCTGAGACAATCGTCGAGGTGACATACGCCCACACCATCGGAGACCGGCTGACGATTCAGCCTGACGTGCAATATGTGGTCAATCCCGGTTTCTATCGGAGCCTTCGAAATTCACTCAGCGCCGGGGTTCGGCTGCAACTGCAGGTCTTTTGACGGGCCTCCGCATCCACCAAAGCGGAAGGCCCAGGGAGATCAGCGTGATAAGGCACAAGCCTATCGCGAGCACGATCGATCGGCCGAAGACTTCGCCGATCTGACCGGTGTGCAAGGCGTAAGCCGTGTCGATCACGGCGCGCTCCGCACGTGGCGATCCGGCATTGTATGTCCCTAGTACCCGCCCATCCCGGGCGCCAACCCAGACGACCGTGGTCCCCCACTTGCGCGGGACCTCGCCAGCGTTGCGGAGGCGAACGCGATACCAGGGGTCTTCCTCATCCGGCAGCGAGACGCCGGAAAAGCTGGCTTTCGGATAAGTCTTCAATGCAATCGCGATAGCGTCAGCGAAACCGATCTTGTTCGAAGCGGCAGGTGCTGGATTGACGACCGGATCCGTCAGCTTCGCGCCCGGTCCCAATTGTTTTTCCAGTCCATCAGAGAAAACCATCGAAATGCCGGCGGTGACGGTGAACAGGGCCGGAAAAGCAAACCAAAGGCCGACCTTGCGGTGCCAGCCGTAGAGCTTGGCGACAGCCTTGCCGGCGGGCCTGCCGAAGAGCGTCTTGCTCCAGGTCCCGCGTTTCGGCCACGCGAGCTTGAGGCCCAGAACAATGTTGCTGAGCAGCAGGAGTCCGCTGATTCCAATCAGCCACTCGCCGGTGTCCCCAAGCAACAAGGATGTGTGGATGCTGGTGATGGTGTCCCAGATGGCACCCTGCACCGCGATCTGCTCGCCGCTACGGTCGCGAAGCAACCTCCCCTGTCCGTCGATCCGCTTGATCCGATAGGCGTCGTTCTTGTCGTAATGCACGTCGAAGCGACCGGCATTCGTGCCGGAGGTCCAGACCGAAGAGACGGTCGTGTTCGGCTCCGCAGCGAGAGCGTCCACTTTTGCGCCGACGGCAACATAGTCGACGGGCACGTGCGCTCCCGCGACGGTCCAGTCGTCGATTTCCCATCGGAAGACGCTCAGCGTGCCGGTGATGGCCTGGACCAGCCAGATCGCCGCCACCGTCAGGCTTATCCACCGATGCACTTGCCTGAACGTCACGCGCGACCTCCGATGCGATGGGATAACCGAGCGCAGTGCCCGTTTCCTCCATTTCCGGGTCGCAGATTGCTGTCGCCGGGCATGATTTGGCCTTCCGCGGCTGGAAAGCTGCCCACCCAAATGGGTTGCGCCGTTAATCGCGGGCCATAGGGTCGCCGGACCAAGGAGTGATCATGATATTCGACCTGCCGCCACCCGATCCCGCATTGGAAATCAGCGTTGCCAGCCGGGGTTATTCGAAAGGTCTCGCCCAAACCGACGGTGTGCAGGTCCTCATCCGCCCCGAGGCCGCCTTCGGCCCGCTGCGGCTGGGAGCCTATGGGAAGAACGTCACCTCTCCCGACTATGATGGAGAGGCCGGCGCGTCGGTCGGCCTCCGGAAGTCCTTCGGAAAAGCCGAACTGAGCGCCAGCGCGACCGTCAAGCATCTGTACGGCGCGAAGCCCGGGGTGGATGACGTCGCACTCGAGCTGAATTTCGCGGCAACTCGATCGTTCGGCGCTTTCAAGCCGCGCGTCAGCGTGACCTACAGCCCCAACGATCTGGCGGGCACGGCACACACGGCATTTTGGGAAGCGGGCTCTTCCTATCAATTCGACAAGAAGACGAGTGCATCGGCTGGGATCGGCATTCGCAGGCGGGAGGGTGGGCCTGATTACACGAGCTACACGGCTGCCTTGAACCGGACTCTAAGCGGTCCGTTCACCGCCGAAGTTCGCGTGTACGACACCAATCACAACGAGCTCGGCGAGAATTATCACCGCCGCGTCGTCGTCTCCCTACGCACGCGCATCTGACGGTTCGGGCAAATCGTCATCCGTCGCGGGTGCACCGACCAGCGCAGTCGCAGCAACGTCGGCTGTGACGTTACCAACGGTCCGGAAGATATCCGGGATCGTTTCAACCGCGAGCAGTAGCGCGAGCGGCTCGACCGGTGCGCCGACGACGATGCAGACCGGAGCAACCACCGAAAAGAACGAGACTTGGCTCGGCAGCCCGACCGACGCCAGGCTGACGACTGCCGCAACGACTACGCCGGCGCCGATCTGGAAGACGGACGGATGAAGCCCGTTCATGTGCGCGAGATAGAGCGCCACGCCCAAATTCGCGGCCGGGCTCGTGATCCTGAACAGCGAGACGGCCAGCGGCAGTACAAGGTCGGAAACATGCGTCGGCACTCGCAGTTGCCTGCGCGAGCCCTCGACCATGGCCGGAAGCGAGGCGAGCGAGGACTGTGTGCTGAACGCGATCGCCTGGGCGGGCCAGGCAGCCTTGGCGAAACTCTTGACCGAAACGCGGCTGAACCAGGCGATGATCGCATACATCGCGGCAATGGTTGAGACACACAGAATCGAAATGATCACGACGTAATGGGCGAGGCCGCCGACAACGCTTGCACCGGCGCGAGCGGTTACCAGCAACGCAAGAGCAAACACCCCGATTGGCGCTAGCAGCAGCACCCAGTGGACGATCACGAGCATGACCTGAACGATTGCATCGAACAGGCCGCAAATGCGCTCGCGGGCTTCCCCCGCAATACGCGTCGCCGCGAAGCCGAACACTACCGCGAAGAGCACGATGGGCAGCATCGCGCCTTCCGCAGCCGCGGCAATCGGGTTCGCTGGAACAATTTGCTTCACCCACTCACTTGCAGGCGGGATCGCTTGGGGTGGCCCGGCCGGATGAGCGAAACCGGCGAATGCCGCAGCAGTGTCGCCCGAGATCGGCCAGAGAGCGAGAAGCGCGGGCGTTGCGAAGGCGGCAAGCAGGCCTGCGAGAGTTAGAAGCAGCGCAAATAGCAGAAGCGCCTTCCTAGCCACCGCACCCGCCGAAGCGGCGTCACTGGCGGACGCGATCCCGTTCACGACCAGCCCGAATACCAGGGGAATGATCGTCATCCTCAATCCGTCGAGCCAGACGGCTGCAATTGGCTCGGCGATGGTCATGATCGCAGAGGAAGCGCCTGGATCGAGCGAGGCGACGAGCATGCCCGCGCCAAGGCCGCACACGAGTGCAAGAAGAATACGCCAGGTCAGCGGCAATGAATTGCTCGCACTTGTTAGCCCCGAGAAAAGCTTCGCCCTCGTCTCGCTTTCAGTCTCGCGTGTTCGGACTCAAAGCAATCGCGAATGGGCACACTCGCTGAAATTCAAAGCCGAATGTAGAGAGAGTCTATTCGTGCTTCGGTTGGTCATCCATGCCTCGTGACAGTGCTACTCCTTCGAGGCTATCGCAGTCGCTGGCGCGTCTTTGGGAAGCCGAACAAAGTAGAGCATCGCAAGCTGTTTTTCATGCGTGCGGCACTTGGCCTAACGTCCGCAAGGGGTCGAAGACAGACGCTTGAAAGCCCAGAAGCATTGGAGCAGCGTCTCCAACGATTGGGCTGCTGCTTTACTCGATACTCCTGTTTTTTGGCGCTCGCGGAATGCCGCTCAAACGGGCCACGCCCTATTGCCTTGCTAGTGCTGCGCTACTGACAGTCTTGGCAATTGGAGCCGTGGACGATCTCCCGATGTGCAGCGATCTCCTTTGCAATGATCTCAGCTCGCTGGCGCTGGCATTGCTAATCAACCTGGCACTCTCGTTCGGTAGTTTTGGCTTTGGTTCGGTAGGTAAACGGTTGTTCGGCCAATCGAAGGGGGCCTAGCGAAACGTCCGCAACGGGTGGAAAGCGGACGTTAGCATGCTCGCGCCCACGAC
>DASSPO010000278.1:0-9077 GCA_035699585.1 Bauldia sp.
CGAGCCGAACTGGCGGTCGGCGGAGATCAACTCCAGGCCGCCACGGAATTCGAGGCTGCCGAAACGCCCGTTCGTCTCCTCACCCTGAAGGAAGCGGTCGATCGGCTTGGTCTCGACAACGATCGCGCGAAATCCGTCCTCGGCGCCAACACCCGCCGTCGGCGCCAGGCCGAGGACGAGAACGATTGCCGCGCGGAGGAGCCTTCCGCCGCCGCCCGTCACGCCGCGGCCCTGCGTGAGGCCCGCGGCCCGGGCGTCGCTCCGCTCGCCTCGTCGGCGAAGAGTTCCGCGAGCTTCTCGGTCATGGCGCCGGCAAGTTCCTCGGCGTCGACGATGGTCACCGCCCGCCGGTAGTAGCGGGTCACGTCATGGCCGATGCCGATCGCGATCAGCTCCACCGGCGAGCGCGTCTCGATCTCCTCGATGACGTAGCGGAGGTGGCGTTCGAGGTAGTTGCCCGGATTGATCGACAGCGTCGAGTCGTCGACCGGCGCGCCGTCGGAGATCATCATCAGCACCTTGCGCTGCTCGGGACGCACGATCAGCCGTGAATGCGCCCAGGCAAGCGCCTCGCCGTCGATGTTCTCCTTGAGCAGCCCTTCGCGCATCATCAGACCGAGGTTCCTGCGCGAGCGCCGCCACGGGGCGTCCGCGGCCTTGTAGATGATGTGGCGGAGGTCGTTGAGCCTTCCCGGCGCCGGGGGCTTGCCGGCCTGCAGCCAGGCCTCGCGCGATTGGCCGCCCTTCCACGCCCGCGTGGTGAAGCCGAGGATCTCGACCTTGACGCCGCAGCGCTCGAGCGTGCGGGCGAGGATGTCGGCGCAGGTCGCGGCCACCGTGATCGGCCTGCCGCGCATCGACCCGGAATTGTCGAGCAGCAGCGTTACCACGGTGTCGCGGAACTCCGTGTCGCGCTCGGCCTTGAAGGTGAGCGGATGGAGCGGGTCGATGATCACCCGCGACAGCCGGGCGGCGTCGATCTGCCCCTCCTCGAGGTCGAATTCCCAGGCGCGGTTCTGCTGCGCCATGAGGCGTCGCTGGAGGCGGTTGGCGAGGCGGGCGACCGCGCCCTGGAGGTTGGCGAGCTGCTTGTCGAGATAGGAGCGCAGCCGGTCGAGTTCGGCCGCGTCGCAAAGGTCCTCCGCCTTGACGATCTCGTCGAAGCGCGTGGTGTAGGCCTTGTAGTCGACCATCGGCGGCAGGTTCGAGAACGGCGTCGGCGTCCGGCGGGCTTCGCCGGTGTCGCGCGAGTCCGACATCTCGTTGTCGTCCATCATCTCGTCGGCGTCGGCCTCGGAGGATTCGCCTTCCCCCGCTTCCGCGTCGTCGGCAGCGGCCTCGACTTCCTCGGGGGCGCCGGCGTCTTCGGCATCGCTCTGGTCGGCGGCGCCCTCATTCTCGTCGGCGTCGCCCTGCTCGCTGTCGTCCTCGTCCTCCTCGCCGCCCTCGGCGCCGAGTTCGTCCCCCATGTCGAGCGAGGCGATGAGATCGCGGACGACGTCGGCGAAGAGACTCTGGTCGTTGACCGCGCCGGAGAGGCGCGCGAGGTCCTCGCCGGCCCGCTCCTCGATCCAGTCGCGCCACAGCTCGACCACCTTGCGTCCGGATTTCGGTGGCGCCTTGCCGGTGAGCCGCTCGCGCACCACCAGTGCCACGGCGTCCTCGAGCGGCGCATCGGCGCGGTCGGTCACTTCGTGGAAGTTGCCGCGGTGATAGCGGTCCTCGAGCATCGCGGCGAGGTTCTCGCCGACGCCGCTCATCCGCATCGCCCCGAGCGCCTCGACCCGGGCCTGTTCCACCGCGTCGAAGACGGCGCGCGCGTTCCGGCCTTCGGGTAGGTTCGCGCGGTGCACGTTCGGATCGTGGCAGGCGAGGCGGAGCGCGATCGAGTCGCCGAGCCCGCGGGTGATGGCGACGTCGTTGCGGGTCGGCTTTCGTGGCGGCTCCGGGAGCCGCGCCTTGGTGCCGGAGAGCATCGGCCGGTCGGCGGCGAACGTCACCTCGAGGTCCGGCTTGCCGGCAATGGCGCGCATGCACCCGGCCACCGCCCGCTTGAACGGGTCGATGGGGGATTCCCTTGGCTGCGCGGGTTTCTGGTTCGAGGTCATGGGTCGGGTGGCATCAGTGTCGAAACGGCATCGTCGCCCGTATCATCACGATTCCATATATCGCCGGCGGTGGCGGATGTGGATGACTGGATTGCGAGGACCGGACCCTGCACCTTTCCGGACACTCGCGCAGTGATTGCGGCGAAATCGTTCCTCGGCGCTCCTTCGGCCGCGGTCGACGAGCGGTCCTGAGCCGTTGAAGCGCGGGTGCGGGTTCTCGATGGACGTCGATAAGCCGACCAACCGCCGGTTTCCTCAGCTCAGCACAACGTTTGCCGCCGACTGCGGCAGCTCCTCGTTGAAGCAGCGCTGGTAGAACTCGGCCACCAGCGCCCGCTCCAGCTCGTCGCACTTGTTGACGAAGGTGACGCGGAAGGCGAAGCCGACGTCGCCGAAGATTTCCGCGTTTTCGGCCCAGGTGATCACCGTCCGCGGGCTCATCACCGTCGAAAGATCGCCGTTGACGAAGGCGTTCCGCGTCATGTCGGCTAGGCGCACCATCTTCGCGATGGTGGCCCGGCCCTCGGCGGTGCGATAGGAGGCCACCTTGGCGACGACGATGTCGACTTCCTTGTCGTGCGGCAGGTAGTTGAGGGTGGTGACGATCGACCAGCGGTCCATCTGGCCCTGGTTGATCTGCTGGGTGCCGTGATAAAGGCCCGAGGTGTCGCCCAGTCCGATGGTGTTGGCGGTGGCGAAGAGGCGGAAGGCCTCGTGCGGCCGGATCACCTTGTTCTGGTCGAGAAGCGTGAGCTTGCCCGAGACCTCGAGCACGCGCTGGATGACGAACATCACGTCCGGGCGGCCGGCGTCGTATTCGTCGAAGCAGAGCGCGATGTTGTGCTTGAGCGCCCAGGGCAGGATGCCATCCCTGAACTCGGTGACCTGCAGCCCGTCGCGGAGGACGATGGCATCGCGTCCGATCAGGTCGATGCGGCTGATGTGGCTGTCGAGGTTGACGCGCACGCACGGCCAGTTGAGCCGCGAGGCGACCTGCTCGATGTGCGTCGACTTGCCGGTGCCGTGGTAGCCGGCGACGAGGACGCGGCGGTTGTGGGCGAAACCGGCGAGAATTGCGAGCGTCGTGTCGCGATCGAACAGGTAGTCCGGGTCGAGGTCGGGCACGTGCTCGTCCGCGAAGGAATAGGCCGGCACTTCGAGGTCGCTGTCGATCCCGAAAACCTGGCGGACGGAGATTTTCATGTCGGGCAGGGGCGCCCGTTCGGTAGCTTCAATCATCGTTCCCCCGTGGCGCCGGAAGGCGCCGTCGGTTCGTTTCCCATGAGGCGGCGAAGGGGTTTCGCGCGCGAGGACGGCGGATTTGCCGTGGGCTTATACAGGAGCACGGCCCATGCCGCCACAGGCGATATCAGCAGAAACCCGCCGATTTCAGGTAGTGATAGGCCTGGATGATCTCCCGGAGCCGGTCTTCGAGGCTGCGGTCGCCGCCATTGGCGTCGGGGTGCAGGCGCTTCACCAGTTCCTTGTACCGTGCCTTGATTTCGGTGCCCGACTCGCTCCCGTCAAGGTCGAGGGCCACGAATGAGCGGCGCGCGAAGTTGCCGAGCGTGCGCTGCGGCCTCGCATTCTCCGTGCCATTTCGCCGCGGGCCGCTCCCGCCGAAGAAGCCGAACGGATCGACAAACGCCTCGCTCCAGTTCTGCGGCCTCGCCCCGACGTTCCCGACGCCCATGTTCCAGGTCGGCCGGTGGCCGATCGAGGCCGAGCGCTGGTAGGCGACCACGTCGTCGTCGCGCATGCCGGCGAAGTAATTGTAGGACTTGTTGTATTCGCGCACGTGATCGAGGCAGTAGTTGTGGTACTCGCCCTCGCGGTGACGGCCTTTCGGCGCGCGGTATCCGCCCGGCTGATCGCAGCCGGCCCATTCGCAGCGTGGCGACGCACTGGCCGCGGCCTCGGCGCCGTTCGGCCGGATTCGGATCGAGTCGAAGTATTTCGAGTTCAGGTTCATCGCTTCGATTATGGTCGGGGCAAGGGCGGCCGACAAGCCGCCGATTCTCGACGATAGACGACAGGCGGAAATGAAAGATGACGGCGGCGGAGAGGATAGCCAGAACGCTTGAGGAGGCCTTCCGTCCGGCACGGCTCAATGTGGTTGACGAGTCCCACCTTCACAAGGGCCATGCCGGCCACCGGCCGGAGGGCGAAACTCATTTCCGCGTGAAGATCGCCTCCGATGCCTTTGCCGGCAAGTCGCGGGTCGAAGCCCACCGGATGGTCAACGCGGCACTCGCTCAGGAGTTCGCCCGCGGCCTTCACGCGCTCGCGATCGAGATCGAGAGGGCCTGACGCCCGGGGGGCGGCCCTACGCCACCGGGTTGAGGAGGCGCTTGCCGTCCCGGCTGATCTTGGTCGGGGCTCGCTCGACCCGGTTCCGGCCCTGCGCCTTGGCTTCATAAAGCCCTTCGTCGGCCGCGATCAGCATCGACTGGAGGGTCGAATGCGGATTGGCCGTGGTTACCCCGGCACTCACCGTCCCGCCGATTTCGAAGTTGTCGAGTGCCTTGCAGTCCGCCTCGAAAGCCGCGCGGACGCGCTCGGCGATCGCCATTGCGGCGCCAAGTCCGGTGCCCGGCAGAAGCAGCGCGAATTCCTCGCCGCCGAGCCGCCCGACGTGATCGTTCGGGCGGAGGACGCCGCGGACGATCTCGCCGAAGCGCATGAGCACGCTGTCGCCCACCGCATGTCCGAAGCGGTCGTTGATCGACTTGAAGCGGTCGAGGTCGAAGACCACCAGCGACAGCGGTTCGTCGGTTGCCAGGCTGTGCTCGAGGGCCTGGTCCACCTGCTCGAGAAGGGTGCGTCGCGTTGCCACGCTGGTCAGCGGGTCGGTTTCCGCCGCCGTGCGTTGCCTCGCCTCGCCGCGCTCGCGGATGAACGCCACGACGAAGGCGGCGCTGCCGACCGAGAAGGCGATCGACTCGAAATGGATCAGTCCGAACCAGCTCGTGAGTGGGGCAATGTCCATCGCCTGGATGGCGCCGGTGAAAGCCTCCACCGAGCCGGCGGCGAAGACCGTGGCGTGAACGCAAAGCAGGGCCATGAGCATCCAGCGGGCGAGGAGCCTCTCGGCGCGGCCGCGCCACAGCTCGATCGCGGCGGCATAGAAGTAGATCGCGTTGATGGCCAGGCTGAGGCCCATCTGGCTCGAGGGCGTTAACCGCGCTGCCGGAATCATCGAACCCAGCGCCAGAAGCAGGGCGCCGGCTGGGATGAGGGCGTAGACCGGGACACGGCGGCTGAACCGGCGCGCCGCGGTCCAGTAGAATGCAGGACTCGCCACAATGGCGATGTTTGCCGCGACGAGGAGCGGGATGCTGTCGTGGGTCAAAGCGTAAAGAATGAACGCTATCCCGGCGGCGGCCGTGATGCTGCCGGTCGCCCACCAGACGCTCCCGCGGGAATCGCGGCCGCGCGGGCAGCCCAGCAGGATCACAAGTCCGCTGAGGGCTGCGATGAAGCTTTCGACCGCCATTAGCGTGGGCAGGTCAAGGCTCATTCACGCCCTCGGCCTCCGCGGGAATCGGCAGTTCTACCAAGGCTGGATAGTATAGAGGGGCGTCGCGCCGAAAATAGAAACCGGGAAGCGAGCTTCGGCACGGGGAGCGCAACGTGGTTGCGCCCGGCTTAACGGGTCGGGACCGGCGTTTCGCCCCGATAGTCATAGAAGCCGCGGCCGACCTTGCGTCCGAGCCACCCGGCCTCGACGTATTTCACCAGGAGCGGGCAGGGCCGGTACTTCGAGTCGGCCAGGCCCTCGTAGAGCACCTGCATGATCGAAAGGCAGGTGTCGAGGCCGATGAAGTCGGCAAGTTGCAGCGGCCCCATCGGATGGTGGGCGCCGAGCTTCATGGCGCTGTCGATGGCGCTTACCGTGCCTACCCCTTCGTGCAGGGTGTAGATCGCCTCGTTGATCATCGGCAGGAGAATGCGGTTGACGATGAAGCCGGGGAAGTCCTCGGCGACGACCACCGTCTTGCCGAGCCGCGCCACGATCGCCTTGGCCGCGGCGAATGTCTCCTCGTCCGTGGCGATCCCGCGGATCACCTCGACCAGCTCCATCACCGGCACCGGATTCATGAAGTGGATGCCGATGAAGCGTTCCGGCCGGTCGCTCGCCGAAGCCAGCCGCGTGATCGACAGCGACGAGGTGTTGGTGGCGAGGATCGCTTCCGGTTTGAGTATCGGTGCGAGCGCCGTGAATACATCGCGCTTCACCGCCTCGTTCTCGGTGGCCGCCTCGATGACCAGATCGGCCTCGGCGAGCCCCTCGATCTCGGCGCTGGTTGTGATGCGCTTCAGCGCCGTGGTGCGGTCGGCATCGGTGATCTTCCCCGACGCCACTTGGCGCGCCATGTTGCCGTGAATGGTAGCGAGGCTCGACTTGAGCCGCTCCTCGGAGACGTCGTGGACGACCACGTCGTAACCGGCAAGCGCACAGACATGGGCGATGCCGCTCCCCATCTGGCCGGCGCCGATCACGCCGATTTTCCTGATTTCACGCGCCATGGAGGTAGCCGGCTCTCGTTCGCGGGTTCCGCGCACAAATCAGGCAAGGTTCCAAGCCTTGTCAAGGACAAGTCGGGTCCGACGGCCGGATTTGCCGGCAAAGGCGGCGCGGGGCTGACCGCGCCGGACGAACCGCGGCGGCAATGGGCGATCCGGGCGGCCCCGGGTCGCCTCCTTGCGAGCGGGCCGGACTACAGCGCCTTCTCGAGTTCCGGAAGGATGGTGAAGAGGTCGCCCACCAGCCCGTAGTCCGCCACCTGGAAGATCGGTGCGTCGGGATCCTTGTTGATGGCGACGATCACCTTGGCGTCCTTCATCCCGGCGAGGTGCTGGATCGCGCCCGAGATGCCGCAGGCGATGTAGAGGTCCGGGGCCACGACCTTGCCGGTCTGGCCGACCTGGTAGTCGTTCGGCGCGTAGCCCGCATCGACCGCCGCGCGCGAGGCGCCGATCGCCGCCCCGAGCTTGTCGGCGAGCGGCTCGAGATACTTGCGGAAGTTCTCGGCCGACTGGAAGGCGCGGCCGCCCGAAATGACGATGCGGGCCGAGGTCAGCTCGGGCCGCGCCAGCTTGACGATCTCGGCGCCGACGAAGACCGACTTGTCGCCGGCCGCCGCCGCGGCGTCGATCGCCTCGACCGGGGCATTGCCACCGGTTCCGGCCGCCTTGAACGCCGCCGGACGGACCGTCACCACCTTTTTCGCATCCGCCGACTGAACGGTTTCCATCGCGTTCCCGGCATAGATCGGCCGTTCGAACGTGTCGGACGAGAGGATGCCCGTCACGTCGGAGACCTGCATCACGTCGAGGAGCGCGGCGACGCGCGGCATCACGTTCTTGCCGGCGCTGGTGGCCGCCGCGACGATCGCCTCATACGGAGCGGCGAGAGAGACGATCAGCGCCGCGAGCGGCTCGGCGAGCTGATGCTCGAGCGCGTCGCTTTCGGCGTGAAGCACCTTCGCCACGCCGTGGAGCTTGGCCGCCTCGGCCGCCGCCGGACCGCAGCCTTTGCCGGCGACCAGGACGTGCACCTCGCCGCCAAGCGCTCCCGCCGCGGTCAGCGCGCGCGCGGTCGCCTCCTTGATCGTGGCGTTGTCGTGTTCGGCGATGAGCAGCGTCGTCACAGGACCTGGGCCTCGTTCTTGAGCTTCTCGACCAGTTCGGCCGCCGACGATACCCGCTTGCCGCTCCGCTGGCCCTTGGGCTCGACCACCTTCAGCACCTTGAGCCGCGGAGCGAGGTCGACGCCGAGCTCCTCCGGCGTCTTCTCGTCGATCGGCTTCTTCTTCGCCTTCATGATGTTGGGGAGCGAGGCATAGCGCGGCTCGTTGAGCCTAAGGTCGGTGGTGACGATGGCGGGGAGCGTCAGTCTGAGCGTCTCGTGGCCGCCGTCGACCTCGCGCGTCACGGTCGCGGCGTCGCCGTCGACGACGAGCTTCGAGGCGAAGGTCGCTTGCGGCCAGCCGAGAAGCGCGGCGAGCATCTGGCCGGTCTGGTTGCAGTCGTCGTCGATCGCCTGCTTGCCGAGGATGACCAGGCCCGGCTGCTCCGCCGCGACCACCGCCCTGAGTGCCTTGGCGACGCCGAGCGGCTCGGTCGGCCGGTCGGTCTTGACCAGAATGCCGCGGTCGGCCCCCATGGCAAGGCCGGTGCGGATCGTCTCCGCGGACTGCGCCGGGCCGACCGAGACCACCACCACCTCGCTCGCCTTGCCGGCCTCTTTCAGCCGCAGCGCCTCCTCGACGGCGATCTCGTCGAAGGGGTTCATCGCCATCTTGACGTTCTGGAGGTCGACCCCGGAGCCGTCAGGCTTGACCCTCACCTTGACGTTGAAGTCGACCACCCGCTTGACGGGCACCAGCACTTTCATCGGCGCGCTTTCCGGATTGGCCTGAAACGGCGGCGGACCCTATCGGCGGGTCTTGCCGAGGTCAACTTCGTCGTCGCCGATCACGTCGCATCCGCCGCCCGGTCGAACAGCGGTACGCCGCGCCGGCGAAGCACCAGCACGAGGAGTGCTCCGGTGACGAGGCCGCCGATATGCGCCCACCACGCGATCTGCTCGTCCGGCTGGGCGACGAGGATCGAGTAGAACTGGAACAGCACCCAGAAGCCGAGCACCCAGTAGGCCGGCAGTCGGAGCGGGACCCGCATCAGGATGAGGATCCAGATCCGCTGCCGCGGGTGAAGCATGAGATAGGCCGCCACCACGCCCGCGACCGCGCCTGAGGCGCCGACCAGCGGCGTCTGCGCCGCCGGGTCGGAGAAAACGAAGACGAGGCCGGCGCCGACCGCGCAGAGCAGGTAGAAGATCAGGAAGCGGATATGGCCGAAGGCGTCCTCGATGTTGTCGGCGAACACCCACAGGAAGATCATGTTGCCGGCGAGATGCCAGAAATCGGCATGCAGGACGGCGTAGGTGACGAGCGTCAGCCAGTC
>DASSPO010000279.1:0-5135 GCA_035699585.1 Bauldia sp.
GCGGTAGTTGTCAGTCCCCCGTCCATCGATACACCCAAGTCTCGGAAGGCCGCGGCGTGGGGAAGACAAGGCTCGCGCGAAGCTCTGCAAGTGGGGCGTCACCGGGGTCGAGATGGAAGGTGACGCGCCAGCCGTTGACGGCGGGGAAATCGGCGACGGTGACGCCGCTGATCTTGCCGGCGCTCGACGTCACCACCGCTTCCGGCGTCTCCTCGGGTCGGGATTCGCCCGGCGCCATGGCAAAGTCGATGACGAAAAGGCGGATGGGCGTCGGGTGCTCGGGATCGGCACGGCCGCGACGCGTCCGGTGGACGAACACCGCATTGGGGTCGCGGGACGGCCCGTCGCCCCATGTCAGACGATAGGCGAAGCGGAACTCGCTGCCGGCGCGGATCGGCTCCTGCGGGGTCCAGTATGCGACGATGTTGTCGTGAATCTCGGCATCGGTGGGGATTTCGACCAGGACAACGGCACCTGGCCCCCAGTCTCCGACAGGCTCGACCCAGAGGCTTGGCCGGCGCTGATACGCAGCCTCGAAGTCCTGGTAGCTTTCGAAGTCGCGGTTGCGCTGCATGAGCCCGAAGCCGCGGGGAGTCTTGTCGATGAAGCTCGAAACCTGGAGTTCCCGCGGGTTGGCGAGGGGACGCCACAGACGCTCCCCCGCGCCGTTATAGATCAGCAGGCCGTCGGAATCGTGAACCTCGGGGCGATAGTCGTCGACGTTCTTCCGCCCGTTGAGGTCGAAAAAGAACATCGAGGTTCCCGGAGCAAGTCCGACCTGTGCCAGGTCGACGCGCGGGAACAGGACGGCTTCCACATCGATGATCGTCTCGTTGCCGTACTCGGCACGGAACCGGTAGGCGCCGGCAACGCTCGGGCTGTCGAGGAGGGCGTGAACGACAATGTGGGTATCGGGAGGCTCGGGACGTTCAACCCAGAAGCTTCGGAAAACCGGAAACTCCTCGCCCTCCGGCGCGGCGGTCTTCACCGCGAGGCCACGAGCGGAGATGCCGTAGGCCTGACCGGCCGCGAGTGAACGGAAGTAACTGGCTCCCTGGAAGACCAGAAATTCCGTGAACTGACCGGGCTCGCGGGCCACATCGGTGCCGATGCGGAACCCCGCGAAGCCGATGTCCGAATCGGGAAGGGGTCGCGGCACGTGGCGGCCGAAGCCGAAGAGGCGGGGCTCGTACGCGACGTGTCGGGCCTCGCCATCGTCGACCACCGCGACGTCGATCCGCTCCTTGAAATAGAAGCCGCGGTGGAAGAACTCGAGAAGGAAGTGGCTGTCCTCACCCTTCCAAAGCGCCGAGTCCGATTTGAAGTAGATGTCCCGGTACTGGACATAGTTGAGGTCGGAGAACGAAGGCGGGAGCTCCGTCGGCAGCGGTTCGAAGGGCGCCGCGGCGAGATTCCGCGCCATTTCGATCACGCCGTCGGGATTGAACATCTGCCCGCCGGTCAGCCGCGGCGGGTCGAGTACGGGCGCCGTGGCGGCGGCCACCCAGTGGGGGCGAGCAGCGACCAAAGCGCCAGAGGCGGCATAAACGAGGAAGAGTCTCCGGCTCGGGGCGAACGAAGACGACTGCATGCACGAAGGCTCAGGCATGAATGGAACTCACAAGAACGCGCTGCTCCACGTCGGGTTCCGCGCTGCGGCAGATATTTTGCAATGCAATACTTAGCCTGCTCAGCGCGAGTCGGCTGCCTTACTTTTAAGCATCCATGCCAATGGGTTAGGCTACCGAATCCCCGACCCCTGCGATAATGCTGCACCGCGAAATCGGGCCTCAATGTGGCGATTCGGCGCAGCCCTCTGGCCGCGGTCTAAGTGGGCTCTGTCAAGCCCCCCATGCGGGGGAGGTCGATCGGGCGAGACCGCGCGTCCGCCCACGATCGGTCAGTTCGTGGAGGCGGCGTCGAGATGGCGCGGGACGACGAGTTGCTGACCCGAAGCAAGCGGACGGTCGGCGGGAATCTGGTTGATCTCAACCACGGCCCATTCCGGGACGCCAAACTGGGCAGCGACCGTTCCCGGTGTTTCGCCCTCGTCGACAACCACCGCGACGCCGCAGTCCCATAGCTCGAACGGCTCGTCGGGCGGCAGCGTATATTCGATCGGGATCGTCGGTCCGATCGCGGCGGAGGGCTGGGCCGCGACCTCGATGATCTTGTTCAGGATCTGATCCTGGAGTCCGGCCATGCGAGGCATGTAAAGGTGCCAGATGTCGGAGTAATTCCTCAGGTCGATGCTGGCGAAGCTGCCGCGAAAGTCCGGAGCGGGCGACGGATCGCCGCCGCCAAGCGCGTGAGACGAGTTATAGATGTTGATGAAACGCTCGACATTGGCCGGCACGCGGTTCGCGATCCGGGTGGGGTCGAGCGTGATGACAAGGTCGACCGGGACGCCGGCCTTGTTGAGCCAGAGTGCAAAACGGATGGCCGAGTCCCCGCCAGCGGAATGGCCGATGGCGATGATCGGCGTCTTCGCGCCTTCGCCGCGGTAGCGTTTGATCGCTTCCTTGGCGGGTCGGATCCAACCCGTATAGTTGAAGACGGAAACGGCGAATCCTTGCGCTTCGATTCTCGCGGCTAACTTGTCCATTTCCGGAGTGATGAACTTCCCGCCCATCGCCCGAAAGACATAGACCGTTGCGGGCACCGCCGGTGCGACCTGCTGCGGGGCTTCAGGCGATTCGGCGGCGGTCCGGCCGGAGGCGACGGCGAACAAGATCAGTGCCGCGGCGACCACACGCGCGTGGCGGACACGAGATGCCGTCGGCGATCGGGCGGATTTGACGAAGTCAACGAGATGGAGGCCAAGCCCGCGGATCAATCTCAAGTCACACCTGCCGAACGTCATCAGCACCCGTCGCCGGATCAATAGCCGCGGATGAGCAACCCGATCAACCGCCGGGGAACGCCGTCAGGCTGCAACCGATGACGCGATGCCGGTCCCAGCTACAACTGGCGGTCATGCGCACTCATAAAGCTGGAGCCGATTAAGTACACGCTGAACTCGTCGGTGTAATTGCCACAGCCGGCTCGGTAATCGGACTGTCGTATCCGGGAACTGCACGGTGCGGGAATCTTGCCGGACCCCTGCACGAGGTGTGTCGGTCGGTGGCGGAATGTGATCGATATGCCGCACCGATTTAGGGTGAAATCGCAGCAAAAGTAACTTAAAGATGAACCGAGACAGGTCACCTCTGTCCTGCGGAGTGCTCAGGTCCGCCGCATCTCCTGGGTTCCGTAGGATTGGCCGGCGTCGGAACGGTATTGGAGTGGCCTCCTCGTACGACCGCTCCGCGCCGGCCATCTATTCAACACCCCCATAGACTCCGCAAACAGCTTCGGGCTTGCCGCAAAAGCGTCGCGCCGGCTATATCGCGCACCACTTTCCAAGCCAGCATCAACCATCAAGGAGCCGCCATGGCCGTCGAACGCACCTTTTCCATGATCAAGCCGGACGCCACGGAGCGAAACCTTACCGGCAAGATCACCGCAATGCTGGAGGCAGCGGGTTTACGGGTGGTTGCGTCCAAGCGGGTGTGGATGAGCCGGCGTCAGGCCGAGGGTTTCTATGCCGTGCACAAGGGCCGGCCCTTCTTCGACGAGCTCTGCGATTTCATGTCATCCGGCCCCACCGTGGTGCAGGTGCTCGAAGGCGAGAATGCCGTTCTCAAGAACCGTGAGGTCATGGGTGCGACCGACCCGGCCAAGGCTGCACCCGGGACAATCAGGAAAGAGTTCGCGCGTTCAATCGGCGAGAACTCGGTCCATGGGTCGGACGCGCCGGAGACGGCTCGCCAGGAGATCGCCTACTGGTTCTCCGAGACCGAGATCGTGGGCTGAACCTTTCTGCGCGTCCTGCGTTTCCCCGGCATCAAGGGAAAACCAGGGAGATGCGCGATGTTTGCAGCTTCGCAGATCAAGGAGCACATGGAAATTGTCGGGGCCGACGGCCGACACGTCGGCACCGTCGATCACCTCGATGGTGGTGACCAGATCAAGCTCGCCAAGACGGATTCCGCCGACGGAAAACACCATTTCCTCGCGGTCGATCTCATCGAACGGGTGGACGACAAGGTTCACCTGAAGGTTTCCGCCGCCGACGCGCGGTTCCAGCTTCAGTGACGTCGACTGAGGGCGATGACGGCGGCCGCAGCCTCGGCCGCCTTCATTTCCATCTCTCGGCCGCGCGGTCGTCGACGCCCTTGGCCTCCACCCACCGGACGTCGCGACCATGCTCCTTCTTCCAGAACGGAGCGCGGGTCTTCAGGAAATCCATGAGGAAGCCGGCCGCCTCGAAGGCAGCCTGGCGATGGGCCGAACCCGTCACCACCAGGACGATGTTGTCCCCGGGGACGAGCCTGCCATAGCGGTGGACCACCGTGATGCCATGGAGCGGCCACCGCTCCGCGGCTTCCATGGCGATCCGGCCGATCTCGGCCTCCGCCATGCCTGGATAGTGTTCAAGCTCGAGCGCCTGGAGGTGCCCGTCCTCGTCCCGGCAGATGCCGGTGAAGGCGACCACCGCTCCAATATCGCGACGGCCTGCCGACACCGCGTCGATTTCGGCCTTTATGTCGAAGTCGTTCCTCTGGACGCGGATGGTGATCGGCGGCATGGGTCAGCCGCCGGTCATCGGCGGGAAAAGGGCCACCTCGTTCGCTCCCGACAATGGCGCCGATCGCCTGGCATGAACATGATCGATCGCGACGCGGATCGCGGACGGCTCGGCAAGCGCGTACTCGTACTCGGGTCCGCGTGTCTTGAGCCAGACGAGGAGGTCGTCGACCGTGGCGACCGTCTCGGGCAAAGTCACGTCTTCCTCGGTCAGCCCGATACGCTCACGAACCCAGGCGAAATAGACAAGCTTCACGTCTCCTCCGACATGATGTGCCGGATGCCGGCACGGAAGTAGTCGTAGCCGGTATAGAGCGTGACCAGCGCGGAAATCCAGAGGAGGAGCAGGCCGATATAGGAGATCACCCCGATCTCGCCGTTCATCACGTTGACCCCTGAGAACAGCTTGTCTCCAGCCGGGCCGGCGATGAGGAAGCCGAGCGCCACCATCTGCATCGTGGTCTTCCACTTCGCGAGCCGCGTCACCGGCACGCTGACGCGCACGT
>DASSPO010000280.1:0-5828 GCA_035699585.1 Bauldia sp.
GTTAAGGTGGTTGACGGTGTCCGGGAGGCCATCGAGCACATCGAGCGGTACGGCTCCCATCACACCGATGCGATCGTCACCAACGACAAGCGGACCGCGCAGCGTTTCATGGCCGAGGTGGATTCGGCGATCGTCCTCCACAATGCCTCGACGCAGTTCGCGGACGGCGGCGAGTTCGGCATGGGCGCCGAGATCGGCATTGCCACAGGGCGCTTGCATGCGCGCGGGCCGGTGGGCGTCGAACAGCTCACCAGCTTCAAATACCGCGTCACCGGCAACGGCCAGATCAGGCCCTGATTCGCCGCTTGCGCGAGACTTCGACGGACCTTTCCCGCCTTCCGCCCGTCCGCCGCGGCATGCGGATTGGCCTGTTCGGCGGCTCGTTCGATCCGCCCCATGAGGGCCACCGCGCAGTCAGCCTTGAGGCGATCAAGCGCCTCGGCCTAGATCAGGTCTGGTGGCTGGTGTCGCCGCAGAATCCGCTCAAGCCGCACGCGCCGGCCCATCTCCAGCGGCGCATCGCGGCGGCGCGAAAGCTCGCCAATCATCCGCGTATCAAGGTTACCGGCGTCGAGGCAGCCCTCGGCACGACATACACTGCCGATACGCTACGCAAGCTCGAGGAACGGTTGCCCGGCGTCCGGCTGGTATGGATGATGGGGGCCGACAATCTCGCCTCCTTTCACAAATGGCGGGATTGGCAGGAAATCGCCGCCGATATCCCCATCGCGGTGTTCAACCGCCCGGGGCTCGCGCTCAGGGCCCTGGCATCACCGGCAGCAAGGACCCTGGCCCGAATGCGGCTGCCGGAGCGGGCCGCAGGCGCGATCGGCCAGACCCGGCCCCCGGCGTGGGTTTTCCTGTCTTCCCCCCATGTTCCGCTGTCGTCGACAGAGATTCGCAGCAAGCGGGAAAGGCGGGCGGCGTCTTGAAACCGTCACCGCTCCGCCCTTATCTTGGATAAGCCGGCGTCGTGCCGGCGAAGCGGGAAGGGATTAAGACGCTGTCCACCGCAATTCGGAGTGAGGGCGCGGCTCACCGTGCTCCTCGTCTCGGGTCCAGACGGCGCGAGCTGTCACCGTCGGACGCCCTGAATGTGGTCCTGGCAAGCCTTGACGAAGCCAAAGCCGAGGACCCGGTTTCAATAGACCTCACCGGCAAGACGACAATCGGCGACCACATGGTGGTGGCCTCCGGGCGTTCTGACCGGCACGTCGCGGCGATTGCCACCCGACTGATCGAGGATCTGAAAGAGGCCGGGGGGCGCGATATCCGCGTTGAGGGTCTCCGCGCCGCCGACTGGGTCCTGGTCGACGCCGGGGATGTGATCGTCCACATCTTCCGTCCCGAGGTCCGCGCCTTCTACAACATCGAAAAGATGTGGCGTGCGGACCACCCGGCGGCACCGGTCGCCGTCTAGGCACGAGCGGGGAACGAGCACCGGACAAACGTTGCCGGGGGTCAGCCCGTTTCTGATGCCGGAACGGGAGGAGCCGTGAAGCTCACCATCGTCGCCGTCGGGCGGCTCAAGGCCGGCCCCGAACGCGAGATTTTCGACCGCTACCACGCGCGCGCGGCGAGCGCCGGTCGCTCTCTCGGCCTTGCCTTCGACAGCCGCGAAATCGCCGAAAGCGCCGCCAGGAGCCCCGCCACTCGGAAGAACGACGAGGCCGCCGCCATCCTCGGCGCGCTGCCCGCTGGGGCGGCAATCATCGCGCTCGACGAACGCGGCAAGTCGGTGGACAGCCGAGGGTTCGCCGAACGGATCGCCGCCTGGCGCGACGCCGGCAGGAAGGACATCGCCATTGCCATCGGCGGCGCGGACGGGCTCAGTGCCTCGGTCCTCGACCGGGCAGACCTTCGCCTCGCCTTCGGCGCCATGACGTGGCCGCACCAGCTCGTCCGCATCATGCTGATGGAGCAGCTCTACCGCGCCGTCTCGATCCTTTCCGGCCATCCCTATCACCGCGACTGAATCGGCCGGAAACCGTGCTTCTGCCGCAATTTCCGCCGACCATGGCGTCTGGTTGACAGGCCGTTAATTCTCCGCGGCCTAGTCTGTCATCGGGTGCCGGCCTCGAGGGGTTGCAGTCAGGCGTGGGTGTTTCACGCAGACCATGGACGACTTTGTGTCTCGCCGCGATCCTGATTGCGGGAACGGCTTCGACGCAGGCTCAGGAGGCGGAGACCGCCGCCGAGCGCGACGCCCGGCAAGCCGAGCTTGAGGCGGTCGAGGGCGATATCGCCCTGACACAGGAACGGCTGGCCGAACTTCGCGCTGAGATCGACGCTCTCGACAAGGATCGGGCAACGCTGAGCGCCTCACTGATCGAGACCAGTCAGCGCGTTCGGGTCCTCGAAACTCAGCTCCAGGAAACCGAGCGGCGGATCGCCGCCCTTTCCCAGAACGAGAACGCACTTCGCGCTTCGCTCATCGAACGTCGCGAAGTTTTGATCGAAGTGCTGGCGGCGCTGCAGCGGATCGGGCACCGGCCCCCGCCGGCGATGCTCGTGCGCCCGGAAGACGCCCTTTCCTCCGTCAGGAGCGCGATCCTCCTCGGGGCCGTGGTCCCCGATCTCAGGGAAGCCGCGGATCAACTCGCCGCAGACCTTCGGCAACTCCTGTCGCTCCGCGCCGAGATGGAACGGGAGCGAGACCGCCTCAGGGCCGATGCAACCGTTCTCGCCGAGGAACGTACCCGCGTACAGCTCTTGGTTGAGCAACGGAAGAACGAATACACCCGCTCGGTGGCTGCCCTTGCCGACGAGGAGGAGCGCGCGGAGGCTCTGGCGGAGCAGGCCACGAGCCTCAAAGACCTGATTTCACGTATGGAAATGGAGATCGAGGCAGCAGCCAAGGCCAAGGCCGAGGCGGAAGCCGCGGCAGAGAAGAACCGCGAGCGGGCCGAGGCCGAACGGAACCGTCGTCCGCCGACCTCCCTCGGCAATGCCGACCGCCTTGCGCCTGCCGTTTCCTTTGCCGACGCCAAGGGCCTCCTGCCGCTCCCTGCCAGCGGGCGCATCGTCCGCGACTTCGGGGCGGATGACGGGCTCGGCGGCCAATCGGCAGGCATCTCGATCGCGACCCGGCCGGGGGGGCAGGTTTCCTCCCCCGCCGACGGCTGGGTCGTCTACGCCGGGCCGTTCCGTAGTTACGGACAACTATTGATAATAAACGCCGGCGACGGATATCATGTTCTCTTGGCAGGTATGGATCAAATCGACGTCCAACTCGGCCAGTTCGTCCTCGCCGGTGAGCCAGTCGCGACAATGGCATCACCGAAATTGGCGAGTGCCGATCCGGCGGACATAGTTTCGACCCAGCCCGTGCTCTATATCGAGTTCCGGAAAGACGGAGCATCGATTGATCCGGCCCCCTGGTGGGCCGCCTCCAGTGACGAAAAGGTCGGCGGATGATTCGCAAAGCCTCACTTCTCCTTGCCGGTGTCGCCCTCGGCGCACTGCTCGCCGTTACGGCGACCCAGACGCGCTTCTTTTCGGGGAGCGAAGCGATTGCGGCCTCGGCCGACACCTATCGCGAACTCAACCTCTTCGGCGACGTGTTCGAACGGATACGCGCCGACTATGTCGAAGTCCCCGACGAGAACCAGCTCATCGAATCGGCGATCAACGGCATGCTTGCCGGGCTCGATCCGCATTCGAGCTACCTGAGCCCCAAGAATTTCAAGGACATGCAGGTCCAGACCAGCGGCAAGTTCGGCGGTCTCGGCATCGAGGTCACCATGGAGGAGGGGGTGATCAAGGTGGTGTCGCCGATCGACGACACCCCCGCGGCGCGGGCCGGCATCCTGGCCGGAGATCTGATCACCGCCCTCGACGGCGAGCCGATCGAGGGCCTCAGCCTCAACGAGGCCGTCGAGAAGATGCGCGGCCCGGTCAATACGCCGATCACACTCACCATCGCCCGCGACGGCGTGGAGAAGCCGTTCGACGTGAAGCTCGTGCGCGAGGAGATCACCATCCAGTCGGTGCGGTCGCGGGTGGAGGGTGACGTCGGCTACGTTCGCATCACCACCTTCAACGAGCAGACCTTCGACGGCCTCAAGGCCGCGATCGACAAGATCGAGGAGGACATCGGCCCGGAGAAGGTCAAGGGCTTCATCATCGACCTTCGCAACAATCCCGGCGGTCTGCTTGACCAGGCGATCGCGGTATCGGACGCTTTCCTTGAACGCGGGGAGGTGGTTTCCACGCGGAGCCGTCATGCCGAGGAGACCCAGCGCTACAACGCCCATGCCGGCGACCTCACCGACGGCAAGCCGGTTATCATCCTGGTCAACGGCGGCTCGGCCTCGGCTTCCGAGATCGTCGCCGGCGCGCTCCAGGATCATCGCCGCGCCACCATCATCGGCACGCGGTCCTTCGGCAAGGGGTCGGTGCAGACCATCATCCCGCTCGGCGCCAACGGTGCCTTGCGTCTGACCACCGCGCGCTATTTCACGCCCTCGGGCCGGTCGATCCAGGCCAAGGGCATCGATCCCGACATCGAGGTGATCCAGGAGCTGCCGCCGGAGCTGGCCGACGAGGCGGTCATTGAGCCGCGCGGCGAGGCCGACCTCAAGGGCCACCTCGAGAGCGAGGACGTCGAGGCCGGCAAGGACACCGAGGAGGAGTCCGGATCTTTGGCCTATGTCCCGCCTGATCCGAAGGACGACAAGCAGCTCAACTACGCGCTCGATCTCCTCCGCGGCCTTCAGGTGAACAGCGCATTCCCGCCGGACCCCAGCGCCGGCATCCCCAACTAACCGGGCGGTGACCGTCCGCGTTCCAAAGGCCGGCGGCTCATCCCGCCGGCCTCTTCGCGAGTACCGCCTCCCCTCTCTCCAGCAGAGCCGCCATGCGCAAGAAGCCGTCCGTCAACATCGAGGATCTGCCTTACCGGCCCTGCGTCGGGGTGGCGCTCTTCAACCGCGACGGGCTGGTATGGATCGGCCGGCGCTCGGACGAAAACGCCGAAGGGGAAGGCGAGGGCCACTGGTGGCAGATGCCGCAGGGCGGCCTCGACAAGGACGAGGACCCCTACAAGGCGGCGCTTCGTGAACTCTACGAGGAAACCTCGGTAAAGCACGCCAGCCTGATCGAGGAAGCGAAGGACTGGTTCAAGTACGACCTGCCGCTCGATCTCATCCCCACCTCCTGGAACGGCCGCTACCGCGGCCAGAAGCAGAAGTGGTTCGCGCTCCGCTTCGAGGGTCAAGACGCCGAGATCGACGTCCTCCATCCCGGTGGCGGCAAGCACAAGCCCGAGTTCAGCGAATGGCGCTGGGAGAAGCTCGAACGCCTGCCCGAATTGATCGTGCCGTTCAAGCGGGGCGTCTACGAAGCGGTCGTCGCCGCCTTTCGTCATGTCGCCGGCTAGGTGCCTACCTCAAGCCGCCCTTGCGAGCTTGGGCATAGTTGCCGGCCGAGGCGGCGCCCGCTGACGCCTTCGATCGCGGCGAAGACTCCGCTTGAGGAAGGAAAGCACCGCCACTTCTTCGTGCCTGAGTTGGGAGAGCTTGTCCGGACGTCCGGTGTCGGCAGGGGGCTCGATTCGCAGCGCTAGGGTGCCTTCGAGGTAGCTCGAAACAATCGCGGGATGGACGTAGCACTTTCGGCAAATAGTCGCCGTGTTGCCGAGGCGTCGGGCGACGCGCTCGATGGCGTCGCGCACATTGGCTTTGCCCGTCGTCATGCTGTGGGCCGACCCCAATTCCTGGAGCGCCAGCGCCGCGAGCACGGTTCCGGCCCAGGTCCGAAAGTCCTTGGCGGTGATGTCGCGGCCCGAGACGGCGCGGAGCCACCGGTTGACGTCGGCCGAGCCGACG
>DASSPO010000281.1:0-3130 GCA_035699585.1 Bauldia sp.
CCGCTGTCGGCGGCAAGGGCGCCGAATCCGACCTCTGAACGCCTCGCGCCCAGAACCTTGATCAGGGACTCGGCCTTTGCCGGTGCCGCCGGAGCCCTTGCTCGCTTGTCGCAGCTGCGCTCAGGCCGTGCCTCGCCCGACGCGGCCTCTGTCGCCGTTGATCGCGGCCGGCGTGAATTGCGTGACAGTGACGGAGAGGGCTGGCGTCAGGCTCGCGAGAAGACCAGGACGGCGTTCAATCCGCCAAAGGCGAAGGAATTCGACATCGCCGCGCCGATCTTCATATCGCGCGCGACATTGGGGATGACGTCGAGGTCGCAATCGGGGTCGGGTTCCTGGTAGTTGGCGGTAGGTGGCGCGATCTGCGTCTTGAGGGTGAGCACGGTGGCGACCGCCTCCAGTGCGCCCGCCGCGCCCAGGCTGTGGCCGAGCACGCCCTTGTTGGAGGAGATTGCGAGTTGATCGGCGTGGGCGCCGAACACGCCGCGGATCGCCTGCGTCTCGGTCGTGTCGTTGAGCACGGTCGCCGTGCCGTGGGCGTTGATGTAGGCAATGTCGGACGGCGCCGCGCGCGCGTCCTCCAGTGCCGCCCGCATGGCGCGTTCTCCGCCGTTGCGGTCGGGCGCGACGGGGTCGCCCGCGTCGGCGCTCATGCCGAATCCGCGCACCTCGGCAAGGATCGAGGCCCCACGCGACGCGGCGTGCTCCCATTCCTCGAGGACGAGGACGGCCGCGCCTTCGCCAATGACGAGGCCGGACCGGTTCCTGGAGAACGGGCGGCAATTGTCGTCGCTTGCCACGCGGAGCGCTTCCCAGGCAAGAAGCGGTCCCGTGGTGACCGAGGCCTCGGTGCCGCCGGCGAGCGCCACGGGAACCGCGCCGGACCGGATCATCTGGAAGGCGAGGCCCACCGCGTGGGTACCGGAGGCGCAGGCCGAGACCACGCCGAAGGCCGGTCCCTTGAGGCCGAGGTCGATCGACACCTGCGATGCTGCGGCGTTCGGCATCATTTTCGGGACGGTGAAGGGGTGCGGTTTGCCGCCGTCGTGATAGAGGCGCCAGTAGGAATCGTCGAGGGTAACGATTCCGCCGACGCCGGTCCCGATGATGGTGGCGGTTCGGAACGAGAGCGCCTCGTCGAAAGCCAGCCCGGATTCGGCGACCGCCGATCGCGCCGCGATGATCGCCATGGCCGAGAAGCGGTCGAGGAACGCAAGCCGGCGGGAGGGGAAGTGCTGGTCGGGCCGGAAGCCGCGGCACTCGGCCGCGATCCTGGTCCTGAACATCTCCCTCCGCCCGGCTTCGATCGGACCGATACCGCTCCGCGCTTCGACCAGCGCCGACCAGAAGTCCTCGATGGCATTTCCGACGGGGGAGACTACTCCGAGGCCGGTGACCGCGACCCGCTTCAAGCCGCATCCCTCTCGGCGATCAGCCGATCGATGATCGTGCCGACGTCGCGAACGGTTTCAAGTTTCTCCTCCAGCTCCCTCGAGTTGAGCGGGATATCAACCTTGAAGGCGACTTCCAGCGCGTAGATCACTTCGATGAGATCGAGCGAATCGCCAAGGTCCTCAAGCCGCGAGTCGGGCGTCACCTCGCTGAGCGGACGTTTCAGCTGCTCGGCAATGATTTCCTGAACCTTTGCGAGGGTGTCCATTGCTGATCTTCCCCGGGGCGCACGGCAATCTGTGGGAGCGCTGACGCTCCGCGTGGGTTTCGGTCTCATACCGCAAATCGGTTATCCCGCGCACCTTGAAATTTGAACCGGGGATTGGCAAGCCGGATATGCTTGCCTGCCAAGGGGGGCGTCACGGCGACGGGTGCGGAAAATGGCTGAGAACGGTCCTTGCCGGACGCGCATCTTCGGGAACCGGGCGACCTCGCGGGGCCTTGCGGGTTGTGCATTGGTTGAAGAAGTCCGCCTTCGGACGGCTTCCCCTCGGGCCCCGGCCGCCGGCAGCTACGTACGCCAGGCGGCAGCCTGCCGATCGCACGCCGCGTTCGCGTCGCCCGCGCATGAAGGTCGCGGACCGCTACGCCCCAACCCGTCGGCCGAGGCATGACCGGCGCGTACTACGCCGAAGGCGCGCTCAGCGTCCGGTTCTACGATGCGGTGACGAGCATCGATTCGAGCATCAGGGGCGACATCGACTTCTATGCCGGGCTGCTCGGCGGGCCGGGCCGGCAGGTGCTCGAAATCGGCTGCGGCACCGGTCGCGTCGCCATTGCCCTCGCCTTGCGTGGCCATTCCGTCCTCGGCGTCGACCTGTCCGAGCCGATGCTGAAGATCGCCCGGGCGAAATCGCGATCGCTGACCCTTCCGCCCGCCGCCGGCATCGGTTTCCTCCATCAGGACATGCTGAAGCTCGACCTGCCGATGCGTTTCGACCTCGTGCTTCTGCCGTACTACACCTTCAACCATCTCCGCACGGCGCAGCAGAGGGCGCGCTGCCTGTCGGTGGTGGCGAGGCATCTTCTCGACGGAGCGACGGCGGTGATCCACACGCCCGCGCCCGAGCATCTGACCGCGCGGCGGCCCGAGCGGCAGAAAACGATACGCCTTGCTGCCGGCCTCAAGCCCGACGACCCGACGCCGCGGCTGGAAGTGACCTGGCGCGCATCCGAGTTGTTCGAAAAGGAACAGCGTCTCACGCAGGTCGTCGAGTACGAACTGTTTTCCGCCGATGGTCTCAGCACCGCGCGCTCTACCGAGGAACTGAACCTTTGGTGGTTCGCCGATTCCGAGCTAACGGCGTCGGCGAGAAAGGCGGGTCTGAAACTGGAACGGACGCTTACCGGCTTCCTGCCCGAGGGCGGACACGAACGGATCTACGTTCTGCGCAAAGCCGCCTGAGACCGCATTTCCGCCCCGCCGAAAAGGAAAGGCCGGCGCGAAAGCGCCGGCCATCCCTTGGTCCCGATGGACGCGATGCGTCAGAGGTCGAAGTCGCTTTCCTTGAGCTTGTTCGTGTTCACGAACATGATGGCTTCGGCCTGAATGTCGTTGTCGGTGTTGAACTTGAGCTTCCCGTTCTTGAACGAGATCTGGCCCTTGCCGGTGAACGGGCCGGCGCCCACGTAGTTGAAGTCGTCGTCGCCGCCGCCCGACTTGGCGTCGATATCGGAG
>DASSPO010000282.1:0-3636 GCA_035699585.1 Bauldia sp.
TCGAAAGCTTCCACCTGAAATGGTCAGGTACCTCGTGCCCGAATCAGGAACCTACAATTGCCGAAAGATCGCCGGCACGGAGCGGCGAAGCATGCACGCCTATGGAGCCGCCATCGACATCAACACCAGGTACACCGACTACTGGCTCTGGTCGAAGCCGGTGGACGGCCTCTACCCCTACCGCAACCGCATCCCCTTCGCGATCGCGGAAGTCTTCGAGCGCCACGGCTTCATCTGGGGCGGCAAGTGGTATCACTACGACACGATGCACTTCGAGTTCCGCCCGGAACTGTTGCCCGGCAGCCTCAAGCGATGACCGATCACCGGATGAGCATCCGGCCTGCCGCCGCGTTATCCCCGCTTCGAAATCCCGGCTGTGTGGCCGCGGCCCGCGCCCGCTGATAAGGTAGCGCGTCGAAACCAAGGTGGAGCCACGGACATGGGAACGACCGGCTGGATCATTCTCGGCATCATCGTCCTTGCCGTCGTCTACCTTATCTTCCTCTACAACCGCCTCATCGCCCTCCGCCAGACGGTCAACCAGTCCTGGTCGGACATCTCGGTCCAGCTCAAGCAGCGCCACGACCTCGTGCCCAACCTGGTCGAAACGGTAAAAGGATACGCCGCGCACGAGAAGTCGACCTTCGAGATGGTGGTGAACGCCCGGAACGCCGCAGTCGCCGCGCAGGGCCCCGCCGCTCAGGCCCAGGCCGAGAACATGCTCACCGGGGCACTCCGCCAGCTCTTCGCCCTCGCCGAGGCCTATCCCGACCTCAAGGCCAACCAGAACTTCCTCCAACTTCAGAGCGAGCTCGCCGACCTCGAGAACAAGATCGCCGCCTCGCGGCGCTTCTTCAACAACGCCGTCCAGGAATACAACACCGCCATCGAACAGTTCCCGGCGGTGCTCATCGCCCGCAACATGGGTTTCCAGCACCGGGAGTTCTTCGAGCTTGACGAAGGGGAGCGGGCCGCGGTCGCGACCCCTCCGCAGGTCAAGTTCTGATCGCGGGCCCGGGTGGCAACACGGCGAGGCTCCGGCGAATGCATGAACCCATCGCCGACGGAGCGGCCTGGCGGCCGTCGAGCGATATACTGTGGGGCCCGGCCGTGCCGTCGCCGCTCACCGACCGGGTCGCTCGGAACGCCGACCAATCATGCGCAGCTACGGTCTAAGGACGCACATTTGGAACAACCGGCTGAAGTCGGTCCTGCTGCTCATCGGCTTCCCGGTTCTTCTGCTCCTCATCGCCTATGCGGTGGCGCTGTTCATCGCCGCTTTCGACGCCTACTCGGTCGAGGAGGGCTTCCGCGACGCCGTCGGCCTGATGCCGAGCGTCGTTCCGGTCGTCCTTGTCGTTGCCCTGGTCTGGTGGATCATTGCCTGGTTCGCCAACCAGAGCATCATCGACGCGATCACGGGCGCGCGGCCGGTCGACCGGAAGGCTGAACCGCGGCTGTGGAACCTCCTCGAGAACCTCTGCATCAGCCGCGGCATTACCATGCCGACGCTCCGGGTGATCGAGACGCCGCAACGGAACGCCTTTGCGAGCGGCATCCGTGAGAAGCAGTACTCGATCACGGTCACCCGCGGTCTCATGGATGCCCTCGAAGACGCCGAGCTCGAGGCGGTGCTCGCCCATGAGCTGACCCACATTCGCAACCGCGACGTTCAGCTCCTGGTCATCTCCGCGGTCTTCGTCGGCGTGATCTCCCTTGTCGGCGAGCTCATCGTTCGAAGCCCCCGCGCCCTGTTGAACGTGGCCTCACGCTCGACCCGCGGATCGGGCCGCGGCAAGGGCGGCGGTGCGATGATCATCCTGATCCTCGTCGCCATCGGCATATTCATCCTCGCCCGCTTTCTGGGCATCGCGCTCCGCTTCGCACTGTCGCGCAAGCGCGAGTATCTTGCCGACGCCGGCTCAGTCGAGCTCACCCGGAATCCCGATGCGATGATCGGTGCCCTCCGCAAGATCGCGGGCCATTCCGAGATCGCAGCGCCGGCTCAGGTACGGGCGATGTTTATCGACTACCCCGAGGGTGCCGGCATCGTGTCATGGTTTGCCACCCACCCGCCGATCGAGTCGCGCATTGCCGCGCTCGTGCGTTATGCCGGTGGCCTCGATCTTCCGGTCAACCCGCAAAGCGCCAACGCAGAAGCTGTTCGCTCAGACAATGACGGCGTCGCGTCCGCCGTCCCCGCGGCCCCGGGGGCCATCGAGGACGGACCTTGGGGCCGTGGGGGCGCGTGACGATGAGCGCACCTGGCCGAGGGCTATTGCTTCGCGAGCTGTCCGCGGAGTTCCCCGTCGGGGTACTGTGCGGTGTGGATGTTGAAGTACCACATCCCCGCGCCGAGATCGGCCGCCTGGGCATCGGTGAGGGTCGCGCTGCCTTTGATCGGGCTCGCAACGCTGCCTTCGATCGGTACCACTGGCCCGGCATTGGCGCCGGCCGCGGCGGGGCCGTGGAAATGGGCTGCCGTCGCCTCGCCGGTGAGATTCGAGTAGGTGATGGTCCAGTTGAGCATCTTGCTCTCGGTGTCATAGGTGGCCTCGACCGACCCGGTACCTTGGCTGTCGTTTGGCGGGACTTCGCTCTTTCCGCTGAGTTCGGCGGTATAGGTGACCGTCTCGGCGGAGGCCGGCGAAACGATCAGCGCAAGGGCGACGGCAGAGGCGGCTAAGGCTGATGTCGAGAGAATGGTAAACATGTCGAACCTCTTTGAGCTGACCCCCGTCCCCGCTCGTCGATCCTCGACAACGGTTCGGGCCGCGGCATGGTTCCGGCACAGGGAGAACAAGACGTGCTGATCGGCAAGCCCGGCGAAGCTAGCTCGGCGCTGTGCACCGCCGAGGCGGAGCGCATCCTGATACGTGGCCGTGACCTCGCCCGCGACCTCATGGGGCGACAGACCTTCACCGAGTTCTTCTTCTTCCTCATGACCGGGAAGGAACCGACCGGGAAGCAGCGTTTCTTCCTCGATCTGCTCCTCGTCGCAATCGCCGAGCACGGTCTCACGCCGTCGGCGATCGCCGCCCGCATGACCTACGATGCAGATCCGCAGTCGATCCAGGGCGCCTTGGCGGCGGGCATTCTCGGCTGCGGCACCGTGATCCTCGGCACGGCCCAGCTCTGTGGCGACGTGCTCGTCGAGGCTGCGCGCCGCGTCGCGGCCGGCGAGGCCCCCGACGCCGTCGCCAAGGCGATGGCGTCCGAAGTGCACCGCAGAGGCGGCAAGATGCCCGGGTTCGGACATCCAGTCCACCGACCGGTCGACCCGCGCGCCGAGCGCATCCTGGCGCTTGCGGACTCCGAGGGCGTTTCAGGCCGTCATGTCGACCTCGCCCGCCGCTTCAAGCCGGCGGTCGACACCGTCTGGGGCAAGTCCCTCACGATGAATGTGTCCATGCCGATCGCCGCCGTCCTCCTCGACCTCGACTTTCCGGCGACGATGATCAAGGCTATTCCCCTCTTGGCGCGAACCGGGGGGCTGCTGGCGCATCTCGCCGAGGAACAGGGCCGGCCGATCGGCTTCCTGATGGCCTCCCATGCCGAGGAAGCGATTTCCTATGATGGCGGGGAGACGGAGTAGTGTACAAGCCCGAAGTCGAGACGCTGCCTTGGGACGAGCGA
>DASSPO010000283.1:0-6910 GCA_035699585.1 Bauldia sp.
GGCAAGTTCGGCGTATTCGTGCGGTCGCACCAAACGGCCAGTACGCATCAGGTTGTAATGCAGGAATTGGAGCTCCGGAAAGCTCCCACAGACCTGAGTGAAGTAGCTCCGCAGCTCCCCGTCGTTGAGCGGTCCCCAAGCCGGGATGCTGATCTGAAAGATCCTGACCCCCTTCGATGCGGCGAAGGCAATGCGGTCGAGAACTGTGTGGAGCGACAGCGCGATCACGCCGACCATCGGCGTACCACCCGCGCTCTTCATCTCGTCGACGAAGATCTCCACCACCCGCCGATAGTCCGCGTCGCTGACGGCGTGACCCTCGCCGGCGGTCCCGAAGACATAGAGATCAGAGAGTCCCCTCCCGACAAGATTGCGGATGCTTCGGCGGAAGAGACTCTCGTCCAATACAAGGTCCTCCCGCCAGGGAAGGCAACAAGTGGCGAGCACGGTACGCTTGTAGCGTGCGCTCATGTGCGTGGTCCATGCTCGAGCAGCGTCAGAACGACGCCGTCCGGGCCATTGACGTAGGCGACGCTCACTGCCTTTCCCTCCCAATTGAGTGACAGGACCTCTCCCGCCGTGGCGTATCCCGCGGCGGCGAGGCGCCTGACCATGCCTGCGATATTGTCGACTTTGAAGGTCAGCGACCGGATGCCGGCGTCCGGCCACTCCGCGTCGCACCGGTCGCGACCTGCCGGACGCGTGAAGCAGGCGATCTCGATTTCCGAGCCGTCCGGCGCGACGAGGACAGTCGCGGTCGCCACGGCGTGCCTCGGCCCACCGAGCCGGGCGAGAATCTCCGGATCGTGCGTCACCTCGTCACGCAGGTGAAAGCCCAGGAGATCGCGATAGAAGGCGAGTGCCTTCTCCATGTCGCGCGTCACGACAACCGGATGAAGCACGCCGAGGATCCGAGCTGCGGTCATTGCGATCTTGTCAGTGCCAGGGCCGCGTTCTCCGGCAGTCCCGCGAGCGCGCCGCCGTCGACGGCGATCACCGCGCCGTTGACATAGGACGCATCGTCGCTGAGGAGGAAGGCGACCACTGCCGCAACTTCCTCCGGCGAGCCGGGCCGGCGGAGCGGTGTCGCGGCAGCCATCGCCTCCCGACGACGCGGGGCGGCGTCCAGCCACTCGCGCGCCCGCTCGGAAAGGATCAGCCCGGGCGAAACGCAGTTGGCCCTGATTCCCAAGGGACCATAGTCCACCGCCATCGAGCGGGTGAGGGTGAGAAGCGCGCCTTTGGCGCTCTCGTAGGCTGCCTCACCAGGACCCGAGGCGAAGGCGCGCTGCGACGATATGTTGACGATCGCGCCGCGGCCTGCGGTACGCAGATGCGGGATCGCCGCCTGAGCCAGCAGCATCGCCGCGGTCAAGTTGACCCTCAGCGCAAGGTCCCAGTCATCAATCCCGATGTCGGCGACCGCGCCTGGATAGTGACGCGCGGCATTGTTGACGACACCGTGGAGATCACCGCAGGTCTTGAGGCAATGATCGACCAGTCGCCGACCTGCGTCGCGATCGGCGAGATCGACGGCGAGCGCGGTCGCGTCCGGTAGCTCCAGGGCGAGTTGCCTGAGCGGGGTCGCCTCTCCCGGGTCGGCGGAGACGACGAGGCGCGCTCCCTCGGCGGAGAGGCGCACGGCGATCGCCCGGCCGATGCCGCGCGAGGCGCCGGTGACGATGACAACCCGTCCGGCAAGTCGTCCGCCCGCCTGCATCAGCGTAACCCTACCGAGCGGAACATGCGTCGGCGTCGCAGCTGGTCGACGCCCACTGCCACGACGATGATGACGCCGATGACGAAGTCCTGGAGCACCGGGTCGATGCGGAGCAGGATTAGGCCGGTGGTAAGGATGCTGAGGATAAGCGATCCAAGCAGACTCCCCACCACCGAGCCGATACCGCCGAACAAGCTGGTCCCGCCGATGATCACAGCGGAGATCACCTGGAGCTCAAAGGCGACACCAATGCTCGGCTGGCCTGAGCCGAGCCTCGCCGACATCAGGACACCGGCGAAGGCCGCCGACAGGCCCGACAACGTGTAGACCACGGTCGACACGGCACGGACGTTGATGCCGGCGTTGCTTGCGGCCTCACGGTTGCCGCCGATCGCCCGCACCGCATCTCCGAACACGGTGGTCTGGAGAAGCAGCTGAGCGAGGATCACTACCGCGGCCGCATAATAGAGAAGCAGCGGCAAGCCGAGAAACTGGGCGCGGGCGATTGCCGAGAAGGAGTCGGGAAGCGGGGCGATCGGCTGTCCGCCGGTGAAATAGACGACCAGCGAGCGCGCCGCGTAGAGCATGCCGAGCGTAGTTATGAAGGGCGGGATGCCGTAGTAGTTGATGAGAACGCCGTTGACGCACCCGGCGAGCGCGCCGACGCCGCTGCCGACCAGAACCGCGGGAAGGACAGGCCAACCTGCATAGAGCAATCCCGCGCTCGCCATCGCGCCGACCGCGAACAGGCTGCCGACCGAAAGATCCAGGCCGCCGCTGACAAAGACGAAGGTGGTGAACGACGCCACGATTGCGATGAAGACGGCGTTCCGCAGGATATTGATCCAGGTGCCGACCTTGAGGAACTGGTCCGACTGCGTCGCTCCGAAGGCGACGAAGAGGATCATCACCACAACGAGGGCGAACTGCGGGCTGAGGACCAGCCGCCTGAGCCACGGACCGGCGCCCGTCGCCGAGCGCTCGACGTCGCTCTCGACCAGGTCGGGACCGCTCGCGCTCATCGCGCCAGCTCCTCGATCCGGCCGGCCTCGCGATCGGCCTCGATCGCTCCGGTGATCAGCCCTACGATCTCGCGACGGTCGGCGGCCTCCCGTCGGCGAAGACCCTGCACCCGGCCAAGCCGCATCACTTGGATCGCGTCGGCAACGTCGAAAACTACCTCAAGGTCGTGACTGATGAGCACGACCGCCTTCCCCGCGTCACGCAACTCGCGGATGATAGCGATCACCTGCTGAGTCTCGCGGTAGCCGAGCGCCGCGGTCGGCTCGTCGAGGAGAACGATGCGCGCGTCCTGCTGGACGGCGCGGGCAATGGCGACGCCCTGCCGCTGCCCGCCGGACAGGACGCCGACCGGCAGGCGCACCGAAGGAATTCGGACCTTGAGCGCGCGGAGCGTGTCGGCGGCACCCTCGACCATCGCCCGGCGGTCGGAGAAGAACCCTAGCCGCCGGATTGGCCGGCCGAGATACATGTTAGCGGCGACGTCGAGGCACTCCACCAACGCGAGATTCTGGAAGACGACAGCGATGCCGTGCTCCCGCGCTCTGGCGGGGCTGGTCAGGTTGACCATTCGGCCGTCGATCAGCATCTCGCCGCGGTCGACCGGATAGACCCCGGCCAGCACCTTGATCATCGTCGACTTACCGGCGCCGTTGTCGCCGACGATGACCAGCACGGAGCCGGCATGGGCCTTAAGCGAGACGTCGTTGAGGGCGACGACATGGCCGAAGGCCTTCGACACGTGACGAAGCTCCAGTACCGGCATCGCGTCGTCGGCCATTGTCTTCCCGTCCCTCAGCGGCACATCAGGCGCTCCCACTCGCCCTCGAACATGTTGAGGCGAGCCTTGGTCGAACCGGGATGGGCCTGCGCTACGTCCTCGTCGATCTCGTAACCCCAGCCATGCCCGGTGGGGATGAGGAAGTATCCTCTGTCGAATACCGGACCACCTGACTTCACCAGCGCCTGCCGCCACGGGACATCGAAATCGGCAAAGGATTCGAGGATGAGGAAGTTGGGGATATTGGCGCAGAGATGGATGCTCGCCATCAGTCGCCCCGGGCCATCGCAGTTGTGTGGCGCGACGCTGACATAGTGCGCCTCAGCCATCGCGGCGATTTTCTTGGTCTCCATGAAGCCGCCCGAGTAGACGAGGTCGGGCTGGATGACGTGTGCAGACTGCCGCGCAAGCAGCTCCTGGAACCCAAAGCGGGAATAGGTGTGTTCACCGGTGGCGACCCGCGCTCCCATCGCCGAAGCCGCCCGAGTCACCCAAGCCTGGGATTCGGCGTTATGTGCCGGGATCGGCTCCTCGCAGAACAGCGGCTCGTAAGGCTGCATCGCCTTGATCGCCTCGATCGCGGTGCCTACGGAGAAGCGTCCGTGGCACTCGATGAGGATGTCGATGTCAGCCCCGGCCTCATCGCGCACCGTCTCGACCGCCCGGCACGCGGCGCGGAGGTCGGTACGGCTCATCTCGCGCCCGCCGGCGCCGAAGGGGTCGAATTTGAGTGCGGTGTAGCCGAGGGCTATCACCTTCTGCACTGCCTCGCGCAGCCGACTGTGGTCGGCAATGCGGCCGTACCAGCCGTTAGCATAGGCGCGCACGCGGTCGCGTACCGCACCGCCGACGAGGTTCACCACCGGCTGGCCGCAGGCCTTGCCGACGATGTCCCAGAGTGCGGTCTCGAGTCCGGCCATGGCCGAATACATCACCGGACCAGTGTTATGCTCGACCTGGTAAAGGCGGAACCAGAGGTCCTCGATCCGGAACGGATCCTTACCGACAAGGTAACGCTCGCCGAACTCCTTCACCATCGCTTCGACAGCGAACTCCTTCCAGCCAAGCGTGCCGTCGCCCCAGCCGACGATGCCGTCGTCCGTGGTAACCTTCACAATCAGAAAGTTCCGCCATCCCGCGTCGACGACGAACGTATCGACTCGCTCGACCTTGCGCCCAGCGGCTTTCTCGAACTTGTCGGCGACGGGGCCCGCGCTCATACAATCGTTCTTCTCTGAAGGGGGTTAGCGTTGGTGCGTCTGGTCTCAGGTGGATTCGGGTTGTGCCGGCAGGTGCCGCCAGATGTCCTGCCCGTGGCGTGATAACTCAGCGGAAACGGCGTCCATGTCGCCCTTGCGAACCTTGTCGAGCAGGTCCTCGTGCATGCGGGCGAGTGCATCCAGGTCCCGGCTATATTGCGGCCCGGCAACGGCCACGAATTTGCGGATCGTGCCTTCAAGGAGCGGCCAGACTGCGACCAGGATTGGGTTGCCCGAGTGGGCGTAGAAGATGCCGTGGAAGCGCATGTCTAGGCCAATCATCGTGGCATAGTCGCCGCGAGAGGCGGCCTCGCGAAGGCCGACGACCAGCCGATCGAGCTCGGTATTGGCGTCGCTCGTGAGCCGTGTGCGGGCGAGCTCGAAGGCGTAGGGTTCGAGCCGGTGTCGCACCTCGTAGGCCCCGCGGGCCTCCTCCTTCGAGACCGAGGAAACGAAGGTTCCCCGGTGGGGCAGGGAGATAAGCAGTCCCTCGTAGCAGAGGCTGGCGAAGGCCTCGCGTACCGGTCCAGCCGAGGTCCCCATCGCCTCGGCCACGCCTTGCTCGGTCAGGCGCTGGCCCATCGCCAACTCGCCCGACAGGATCTGCTCGCGCAGCCTAGCGCGTATGGCGTCAGGCAGCGACATCCTTGAAAGCTGGCCCCTAGACGCGAGCGTCGTCACGCCTTCCTCCCGTAGAGTTGGGCGGGCGCCGGCGGGGCGCATGTCGCTCCCCACGCATCCTAACGCCGACGCCCGGCGTTGTTAGCCTGGACCTCCGACCTAGTAGCCGAAGGGCTTGTTGGCTGTCTCAGTCGAGCAACCCTTGTAGGGCAGGTTGGCCTTGCTGACGGGATCGACGTCAACCGCATAGAAGCTTTCCGGCGTCTTCCCCTTGGTCTTGATCTCGATAATCAGCTTGGCGATGTTAACCGAGGTATCGAACCAGCACTGGTTCAGAGTCGTGGTGATCCAACCGTCCTCGATCGCCTTGAGGGTCGAGTCCTGTGCGTCGACCGCGAGCACTTTGATTTCGCCCGGCTGCTTGCCGGCTTCGCCGAGCGCCGCCGGAACCGCGCCGGGCGCCGCGCCCTCGATGATCCAGAGGTAGTTCATGTCGGGATATGCACCGACCATCGCCCCGATCTTCTGGGCGGCAACCCCGGCGTCACTGTTATCGGATTCCCAAGTCAGTTCCTTAATGTTGGGGTACTTCTCCTTAACCTGGGCGCGGAAGCCCTCAACCTGCGCGACCTGGTTGGGCGTGGTCTGATCGGTGCCGAGTATGCCGACCTGGGCGGTGCCGCCGGTCTGTTCGGCGATGAGATCGGCCGAGACGCGCCCATACTGCTCGTTCCCGGTACCGACCGAGAAGGTCGCGTTCGGATCGACACAGCCGATCGACGCGACGACGATGCCTTTCGACTTTGCATCGTCGATCACGCCCTTGAATGCGGCTGGATCGAGAGGGCAGGTGATGATGCCGTCAGCGCCGTCGGTGATTGCCTGCTCGATCTGGCTGATCATTGCGGGGATGTCGATCTTGTTGGGACCAACCATGGTGGCCTTGTAGCCGTTGGCTTCAGCGCCCTCCTGGAAGATGCGGCCTGAGCGTCCCCAGTCCGGTGTATTGGGCAGCGGATTGACGTACCAGATGTTAAGCGGATCGGCCGCCAGGGTGGCGACACCTGATCCTAAGAAAACCGACGTAGCGAACCCTGCCGCCATCGCGGCTGCAACTACGTTCTTTCGTTTCATCTGAGACCTCCCTTTGTCGCCCCGTTGACCGGGCATTTCCGGACGGCCGTTTGGCCGTCGGCCCGTGCGGAGCTAGGGGGAGAGTGCGTTCTGAATGACCGATTGTCAATTCTAGAGAATCGAGCATTATGGACGTTTTGAGGGATTGGCCCATGACCGGATCAGTGCTCGTGACGGGCGGGGCGGGCTTCATTGGCGCGTATGTCTGTAAGCGGCTGCTGACAGACGGGTGGCATGTCGTCGTCTACGACGCGAACCCGGTCGGCAACGTGCTGACGATGCTAATGCCAGAGACCATCGACCACCCGCGGGTCGCGTTAGAATCGGGCGCGATCACTGACGGCGAGCGACTCACCAGGTTGTGCATCGAAAATG
>DASSPO010000284.1:0-13703 GCA_035699585.1 Bauldia sp.
TCGGGAAGCGGATAGCGGAAGCCATATCTGGCCTGGCGCTCGGATGCGATGCGCGCGATCTCCGTTTCGTCTTTCGGCGGACCGTCATAGGCGAGGATGACGATGTTTCCCTGGCCCTCAAAGAACACGAGATTGTCAAAAGCCGCGCCGATGGTGGCGACCGCGCTGTCGAACAACATGGTCGAGGGTTCGACGTTCTGCACGACGACGCCGCCGGGCTTCAGACGCTCCGATACGAGCTCGTAGAACTCCGTGGTGAGGAGGTGGAAGGGCACGAAGGGTCCGCGATAGGCATCAACCAGGATGAGGTCGAAGTCGCGGTCGTTCCGCACCAGCCACATGCGCCCGTCAAGAATCTCGACGTCGAAATTCTCCTCGGGCCGCACCGAAAAGAACTCGTCGGCGATCTGGGCGACCGCGGGATCGAGTTCGACCGCGGTCATGTGCAGTTCCGGCACGCTCTTGTGATGGTACCAGGCGGTGCGCCCGCCGCCGAGGCCAATGATCGCAGCGTCCTCAAGGGCCGGCGCATAGGCGAGACCGGCGGTCATCGACTGGGTGTAGTAGACGGGAAGATCCAGCTCGTCATTGGGATTGACCACCGACTCGGTGTAGCGGAGCCGTTCGGCGCCGAAGGAGAGGACGTAATGCCCGTTCGGCCGCTTGTAGACGTAGATGTCGTTGTAAAGCGACTCGACCCGGGCGACCACGCCGGGCTCGTCGCCGGTGGCAAGGGCGGGCGGTCCGCCGTCCCTCCAGAACAGGAAGGCGACGACAGCCGCGACGACGACCAGCCCGACGAAACCGATCAGCAGCGCGGACCGCATGCCGCCACGGGTCTTGGCGGTAGCGGCGGGGGCTTTGGGTGGAGACTTGGCGGCGGCCTGCCGCGCGACGGACTTGGCTGACAAAAACGATTACTCCTCAGGTCGCCGCGGGGAGTATAGCGACGGTCCGTGGCATGACAACGGCGGGACCAAGGACGTTCCCTGGACCCCGCAGGCCGGTTAACAGCGCCGGCGGCTCGGTTACGCCGGAAGAGATGGGGGAGGATGCACAGAATGGCGCCAGCAAAGGAAACCGTGGGCTTCATCGGCCTGGGGATGATGGGGCACGGCATGGCGAAGAACATCATCGAGAAGGGCTATCCGCTTGCCGTGACCGCGCACCGCAACCGGAAACCGCTCGAGGACCTGGTCGCCCGAGGCGCGGTGGCATCCGCCACGCCGCGGGAGGTCGCCGAGCGCTCCTCGATCGTCTTCCTCTGCGTCACGGGCTCGCGCGAGGTCGAGGCGATCGTGCGCGGCAGCGAGGGGCTCCGGGAGGGGCTGAAACCGGGCTCGGTGGTGGTCGACTGCTCGACCTCCGACCCGAATTCGACGCTGGCGCTGGCGGCCGAACTGGCGGCGATCGGCGTTGACTATGCCGATGCGCCCCTGTCGCGCACGCCGAAGGAGGCGTGGGAAGGCAAGCTCGACACCATGGTCGGCGCGAGCGACGCGGTGTTCGCGCGGATCCGCCCGGTGCTCGACACCTGGGCCGGCAAGGTGGTGCATATCGGCGCGGTCGGCGACGGGCACAAGATGAAGCTCCTCAACAACTTCGTATCGCTCGGCTATGCCGCGATCTACGCCGAGGCGCTGGTGCTCGGGACGAAGGTCGGCATCTCGCCGCAGCGTTTCGACAGCGTCATTCGCGGCGGCCGGATGGATTGCGGATTCTATCAAACCTTCATGGGCAGCGTGGTCGAAGGCAATCGTGAATCGCACCGCTTCACCATCGCCAACGCGTTCAAGGACCTCACCTATCTCGAATCGATGGCCGACGCGGCTGGGCTGATGAATCCGGTCGGCAACGCCGTGAAGAACGCGTTCGCAGGCGCGGTCGCGGCGGGCAAGGGCGGGCCGCAGGACTATGTCCCGCACCTGCCGGAGCATATCGGCCGGGCCAACGGCGTCGACTTTGCGGCCGAAACGGCGAAGGGCGGGAAGGAGGGGTAGGGAACTTTCGGGGCATCGCTCCCCGGCGGACTCAGGACGACAACAGCCGGTCGGAGCGATCTCGTCGAAGGCCCGCACAACGCCCTTGTGAACGGCGACGGCGTTTTGCTGCAGATCAATACATCCCGCGATTGGCAACGTAGAGATGAGCTCGGTTCGGGATCATCGGCGAGAGAGCGATATGGCGATTCCCAATCTGACGGACGAACAATTGCAGTTCGCTACCAGGGAGTTGCAGCAAGCGCTCTACAATCACGAACAGTGGTCCGAAATGCTTGCCGGGACATTGATCTGCCGCCTGACGCCGGATGAGAGGGACATCAGTCCGAACGCCCACCGACTCTGCCGGTTCGCACAGTGGTACTACAAGTCCGGGATCGCGGGCCTCGAACGTCATCCCGGTTTCGCGGAAATCGGGATCGAGCACCAACGGATGCATCAGTACGCGGCGAACATGTTGCGCTCGTCGATGGACGGTGTGCCGATCCCTACCGAAGACTATGAGCGGTTCGTCACCGCGATGAAGCGCATGCGTCTCGAGATCGCGACCCTCCAGCGCGAACTTCAGGGGGCGCTAAGCAACCTCGATCCGCTGACGGGCACGCCGAGCCGCATCGGCATGCTGACGAGCCTCCGGGAGCAGCGGGAGCTGGTACACCGTAGCGTTCAGGCATGCGTCATCGCGATGATGGACCTCGATCATTTCAAGCTCGTGAACGATACCTACGGCCATGTCGTCGGCGACCGGGTACTGGTCGACACCGCCCAGTACATCATGAGGCACATGCGCCCGTACGATAAGCTTTTCCGCTATGGCGGCGAAGAGTTCCTGATCTGCCTGCCGGAAACCGATCTTGAGGCCGGCCGCAACATCGTCGACCGTCTCCGCCGGGAACTCGGCTCGTTGGCGCATGAAGCCGATGGCAGGCCAACGTTCCACGTCACCGTCTCGTTCGGCCTGACCCTGCTCGACCCCGAAGCGTCGGTCGAGGAGTCGATCGATCGCGCCGACAAGGCGCTCTACGTCGCGAAGACGACAGGCCGGGACCGATCGGTAGCCTGGGATGCGTCGATGAGTCAGACGACCGCAATCTCGCCGGAAACCGCTGTCAGCACGCAATAGGCCACATCCTTGACCCGAGGGAGCCGTGAATCTTCGGATTCCCTCCGGAGCCTCGCGTAGGCTGATGCCCGGCTCCTCTGCCGTCACGAGTTCGCTGTTTCAGTCCTCCACGAGATCGTAAGAAAAGCGCCGGCTTGACGAGGCGACGGCGACGGCCGGGCGTTGTCGCCGTGGGGCCTGTTTGACCGCCAGCGATCGTCCGCGGTCGCGTTCAGACTCCGTCCGGTTTCCAAGGGCTCGGCCCCGTGGAACTAAGGCAGCGCTTGACGTGGGCGAACCAAACGGCCAGATACCGGGCGTTCTCTCGGTGTCGGGGCGTAGCTCAGCCTGGTAGAGCACCTGCTTTGGGAGCAGGGGGTCGCAGGTTCGAATCCTGCTGCCCCGACCAGCCTCCGCCCTTCGGGCTTCGGCGCGGCAAGCCAGGCACTCGCCCCCGGGGGGCGGCTGGCAAACCGGCCAAGCCGGTTCGGCCAGGAGTCATTTCAAGGGAATAGGGAAGGATGCTCGCGCGAATCTTCAGGCCGGCAAAGACCGCAATGCAGTCCGGGCGCGGTCACACGGACCTCTGGGTGCTTGAGTACGAACCGGAGGTGCCGCTCAAGATCGACCCGCTGATGGGCTATACCTCGTCGTCCGACATGAGACGTCAGATCAGGCTCGAGTTTCCGACCAGCGCGGAGGCGGTGGCCTATGCCGAGCGGAACGGCATTCCCTACCGGCTGTTCGAGGAGCATGATCGCGCGCCGAAGAAGCTGTCCTATTCGGACAACTTCCGTTTCAACCGGCCGCAGCCCTGGACACACTGACGGCCCCGTAGCTCAGCTGGATAGAGCAGCAGCCTTCTAAGCTGTTGGTCGCAGGTTCGAGTCCTGCCGGGGTCACCAAGCCACAGGGTCTCTCCGGAGAGACGGCGCGGTAGCGGAGGCGACGGGTTTCGCCCACAGCGGGCTCGGGCGCAAGGGGCGGCGACGATGCGGAGGAATGAGTTGTCCGAGTCGTCGAGCGAGCGGGCCAGGCCCATCACCCGCAATCTCCGGAATTTCCGGAAGCGACTGCGTCGGACACGGGTGCCGAAGGGACCGTCACCGACATATTCGCGCGGGCAGATCGTCATCGCCGGTGGGGCCCTCGCGGCGGGGCTGATCGTCCTGTTCCTCTTCACCATCGACCAGCACTCGGTCGCGTGGTGGAAGGAACTGCCGCGATTCGAGCGAAACTTCTTCGAAGTGGCAACCCAGTTCGGGAAATCGCACTGGCTCCTGATCCCGACCGGCATCTTCTGCATCGCCCTCCTCTTTGCCGACTGGGACCGGACGAGCCGCCGGGTGGCCGCGGCATGGGTCGAAGTCGGACACCTGGTGGGCTTCTTCTTCTTTTCAATCGCCTTTGCCGGCATCCTGACCAACATCGTCAAGTGGACGGTGGGAAGGTCGCGCCCGATCCTGTTCAAGCAGGACGGGGTGCTTACCCTGAGCCCGATCTCTTTCGACTATGCCCATGTCAGCTTTCCCTCGGGGCACGCCACCACGGTATCCGCAGCGCTCGTCGCTCTCGCTCTGATCTTTCGGGGTCGGGTGGTCCTGATCGCACTCCTCGGGGCCTTCGCCACGATCATCGCGGTGAGCCGGGTCGGCGTACGGGCGCATTTCCCGAGCGACGTGGTGGGCGGCATCTTCGTCGGCAGCGCCTTCACTTACCTCTATGCCTATGCACTGGGCCGGAACGGGGTCGGCTTCCAGATCCGGCCGGACGGCGCCTTGACGCCGAAGACCGTGGCAATCCGGGGCATTCTCCGCCGCCCCGGCGGGGGCCGCGAAATGCTCGACGGCCTGAAGGCGGCCTATTCGGGGCCGCGCGCCGAAACCGCCAACGCGTCGGCTGTGGAAAAGCCCGAGGCGGGATTTGACCCGGGCCGTGCCACCAACGACCTTCGCGAGCCATGACCCTTCATCTCATCAAGCTCTGCGTCGGATGCGACTCGATCGAGGACCTCGCCGAGTGGATCGACCACAAGCGCCGGGAGGCTCGCCGCGCCGGCCGCAAACCCGAACACGCCCATGTCACCCGAATGGTACCGAAGCGGAAGGCCGAGCTGCTCGATGGCGGCTCGCTCTACTGGGTGATCAAGGGCAACGTCCAGGTGCGGCAGCGTCTCCTCGACATCCGCGTGTTCACCGACGGCGAAGGCATCCAGCGTTGCCGGCTCATCCTCGACCAGACGCTGGTGCCGACGGAGTGGCAGCCGAAGCGGGCGTTTCAGGGTTGGCGCTACTACGATGCCAAGGATGCGCCGCCGGACCTCAGGTCGGGCCGGCGCAACGACCTTCCCCCGGCGCTCCGCGCCGAGCTCGCTTCTCTGGGGCTGATCTAGGCAACCACCGTCATACCGGGATGTTGTCGATGAGGCGGGTCTTGCCGAGCCGTGCGGCTGCGAGAAGGCGGAGCGGCTCGCTGCCGATGGCGGTCACCTCGGCAAGGGTTTCGGCGTTGCGAAGAGCGACATAATCGACGGCGAAGCCCACCGCCTCGAGCTCATTCAGGGCGGCAGCGAGCGCGACGTCGGCAGGCGTACCGGCGCGGATGGCCGCTGCGGCGGCCCGCAGGGCCGCATTGAGCCGCGGGGCGGTCGCGCGTTCCGCCGGCGAAAGATAGGCGTTGCGGGAGGAGAGGGCGAGCCCGTCCTCGGCGCGAACCGTCGGGTGACCGATGACCGTTACCGGCAGGCCGAGATCGGCCGCCATGCGCCGGACGACGAGGAGCTGCTGGTAATCCTTCTCGCCGAATATCGCGACGTCGGGAGCGCAAGCGACGAAGAGCTTGGCGACGACCGTGGCGACTCCGCCGAAAAAATGCGGCCGGAAATCGCTTTCGAGGCCGCGGGCGGGCCCTTCGACGGTGATCCGCGTGGCGAACCCTGTAGGGTACATTTCCCCGGCGGCGGGGGCAAAGACCGCATTCACGCCGAGAGGGCCGAGCTTGGCGAGGTCGGCGGCCTCATTGCGCGGATAAGCGGCGAAGTCCTCCGTCGGGGCGAACTGGGTCGGGTTGACGAAGATCGAGACGATAACGCGGGCGGCCAACTCCCGCGCCCGTTGCACGAGCGCCAGGTGTCCTTCGTGCAGCGCGCCCATCGTCGGGACGAGGGCGATCCGGTCGCCCGCGGCGCGCCATGCCGCCGAGAGGCGCTGCATGCCGGCGACGCGGCGCACTACATCGGTGGCGCCAGTTCCTCCCCCGCTGTCCATCTTCTCCGGGTCCCTCATGTCCGATACCCTAGAGCTAGCAAAGGCCGAAGCGGTCCGCCATTTCCGCCGATCGCCGCATGAGATTGCTGTAGGCTGCGGCATGTCGGGACCCCGGCGGAGCGGCTCAAGAAACCACACGGTTGCTTCTTCGGCCTGGAGTGCCACATTTCCAAGTGAGGTCGATGCCGGACTTGCCGGCACCGCAAATCGAAGCAGGCAATGGCAGAGGACAGAAAGCCGCCGGTCAAGAGCGGGGGCACCGGGGAGCCTGCGAAGGCTTCCCCGGCGGCGGAGATCGATGCGTTTCTCAAGCAGGCGAGGGTTCTCGGCGCTCCAGGCGAGGGTCGCGGGAGGCTGATCTTTGCGCTCGACGCGACGATGAGCCGGCAGCCGACCTGGGACACGGCGTGCCGGCTTCAGGCGGAGATGTTCGAGGAAGCGGGCAAGGTAGGGGGGCTCGAGATCCAGCTCGTCTACTATCGTGGTTATGGCGAATGCCGCGCGAGCCGCTGGGTGAGCGACACCAGGGCCCTCCGCGACCTGATGACCGGCATCGACGTGCGCGGCGGCCAGACCCAGATCGGCAAGGTATTGAGCCACGCGCGGCGCGAGGCACGCGAACGCAAGGTCGCCGCCATGGTCTTCGTTGGCGATGCGCTGGAGGAGCCGATCGATCCCCTGGCTGCCAAGGCAGGCGAACTCGGGCTCCTCGGGGTTCGCATGTTCGTCTTCCAGGAGGGCCGCGACGCCAAGGTCGAGGCTGCGTTCCGCGAACTCGCCCGGCTCACGGGCGGGGCCTATGCCCGTTTCGATACCAATGCCGCCGGGCAGTTGGCCCAGCTCCTGCGGGCGGCGGCCGTCTACGCCGCGGGCGGGCTGAGGGCGCTGGAGAAACGTGGGGGTGCCTCGGACCGGCTGCTCCTGGCGCAAATGCGTTCCCGCTGATGGCCTATCTCTTCGCCGGCGTTGTGGTCCTTGTCGTCCTGGTCCTGCTCGGGCGCGCGTTCATCGCGGCCGATCCGCGCTCTCTTGTCCGATATATTCGCTACATCGTCGGCTCGGCGATGATCGCCTTCGGCGGCGTTCTCATTCTGGCGCGGCGCTGGGAATTTGGCGTGCCGTTGATCGCAGGCGGCGTGTCGGCGCTGACGCTTGGCCGGATCGGGCCGATCGACCTCGGCGGGGGACGGAAAAGCCCCGGGTCGGTGTCCCAGGTGCGTTCGGCTTTCCTTGACATGCAACTGGACCACGACAGCGGCAAGCTGACGGGGACCGTGCTCGGCGGGGCCTATGCCGGGAAGAATCTCGACGATCTCGACGTAGAGGCGCTGCGGAAGCTCTACCGCGAAGTCGCCATCGACCCGGAGAGCCTGGCGCTACTCGAAGCGTATCTCGACCGCCGGCTTCCCGGCTGGCGTGAAGACCTCGAGGGTGATGCGGCAACGGGGACGAGACGCCCGGCGGATGCGGGCCCCATGACAGACGAGGAGGCCTATCAGATCCTTGGCCTTGCGCCCGGCGCCAGTGAGGCGGAAATCCGGGCCGCGCACAGGAACCTGATGAAGCGTCTCCACCCCGATCAGGGCGGATCGACGTTCCTCGCGGCGAAAATCAACGAAGCGAAGGACAGACTGCTCGGCAGACGACATCGGTAGAGTCCACTACGCGTTACAGGAAACGGACCCCAAGGGCAGTTCATACCGTCGCGGGGTTACTCCGCGATGGCGTAGCAGGCGAATTTTCTTTTCACGAGATAGGCGCAGGCGGCCTGGGCCTCTTCCTTGCCGGCGAAGCCGACGAAGCGGGCCCGATACAAAGTCTCCGAGCCCTTTTCCACCGGCTCGGTATAGGGCGCGGCGTCGGCAATGATCTGCGAACCCGCGTTTCGCGCCTTGTCGAGGATGGCAAGCGCTGCCGCCTGCGTGGGAGCGGCCGCCAGCTGGATTTTCCAACCGTCCATGGTCGGAACCGCCGCGAGGCGCTCGGCGGCGTTCGCCGGGACGTCAGCGATCGGAGCCGGCGGAGGCGGCGATACTTCGGCCGTCGCGGCGTCCTGGTCTTCAGCGATGTCGCCTTGGGCACGGAACTCTTCGGGGACAAGCGTGGCGATATCGGTGACGGCGGCGGCAGCGGCGACCGAACCGGTAGCCTCGGCCGCGTATGCGGTCACAATCGAGTCGGGTCGAAGACGCGGCGCGGGAAGTTCGGCAATCAGTTCGGGCGGGTCGATCGGTTCGCTCACGCCGGTGGGGAGAACCAGCGGCGCGGTGCGGGGCCCGCGCGACGCCTTCCTGATGTATTCCTCGATCAGCTTCTGCATCCGGGCGTCACGCGAGGAGCCGCTTGAGCCGCCGAGGACAACGGCAACGAGGCGGCGGTCGCCCCGGTTCACCGAGGTCACCAGATTGAAGCCGGAGGCGCGGGTGTAGCCGGTCTTGATACCGTCGACGCCCTCCACCTTGCCGAGCAGCCGATTGTGATTGCCGATCTTGGCGCCGTTGTAGGTGAAGCTCGTGGTCTTGAAATAGCGGAAATAGGTCGGGAAGCGGTCCTGGAGAGCGCGGCCAAGCAGGGCCATGTCCCGCGCCGTTGTGACCTGCGCGGTGTTCGGAAGCCCATTCGCGTTCTTGAAGGTGGTATTGCGCATGCCGAGCGAGCGGGCGCGGGCGGTCATCTTGACGGCGAATGCGCTCTCCGATCCGGCCAAATGCTCGGCGAGCGCGGTAGCCATGTCATTGGCGGAGCGCGTGATCAGCGAAAGGATCGCGTCCTTCACCGTGATCGTCTGGCCGGCCTTGAGGCCGAGCTTGGACGGCGGCTGGGCCGCGGCGTGGCTGGAGACCCTGATTCGCGTGTCGAGCGAGATGCGCCGCGCCTCAAGTGCCTCGAAGGTGAGGTAGAGGGTCATCATCTTGGTCAGCGAGGCGGGATAGGCCTTGGTGTCGGCGTTGCTCGAATAAAGGACCTTGCCGGTCTTGGCGTCGACCACGATCGCGGCACTCGTCACCGCGAGCGCTTCACCAGCCGCGAAAGTCGCAAGCGAGGCTATCGCCGCTACCCTGAGCCAGGAAAAGCCAAGGTTTCGAAGCGTTTCCAGTCGCTTCCTGATCACGAGCAACTCCGCACCCTGTCGGCCGATACGCCGGCCGGCGTCCCAAACTTTTCCGTCGGGCGCCACTGCCCACGACGACATTTTCTACACGCCCTCGACACAGCTGTCGTTGGCGGGCCTCATGAGATCCCACTGACCTGAAACTCTGATCTCACCAGCGGCCTTGTCCCCACGCAGCCGCCGGTCGGTCTCTCAACGACAGTATGGAAGCGAAGTTACGAATCCGTAAAGTCGAAAATTGAGCGGCTTACCGCCGCGCCCCGTTGTGCGTCGCACAAAACATCCTTGATATTTATGTTGCAGCGCACATATAAGGCGATCCGAGCTCCCTGACGCGGGGCGAGACATTTCAGGAGGTTCCACGCAAATGTTCACAGGATTCGACGATCTTCAAAAGGTCGGCAGGGAGAACTTCGAGGTGGCGGTGAAGAGCGCCGATGCCGTCACCAAGGGCCTTGGACTGCTTGCCGCAAGGACGGCGGAATATGCGAGGCATTCACTGGAGAGCGGAGCGAAGGCGCTCGAGCAGCTGGTGGGTGCGCCGAGCCTCGACGAGGCCGTCGAGGTCCAGTCCGCCTATCTCCGCGGCGCCTATGAGGGTTACGTCACCCAGGCGACCAAGGTCGGCGAGATCGTGACCGCCATGGCGCGCGATGCCTACAAACCGTACGAGGGCCTGCTGGGGAGGGTGACTCGATAGAGTACCCGCATCATCACGCGGCTCTGAAAAAAGCCCGGCCTCGGCCGGGCTTTTTCGTCCCCGCGCCTCCCCGTTTGAATCGGCGGCGGCGGTACCTAGATATTCATCAGCGGGGAGCGGGCTCGATCCCCGGGTCGTCACAGGCACACTTCGTGCAATCAAATTTCTTCACAGCGCATTGCGCGCGGTTTGAATTCTCGGCAGGATTCGCAGGCGTGAGTGAACGTCGAGCCTTGAAATGAGCAATCCCAACAGGCGTCAGGAAGACGACTCCGGGACGGGCGTCGTTACCAAGACAAGGACACGGACGAAACGGCCAAGCCTTTACCGGGTGCTCCTACTCAACGACGACTACACGCCGATGGAGTTCGTCGTTATCGTGCTCGAACGCTTCTTCCAGAAGGGGCGGGAGGAGGCGACGCGCATCATGCTGCACGTGCATCAGCACGGCGTCGGGGAGTGTGGCATCTATACGTACGAAGTGGCCGAGACCAAGGTGACGCAGGTCATGGATTTCGCCCGCAAGCATCAGCATCCTTTGCAATGCGTCATGGAAAAGAAGTGAGGTAGCCCGTGCCGTCATTCTCCCGCAGCCTCGAGAAAGCCTTGCACCAGGCGCTGGCGCTAGCCAGCGAACGGCACCAGGAATACGCGACCCTCGAACACCTGCTTCTGGCCCTCCTCGAGGACCAGGACGCAGCGGCGGTAATGCGAGCCTGCAACGTCGACCTCGATGTCCTCCGGCGGAACCTGATCGAATACATCGACACCGAACTCGCCAACCTTGCGACCGGGTCGGACGAGGACTCGAAGCCGACTGCCGGTTTCCAGCGCGTGATTCAGCGCGCCGTCATCCATGTCCAGTCCTCGGGCCGCGAGGAAGTGACCGGCGCGAACGTTCTCGTGGCGATCTTCGCCGAGCGCGAGAGTCATGCCGCCTATTTCCTGCAAGAGCAGGACATGACCCGCTACGACGCGGTCAACTACATCAGCCACGGGATTGCCAAGCGCGCCGGCATGTCGGAATCCCGGCCTGTCCGTGGCGTCGACGAGGACGCCGCGACCACCGAAGGTCGGGAGGATTCGAAAAAGAAGGCGGACGCCCTCGAGGCCTACTGCGTGAATCTAAACGAGAAGGCGAAGAAAGGGCGGATCGATCCGTTGATCGGGCGCGACGCCGAGATCAGCCGCACGATCCAGGTGCTCTGCCGCCGCCAGAAGAACAACCCGCTCTTCGTCGGCGACCCCGGTGTCGGCAAGACCGCGATCGCCGAGGGCCTCGCCAAACGCATCGTCGACGGCGATGTGCCGGAGGTGCTTCGCGACTCCACCGTGTTTGCGCTCGACATGGGGACGCTGCTCGCCGGCACACGCTATCGCGGCGACTTCGAGGAACGTCTCAAGCAGGTGATCAAGGAGATCGAGGAGTTCCCGGGCGCGATCATGTTCATCGACGAGATCCATACGGTGATCGGCGCGGGCGCGACCTCGGGCGGGGCGATGGATGCCTCCAACCTCCTCAAGCCGGCGCTGGCGTCGGGAACGATCCGTTGCATCGGCTCGACCACCTACAAGGAGTACCGACAGTTCTTCGAGAAGGATCGCGCTCTCGTCCGCCGCTTCCAGAAAATCGACATCAACGAGCCCACGATCCCGGACGCGATCGAGATCCTGAAAGGGCTGAAGCCCTATTTCGAGGAGTATCACCGCGTTCGCTATACGAACGACGCGATCCGGAGCGCCGTCGAGCTTTCAGCCCGGCACATCCATGACCGCAAGCTGCCGGACAAGGCGATCGACGTGATCGATGAAACCGGCGCCTCGCAGATGCTGCTACCGGAATCGCGGCGGAAGAAGACGATCGGCGTAAAGGAGATCGAGGGCACCATCGCGACGATGGCGCGCATCCCGCCGAAGTCGGTGTCCAAGGACGATGCCGAGGTGCTCAAGCATCTCGACACGACGCTTCGCCGTGTCGTTTACGGCCAGGAGAAGGCGATTGAACGGCTCGCCTCGGCGATCAAGCTCGCTCGCGCCGGATTGCGCGAGCCGGAGAAGCCGATCGGCTGCTACCTGTTCTCCGGCCCGACCGGCGTCGGCAAGACCGAAGTGGCACGGCAGCTCGCGGCAGCCCTCGGTGTCGAGCTCCTCCGCTTCGACATGTCGGAATACATGGAGCGGCACACGGTTTCGCGGCTGATCGGGGCGCCGCCGGGCTATGTCGGCTTCGATCAGGGGGGGTTGCTTACCGACGGGGTCGACCAGCATCCGCATTGCGTCCTTCTGCTCGACGAGATCGAGAAGGCGCATCCGGACCTGTTCAACATCCTGCTCCAGGTGATGGACCACGGGAAGCTCACCGACCACAACGGCAAACAGGTCGATTTCAGGAACGTGATCCTGATCATGACCACCAATGCCGGGGCGGCTGAACTTGCGCGGCCCGCGATCGGCTTCGGGAAGTCGGTGCGCGAAGGCGACGATCAGGAGGCGATCAACCGCCTGTTCACGCCGGAGTTCCGGAATAGGCTCGACGCGATCGTCGCCTTCGGCAACCTGCCGCCGGAGGTCGTCCACCAGGTCGTACAGAAATTCGTGCTCCAGCTCGAGGCGCAGCTCGCCGATCGCGGCGTCACCTTCGACCTCTCGGAGGAGGCGATAACCTGGCTCGCCGAGAAGGGCTACGACAGCCGGATGGGTGCCCGGCCGCTCGGACGCGTCATCCAGGAGCACATCAAGCAACCGCTTGCCGACGAGGTGCTGTTCGGAAAGCTGCAGAAGGGCGGCACCGTCAGGATCACGGTCAAGGACGGCGGCGACGCCCTCAACCTCGAGGCGCTCGAGGACGGCCCGGTCAAGCCCAAGCCCGAGCCGCTGCCGAAGCCGAAACGGCCGCGCCGCCGCCGCCCGGTGCAGACCGCGAAGAAGCCGACCAGTCCCGGCAACGGCAAGCCGCCGAACGGCGGCGGGATGCGAGGGCTCGTGCCCAAGGTGCCGCTCAAGACGAGCTGAGACGGTTGTCACTCAGCGTCGGGCTCACCAACCTGGGTAAGAGGCGGTGATGCGGCTATAGAATCGTTGGGGCGCGACCACGCCATCTCACTGGTCAAGGAATGCGCCTCGTGCGGCGGTTGCGATGGAATCGGTGCATCGGTGCTCAGACCGCCTCCCGCCCCCGTTATGCGAGACATGCTCGTCGTCAACGGGGGGCGACCGCGATCGACGGGTCTGGACGGAAGTCCTTTGGTCTTTCGCTTTGCCGGAGTGCGGCCAGATGGATACAGCTGAGAAGAGAGGTTCTGTGCGCGCGCTCGGGTACGCGCTGTTCGTCGGGGTGCTTTGTGCAACCTGCGGCCAGTTCGCGGCCGCGCAGGATGCTCCTGCCGACCTCCGCGGCACGCGCTATTGCGAGATCATACCGGTCTACCGCGACGGCCTGTCATTCCGCCTCGAGGTCTATAACACCCTGGGCCAGAACGATTGTCCTGCAGCGGTGTGGGACGCCATCGATCCAAAGGCGCTT
>DASSPO010000285.1:0-25091 GCA_035699585.1 Bauldia sp.
GCGGCGTCGGCCGAGGATGAACGCGTCGTCTTTCTGGCGGCGATGAATATCGCCGCTCTCGCCCGCGAGCGTCGCGACAGGGCCGAGGAGCGTCAGGCTCTTGCCGCGGCGTTCGCAACCAGCGCCGGCGCACGGAGCCTCGGCGAGATCGTCCACATGAACGTCGCTGTGGCGCGTGCCGAGGACGATCCGGCGTCGCCCGCGGCCCGAAGCGCCTGGCTTCGCGCCGCCTTGGCCTGGCTTGCCTTCGAGCCGGTCGAGGCGTTCCCGGTGGCCGCCGTCGACGTGGTGCTCGGCACGGTCAGCGTACCGAAGCCCCACATCGACCAGGCCATATCGGAAGCGCTGCTCGCGGCGATCGGGGGGGCGGCGGGGGACGCTGCTGCTGCGAACCGGGCCGCGGGGACGCTTCCCGCGGTGCGGGTCTCGGGCGGCACGGCGATCGCTCCCGATGCTGCCATCGGTGGGCCTGGCGTGACGGTGCTCTGTTCCCGGCAAAGGGCGGAGGGCCAGGCGTTGTCGCAGCCGCGGGAGACGCTCCTCGGCGTCGTCTGGGCCGCGCTGCGGGAACTCTGTCCGGCCGCTGAGGGCTTCGGCACGATTCTGGTCGACGGCAATCTCGGCCTCGACCTGCCCGCGACCCGCGACCAGGCCGTGGGCCTCGCTCTCCGCGCTGGCGTTACGGAAGTCCTCTACGGCGACGAGCGGCTCGCGATCGATGCCGCAACGCGCCCGCGGCTTGCCGCCGATCTCCGCGTCGGATTGTCGCCGACGGTGGCCGCGATCGTCGCGGCGGCGGCCGACCCAGGATCGGCCGCTTCAGGCGAGAGCGGCCTCATCGGCGCGCCCGGCGGGGCGCTCCTGGTTCGCTTTCGCCGTCATCTCGCGGCAACCACGGTGAGCGGGAGCGACGCCGACCTCCTGGCGCACATCCGCGACCGCGGACGGATGCCTCTCGGCTCACTCGCCGTCCTTCAGGGCATGCCGCTCGCCGAGACCGAACGCCTCCTCCGCGGCCTTGAAGCCCGCCGCATCGTTCGGGTCGATGTGGAGCCCAGGTGACGGGGCCGCTTGAGCGTCTGGTTCCGCCGCGTCTTTCTTTCGCCATCACCGTCGGCCGCTGCCCCGGATCTCGCTCATCGTCCGCGTGGGCGTGATCGCCTCCGGCGAGAACTTGACGTCGATGATCGCTGCCTTTCCGGAGGCGGCCGCTCGCTCGAATGCGGGAGCGAACGCCTCGGTGGTCGCGACCGTCTCGCCGTGTCCTCCGCAGGCTCGTGCGAGCGCCGCGAAGTCGGGATCGACCAGGTCGGTGGCAATGACGCGGCCGGGATAGTCGCGCTCCTGATGCATGCGGATCGTCCCGTGGATGCCGTTGTTGACCAGCACCACGATCACCGCCGCCTGCTCCTGGACGGCGGTGGCGAACTCCTGCGAGGTCATCTGGAAGCAGCCGTCGCCGGCGAAGCAGACGACTGGCCGTTCGGGATGCCGGAGCTTGGCCGCGATCGCTGCTGGCAGCCCGTAACCCATCGACCCGGACGTGGGTGCGAGCTGCGTCCCGAAGCGCCGGAAGCGGAAGAAGCGGCTGACCCAGGCCGAGTAGTTGCCCGCGCCGTTGGTGATGATCGCGTCCTCGGGGAGCCGCTCCCGTAGCCAGGCGACGATCTGGCTGAGTTGCACCGGGCCGGGATTGACCACAGGAGACGACCAGTCGCGATAGGACTGGTTGGCCGCGCGCGTTTCCGCCGACCAGGGAATCGTGTTCGGCGGCTGCAGCCCCTCGAGCGCTGCCGCAAACGCCGTCGGGCTTGCGTTGATGGCAAGCGTTGGCCGGTAGAGCCGCCCGAGCTCCTCGGCGCCGGGATGGACGTGGACCAGCATCTGCCGCGGCTCCGGGATGGCGATGTGGCTGTAGCCGGCCGAGGCCATCTCGCTCATTCGCCCGCCGAGGAGGATCAGGAGGTCGGCCTTCCGGACCCGCTCGGCGAGGGCCGGGTTCGGACCGATGCCGAGGTCGCCGGCGTAGTTCGGATGATCGTGGTCGAAAAGCATCTGCCGGCGGAACGAGCAGGCGACTGGAATGTCGAACCGCTCGGAAAACCGGTGAACCGCCTGAACCGCGCGTTCGTTCCAGCGCGATCCACCGAGAACCAGGAGCGGAGCCGACGCGGACCAAAGAAGCTTCTGGAGCTGTGCCGTCTGGGTCAGACCGGGGAAAGTTTCGACCTGGACCCAGGGCGCGACATCGGTCAGCGCCGCCGCCTTGTCGCGAAGCATATCTTCGGGAAGTCCAAGCACCACCGGCCCGGGACGGCCGGAAGTCGCCTCATGGAACGCGCGGTTCAAGTATTCGGGAATGCGGGATGCGTCGTCGATTTCGGCGATCCACTTGGCCACCTCGCCGAAGAATGCCTTGAAATCTATCTCCTGGAAGGCTTCCCTGTGCCGCCACTTTCGCGATACCTGGCCAAGGAGGAGTATCATTGGCGTGGAATCTTGCCGGCCGACATGTAGTCCTGCCGATGCATTCGCCGCGCCGGGGCCGCGGGTCGCCATCGCGATTCCCGGCCGGCCGGTCAGCTTTCCCCACGCCTCCGCCGCCATCGCCGCCCCGCCCTCGTGGCGGCAAACCGTTATTTTCACTGGAGAATCGTACAGCGCATCGAGCAGCGCCAGGTAGCTCTCGCCGGGCACGCAGAAGGCCCGCGTCACGCCGTTCCGGACCAGCGCCTCGGCGAGAATCTGTCCGCCCGTGCGGAGCGTTGTGGCTGTCCCGTCCATGTCCTTTCTCGCCTCCGACCGTCCGGGCGAACCCTAACAGCAGAAGCGGGGCCGAGGGCAATGGCACGGAAATCTCATCGAGCAGCGCCGGAACCGTTGCATTCCGACTCGTGCTAGGCAAGCGTGCAGCCGTGACCCTGGGGAGGCGATTGGCCGTGGTTCTTGTCCCCGTTTGCTGGAGTTGGTCATGACCTCGCCGGCGACCTCGGGCGGAGGCGCGCCCTCCGGGCGTTTGGCGCGTCCGGGCACGGTCTGGATCGTCGTCGTAGCGCTCTTGCTCGTCGGCCTCCCGGTGGCGCTCTGGGCGGACCTTCGCGAACTGTCGCAGATGGCCTTGACCCGGCAGTCGGAAGATTTCAGCCGCATCATCAACGACGTCCGGAACTTCTACGCCCAGGACGTCGTCGCGCGTGTGATCGCGGCCGACGGCAAGGTCCACACCTCCAGCAAGTTCCGCGAGGAGCCGGGCGCGATCCCGATCCCGGCCACCTTCTCGCTTGAGCTGGGTCGGCTGATCGGCGAGGAGGGAAATGTCGGCTACCGCTTCGTCTCCGACTTCCCCTTCGCGGGGCGCGACCCCCATGTCCTCGACGCTTTCGAGAAGGATGCGCTCTCGCGGCTTCGCGCCGATCCAACCCAGCCGGTCGTCCAGGTCGGCGGCTCGCTGTTCAACCGCACCGTCCGCCTGGCAACGCCAATCGTCATGGGCGAGACCTGCGTCAACTGCCACAACAGTCACCCGGAGAGCCCGAAGAAGGACTGGAAGGTCGGGGACGTCCGCGGCATCCAGGAGGTGACCGTCCAGCAGCCGGTCGAAGCGAATCTTTTCGCCTTCAAGTACCTGCTGGCCTATCTGGCTTTCGCGGCAGTCGCGGCGATCGCTTTCATCGTCTGGCAGTTCCGCCAGTCGCGGTCCGTCGCGCGCCTTAACCGCGAGCTTCACCTCACCAACGACTTCCTTGCCACGATCTCGCTCAAGATCGCCAAATACCTCTCGCCGCAGGTCTACAAGAGCATTTTCAGTGGCGAGAAGGACACCACGATCAATACCGAGCGGAAGAAGCTCACCATCTTCTTCTCCGACATCGTCGAGTTCACCGCCACCACCGAGCGACTCCAGCCGGAGGAGCTCACCGGGCTGCTCAACGAGTACCTGACCGAGATGTCGGACGTGGCGCTGCAGCACGGCGGCACGGTCGACAAGTTCATTGGCGACGCCATTCTCGTCTTCTTCGGCGACCCCGAGAGCCGCGGGGTGGTCGAGGATGCGCGCGCCTGCGTACGGATGGCGGCGGCGATGCAGGCGCGGCTCGCCGAGCTCAGCGAGCGCTGGATGCGGCGCGGCATCGAGAAGCCGTTCCGGGCGCGGATGGGCATCAACACCGGGTACTGCAATGTCGGCAATTTCGGCAGCGCCGACAGGATGGACTACACGATCATCGGCGCCGAGGCGAACCTCGCCGCCCGGCTCCAGCAGGCGGCGGGCATTGGCGAGATCGTGATGTCCTACGAGACCTATGCCCTGGTCTCCGACATGGTGGTGGCGAAGCGCCTGCCGCCGATCACCATGAAGGGCATCGGCCGCGAGATCATGCCCTACGTGGTCGAGGCGATCGTCACCGAGGACGGCATCCCGCCGGTGATCCGCGAGCAGCACACCGGCGTGAGCCTGTTCCTCGACCCGAGTCAGATCGAGGCGAAGGACATCGAGCGCATCAAGGACATGATCGCTGCCGCGATCGTAAAGGCCGAGGAGCGCATCGCGGCAAGGAGCGCGGCGAAACCAATTTGAGGGACATGACCGAAACCGGATGACATTACGCAGAATGCCGCCGTCCGAGATCAGGAACGTGTGTCCGTCTTCAGGGTTGGGCGGGGTGCCAACGGTCGCAAAATTCCGGCGGTTGCGTGATCGAAATGGAGTAAAGGTCTGCGATCGCGAAACTCGACCTCGAGTCGGCGATTTCGAGCACGAGCTTGCGCCGGATGGCAATGCCGAATTCGGCCGGATCATTCACCGAGATCGAAAAGGCGCCCGGTCCGCCGATGACGCAGCGATCGTAGTAGTCGTCGACCGGAAGGGTGATGCTCTTGCCGAGTCTGAGCGGTAGTCCGTTGATGACGATCCCTTGTGCGATTACCGCTGCGCGCGCAACAAGCACGGGTACTCCGGAATTGTTCGGGCCATCCCCGGAGATGTCGATTGCCCGGCGCGGCGCGGTGAGACCATTTTTCTCGAACAGGCGTGCGGCAAAGTCCAGGGCGGCTGAGATCGATGTTCCCGTGCGCCAAGGACCAACTTGTCGCGGGAAACCCAATTCGCTCGCGGCAATCGCGGCGGAGAAGTGTGCCGCGTCCTCATCGTTGGCAATGATGGACCACGGCAAAATCTGTTCCTGCTCGTCTGGCCCTGCCCAGGCGACATAGGCGACGGCGATGCGGCCCAAGGGGCCGCTCTCGATTGCCGCAAGGACGTCTGGATGTTGGAACGCCGAAGCATAGCCCTCTCGCTGCTTCGCCTGTTCCACGGCGCTCATTGAGCCCGAGACGTCAATGGCGAGCACCAGTTCCAGGTCGACCTCGGTGACGGCCCCATCGGCCGCTGCCCATCGCGTCTCCGGAGCCTGGTCCGGTCGGCCCGCGGCGACGACGCTAGCGAGAGCAGTCAAAACGATAGTCGCGGCGAGTAGCCGGGTCACCCGGCGCGGCGCGACCCAACAACACCCTGTGCGCATCGGCGCCTCCACCTATTTCGCAAAGGCGATCCGGATTGAGTTCGGTGTGAGGGGACACACACAAAGTCATGGCGTTCGCCCGCGTTGACGAAGCCATCGATCTGCCTCTTGGCCGAGGCAGCTTGAACAGCCCGGCCCTTTCGGTCCCATTTTGGAAAGGCAAAAAGATCGAAAAACTCGGAGCTCAGCCCTCCGGCATGCCGGCCATGCGCAGCCCGTCGATCATCAGCTTCTTCCGCTCCGGGAAACGCATCGGGTCGTCGATCTCCAACGCGACCGTGTAGTCCGGCCTGATGGCGAGGGCGGCTTTCATCGCCGCGCGCGCCTCTTCGATCCGTCCAAGGTGGGCGTTGCTGACGGCCAGGAAGATATGGCTGAACAGGAAGCCCTTCTCCGCGTCGATCGAGCGCTGGGCCCAGGCGGCCGCCTCCTCGAACCTCCCGGATGAGAAGTGGGCCGAGGAGATGTGGTTCATGCACATATAGGCATCGGGCGCACCCGGGCTAAGTTGCAGTGCGCGCATGCCGCAGGCGATCACCTGATCCAAGTCGCCGGCATAGAGATGCGCCACGGCCGTGAGATCGAGCACGGCCCGGTGATTCGGATTGAGCTCGACGGCGCGCGAGCACAGGGCCAGTCCGCCATAGTCCCAGCGGAAGAGAATCCGTTCCCAACCGAGAAGGGCCATTGCCAACGCATCATCCGGATCGACTTCGAGCGCCTTCGCGGCAAACGTGATCGCGAGCTCGACGTCGTCCGGAGCGGCCAGCGCGGCACCACCGAAGGTCCTCCGCTTCTCATGGGCGAAGGAGCGGAAGGCCAAGGCGGGCCCGTAGTCGGGCGTGATCGCGAGGGCGCGATCAAGGAGGTCGATCGCCTCGGTGTACGCCGGCACATTCGCGCCATAGACCAAGGGCACCGCCTGCACGTAGAGATCCCATGCGTCGAGGCTCTCGGGATGCTTCCGCCGGGCCCGCTCGATCTCGGCCTTGCGGATCTGCGGCTCGATCAGCCCCACCACCGATCGCGTGATCTCGTCCTGAAAATCGAAGATGTTGGTCGCGGCGCCCTCGAACTTCTCTGCCCAAAGGTGAGCGCCGCTCGCACCATCGATAAGCTGCGCGGCGATCCGCACCCTGTCCCCGGAGCGGCGCACGCTGCCTTCGAGCAGGTAGCGGACGCCAAGGTCGCGGGCCACCTCTCGAACATCAACGGCGCGGCCCTTGTAGACGAAGGTCGAGCTGCGGGCGACGACCGCGAATGTCCTGAACCGCGACAGCGCCATGATGATCTCCTCGACGATACCGTCGGCGAGGAAGCTCTGTTCGGGATCGGGGCTCAAGTTCTCGAAGGGCAGCACCGCGACGGCGGGCGCGCCCTGCTCCATCACATTGCCGGCGCGTGGCCAGAGCAAACGATAACCAACCCGCGGCACCGTGACGATCCAATCCTCCCCGTCCGCGCCGACGCCGAGCGCGCGCCGGAGCGCTGCGATCTGCACGGTGAGGTTGGCCTCTTCGACAACTGTGCCGGGCCAGGCCGCATGCATCAGTGTATCTTTGCCGACAACGCCGCCGCCGGCGTCGAGAAGTGTGGCAAGCAGCGCCGTGCAGCGGCCGCCGAGCGACACGGACCGGCCGTCGCGAGAGAGCTTCATCCGCGCGCGATCGAAGAGGAACGGGCCGAAGGTCGAGACAGCGGCCGCCATCTCACTATGCTAGCCTCGATTGCAGGCGGGCGGAAGAGGTCTCGCTACGAGTGAGAGCCGCGTATGCGTGGGTGAACGCAGCGGGAATCCGATCGCCCTAAACGTCCTCCACCGTCACCACCTTGAAAGTGTGGAGATTGCCCTCGTCATCGCGGATCGAAACATACTCTCCGGGGACGAATATGTGATTTGCCAGCTTGAATCCGGCCTCGTCACCCTCGTCGCCGGCAAGATCGTAGGTGAATCCCCAGGAGCCGCCGGGGCGGTGAATGAGGTGTCCGATGTCATCCTCTTCTCCACCCCAAAAACGGACCACGCGACAGCGGTCGCGGTGCTTCTTCCAACCCTCGGGATCGAGGTGGCCGCTTGCGTCGAGCGGCGCAGTGAAGCGGTAGCCGTGGCGGTCGCTCCCGTTCGGGAACTCCTTGGTGCGGGCGAGATTGAGCCTGATCGTTTTCAGGCCTTTGGTGTCGGTCATGTTCACCTCCGATTGCCTTGTGACACTATCCCGCGCAGGAGCGCCATTCCAGTTCAGGGTTCCCCGCTCAGGTGCGGCCAAGTAGAGTGCAAGAGGCGATTCGAGGAGGTCCCGTTTGTCCCCTGTCGCGCCGCGTCTGGTCGCCGTTGTCTGTCCGCTGCTGCTGACCGCGGGAACGGCCATCGCCGAGATGCCGGGGCCAAGATTCCCCACCACCGAATTCGAAGACGGCGCGAAGGGCGCTTCCGTCACGGTTGGCGACGTGACCGCGAAAATCAGCATGGTTCGTCGTCCCAAAGTCGATCCCGACTACGACGTGCCGGTACTGAGCGTGCTCGTCGGTGACCGCCCAATGCTGGAGGCGGTCGGCGTGGCCTCGGGATTCGATTTCCCGGCGGCAGAGGCGAGCATCGTGGACATCGATCCGAACAACGCCCGCCCGGAGGTCTATTTCACTTCCTTCTCCGGTGGCATGCATTGCTGCACGCAGGTGATCGTCGGAACCCAGGTCGGCGACAAATGGGTCGCCGTGCCGATCGGCTCGTTCGATGGCGACGGCGATTTCCTGAACGATCTTGACAGCGACGGCCTCGCAGAGATCGTAACCGTGGACAACCGCTTCCTGTATGAGTTCGACTGCTACGCCTGCAGCGCCGCCCCGCTTCAGGTCTTCAGCGTTCGCCGCGGCGCGCTGGTCGACGCGTCGGCGGAAATCCAGTTCCTTCCAGCGCACCGCGAATGGCTCCAACAAATGGAGGCGAGCGTTACATCCGCCGACCGCTGGACCTCACGCGGCTTCCTGGCCGGGTGGGTTGCCGCCAAGTCGCGGGTGGGAGAGGGGGCGGCGGCAATGGTCGAGCTCGATGAGAGATGGGACCACGCCAGCGACGAAGGCGAGGAAGTGTGCCTGACCGGCGGCGCGATTGAGAATTGCCCCAAGCGACAGCGCGCGGTCCTCAAATTTCCTGACCGGTTGAAGCTGTTCCTGGAGCAGAACGGCTATCCATTGACCTGACATTCGGGTGTCAATCGAAGAAAAGGCTCTAATGACGATCGCGTGAGGGGCGCTTGTCGCGGCTCACGGTCGCGCCAAGTCATTGGACTGGGCGCCAGCACCGGACCACAGACATGTCGCTCATCGATCCGAGCCGCCGCCGCTTTCTCGGCGGCTTGGCTGTCGTCGGCTTTGCCGGCGTGTCGCTGCCCGTCCTGCAGCGCCTCGCCGCGGGTGAGGAACTCGCGCTCACTCCGACCTGTGGCGACGAGGACGACGTCACACCCGAGCAGGGGGAGGGGCCATATTTCACCCCCAACTCGCCTCAGCGAAAAGTGTTGCGCGAGGAGGGTATGACAGGGACCGCGATCGTCCTCACGGGCTTTGTCCTGTCGCGCTCCTGCCGCCCGATACCAAAGACCTTGGTCGAGCTGTGGCACGCTGACGATTCCGGCCGTTACGACAATGACGGCTACCGACTTCGCGGCCATCAGTTCACCGACAACGGGGGTCGCTACCGCTTCGAAACCATCGTCCCCGGCCTCTATCCCGGTCGCACCAGGCACTTCCACGTCAAGTTCCAGGCGCCGGGCGAGCCTGTGCTCACGACGCAGCTCTATTTTCCCGGCGAGCCGGGAAACGAGCGAGACCGCATCTTCGATCCCGCCCTTCTCCTCGACATCGACCTCGCGCCGGAAATGGTCGGCCGCTACAACGCCGTGCTCGACGTGGCGTGAGCCGGTGTCGCGTTCCTTGACGGCAAACGGTAGGTCCCATACTGCTCGTTGCCGGCGACGGGTCCCATGACCGGAGTCACCAGACTCCCGGGAGGTGGAAGATGACGATCAGGATATTTATCGCGGCCGCCATGCTCACGGCAGCGTCGATCGGCGCCGCAGTCGGCGCCGAGTGGTTCGTTGTGAGCAGCGAGGACAGAAGCTGCGAGGTGGCAGATGAAGTCCTGCCGGGGTTCGGTAAGCTTGCCGGTCCATTCGCCACCGAACAGGAGGCGATGGCGGAAAAGGAACGCCTCGCCCGCTGCGAGCAGGTCAACACCGATCCCGACCCTGACGAGGACGGCCCGGCGCCTTCGAAGTAGGCGCGTCCGCCGGGTTGTCTCCCTGGACGATGGCCTCGCAAGGGAGGCCTGGTACAGCCGGCTGGGCTCGAACCAGCGACCTACGGATCCACAATCCGCCGCTCTACCAACTGAGCTACGGCTGCACGTCTCTTTGGCGCGCGGAACCTAGAATCTAAGTCGCCCAGGTTCAAGGGGAAAGGGGAAGGGATTCAAGGGCTGTGCTGTCCCACGCTCCTTCTACCATCGCCTTGGCGCCACCCCGGCGAACGCCGGGTTCTGTGATCGGCTCAGACCGGTCCACAAAGTGAGAGATTGCGGCACTCGCCGTAACGACGGACGCGTTGGTATGCACTTCAAGTAGATGTGCGCCAGCGGCGTCCTTCAATCAAAATCGAACGCGGCCCGCAAATCCCCCAACTCAGTCCTGATCCCGGGCAGCATGGGCAGCCCGAATCGCTTCGAGATGAACTGCAGGATCGAGGTCGTGTCGTAGGGCGTGTGATCAACGAAGCCTTTCCTGACGAACGGCGAGGCGATGATCGTCGGCACCCGCGATCCCGGCCCCCAGGCATCGCCCTTGGGGGGCGGTGCGGGGTCCCAGAACCCGCCGTTCTCATCATGGGTGATGACGACCGCCATCTGGTCCCACTGCGGGCTCCGCCGGAGCGTGCTGACGATGGTCGCCATCATCAGGTCGCCCGCCGCCATGGTGCTTTCGCCGGGGTGCTGGTTGCTGGTCCCGTCCGGCTTGACGAAAACGACGGCGGGCAGCGTGCCGTTGGCGGCGTCGGTCCAGAAGTGCTTCATGTCCTTGAGGTGCTTCTCGCGCGCCTCGGTCCCCGGCGCGTAGGCGGCATAGTAATTGAAGGGCTGGTGGTGCGGCTGGAAGTTGACCGCACCTCGGGTGTTGTAGATCGCCCCGCGGTCGGCAAGCGCCGCGTCCCAGCCCTCGGCATACCAGGTCCAGTCGATGCCCTTCGCCGAAAGGAGCGAGCCGATGGTTTCGCCGGTTTGGGGCGGCAGGGGATGGTAGCCCGGATCGGCAAGGCGCTGGTCGCCACCAATGGGCGGGGGTACAGCGCTTGGCTGGTAGGGTGGCTGCACGGTATTCACGACATATCCGTCGGGCGAGTAGCTGCCGTCATTGATGAAACGCGGCGGCCCCTCGAGCGCCGATTTCGGCGAGTCGGGGGCAAGCTTGAGGTTGCCGTTCTCGTCAAGCACCGAGCGGTCTCGATCCGGCGCGTCGTCCCAGTGGGGCGAGCATGCACAGACGAGCCAGAAGTGATTGAGATTGGATCCGCCGAAGGCGGCCATGAAAAACCGATCGGCGAGCGTGTACTCGTCGGCGAGCCCTTCGAGCCACGTCCCCTCCGTCCGGTAGTGACCCATCGCAAGCGAGCCGACATCGGTCCAGGCGACGAACATGTCGTTCTTCCCGCCGTTGATCTGCATCCGGTTCTGGTAGAAGCGGTGGACCGGCGTGACCGTCAGGACATCCGGTGGCAGGTCATAGGGCGGCGCTGCGATGTCGAAGGGGGCGTTCGGCATGGAGGCGGGGTATGCCGGATCCGGCGCCGGCGGATGGCTTCCTTCCCTCCAGACCGGGGGAAGCGAGGGGAGCACCGAACCGTCGCGGTCGCGCTGGACCACTGACGCCGCCGGGGCCTGAGCAATACCAAACGTTCCCGGACGGTAGGGAAGGAGATGAACGAAGCTCCGGTTCTCGGCATAGACGACGACGATCGTCTTGATCCTGTCGAACCCTTGGGGAAGCGGTGTGTCGTCGGCGAAGGCCAACGACCCCGTGAGCAGCAGCGGCAAGGCCACCGTCAGTTTCAACATGCCGTTCCTCCCGCGAACGCCATGCACAAGGGAGCACCGAGCGTCCCAAAAAGCAAACGGCCCGGGGGAGGAGCCGGGCCGCTGGTTACGCGCTTACGCTCAGGGTCGCGAACTACGCGGCCTTGATCTCCTTGAAAGTCTTCTCGACGTGCGCCGTCATCGGCTTCGCCGTCTCAGTGACGACCTTCTGCACGAGGTCCTGGAATTCCTTGAACTGTGCCGTCGCAGTGTCGAACTGCTGGCGGGCGAAAGCCGTCTGGAGCTCGATCACGTCGGCAAGCGTCTTGGCGCCGAAGAGGTCCTTGGCGAAGGCGAAGGAAGCATCGCTGTTCGCCTTGACCGCGTCGATTGCCTTGACGCCGAAAGTGAAGGCGCCGTCGCGCGCGGTCTCGAAGGTGTCCTCGACGACCTCGGTGGTGTCCTCTGCCGCGCTCTTCAGCTTGGCATAGGCATCACGCGCCTGGGCGAGGCCCTTCTCGGCAAACTCGCGGAAAGCAGCCGGAACCTCGAAGCTCGGGGTCGGCATGCTGAAGGCGTCGAAGGAGGTCTTGAAGTCGGTGGTTTCGGTCTTGGCAGTCTTGGATTTGGTCTGGGTGGCCATGTGGTCGCATCCTTGGATGAGTGGGCTGTCGATCGCGCCGGGACGGTGGCGAGGGGCACATGCCACCGCCGGATCGTCGCCGATGACGCAAATATAGGCACATCCCTTGTGCATTGCAACATATATTTTGCGACGCACAAACCACAATGCGAGCGAACGGAGGAAGTTGTTTCTGGGGCGCTACTTCTTGGTCTTGTCCAGGGCGTCCGTAGCCGCGCGGCCCATTATTTCGCCGAGGCTTTTCCCTTGCTCCGTGAGGCTGGCCATCTGCTTCTGAAGAAACTCCTTCTGCAATGCAGCAATTTCCTCCACCGTTCGTGCCTGAACCAACCGGTGGGCAAAGTCGAAGGTGGCGCTGACGTTATCCTCGACAAAAGCCAGTGCCTGCCGGCCCGCCTCGGCGGCGCCTTCACGAACGGATCTCGCCGAGCCCTCAGCCTTGGCGACGGCTTTCTGAGTCGCTTCGAGATATTGCTCGATCGCCTTCCTTGCCTGCTCCACACTCCTGTCCGCCACTTCCCGCATTTGCTCGGGGATTTCGAATGGCGTGCGCTGCATGGTCGTCTCCCTCCCTATTTGGCCTCTTCCCGACGGAAGATAGGCCGGCGGCGGATCGAGGCAAACCACAAGGGGTTAACCACAGCCTCAACCGGCGGGCCGTCTTGCATGGATCGGTAACCGGTCGCAGGCTAAGACCACGGCCGGATACGAGGATGGCCGCCCACGTTGAAGAAGTGATGACGGGCGAGCTTCGATGAACGGCAGGACGAAAGCCTATCTGGATCTTGCGGCCTTGCCGCAGGTCGGCGCACAGCTGCTCAGTCCCCGGCCGGCCTTTGTTTTCCGTGCCGACGGCAGTGCCGTACTCTGGGCAAACGCTGCCGGTGTCGCCTTTTTCGGGGCACAGAGTGCCGCTGCGCTTCTCGATCGGGTCTTTGCGCGCGACAGTGCTCTCGCCGTGCACCTCGCGCGGCTATCGAAGTCCCTGCCCGCGGACCATGATCGGGTCGAGCTCCTCCGTTTCAATCTCGGCGTCACGCAGGCGGTGCTGGTCGCCGCCTGCCGCAGGCTCGATCTCGGCGGTGGCGCCCGTGCCGTGCTGGTCCTTGCGCCGTCCGAGGCCACGCGCGAGTCCCTTTCCACCAGCGCCGAGCGTCTGGCAGACGTCCTTGCCGGAACGGATTCCCTTGCCGCGGTGATCGACCGGGACGGTCGGGTTCTTGGCGCCTCTGGGGGATTCGATGCGCTGGAACCGGCTGCCGCGGCCCTCGATGCGCTGATCCTTCGCGCCGAACGCGCCGATCAGCCCGTGGTACGGGAAACCGTCACTATCGGATCAGTGAGCCGCGACGCCGGCGTGGCACGGGTTGCTGCCGCCGGCGAGCGTCTCTTCCTTCTCATCGTCGGGCCCGGGCGGCCGGCGGCCGCGGTCCCAGAGACTACCCATCCTTCGACCGAGGCCGTCTCGGTGACTGAGGATCGAACGGCCGAGCCGACGATGGTTTCGGTCTCGACGGCGACGCGCGACGAGGCCTCTCGCGTGGCGTCGGGAACCAGGATTGCCGGAAACGAGCCGGCGCCGGCAGAGGCCGAGACGGGAGGTGAAGGGATGACCCCGCCGCCCCTCCGCTTCTTGTGGCGGACCGACGCAGGCGGCGCCTTCACGCTGATATCGGGGGAGCTCGCCGCGGTGGTTGGGACGGCGAACGCACCGAGCCACGGCGAGAGCTGGCGCAAGTTGACCGCCCGGCTTGGTCTCGGTAACCGGCCCGTACTTACCGCTGCGCTCGAGTCGCTTTCGAGCTTCAACGGCCTCACCGTCTATTGGCCGATCGCCGGGAGCGGCGAGGCGGTCGCCGTCGATCTTGCCGGTCTGCCGGAATTCGCCCGCGACCGGACCTTTCGCGGCTATCGCGGCTTTGGCGTCGTGCGAGTGGAGGATCGCCGGCGGCAAGAGTCGGTACCTGAGGCGGTGTCAGATTCTCGCCCGGCGACGCCCACTGCCGCCGACGCCGCGCCACCGCATGGCGACGATCTCGACCGACGCGCCCGCGAACACGCCGAGGGCGTGGCCGTTCCCGGAGCGGAGAACGAGCCTGAGGCCGGCGAACTCCCCGCCGATCGCCCGATCGAGCAGCCGGCCCGGTCCAACGTCGTCCACTTGTCGGCGCCACCTACCCGCATCGTTCCGCGCCGGCTGTCCGGCAGCGAGGAGGACGCCTTTCGCCGCATCGCGGAGGCCCTGGGCGCGCGCGTCGTCGAAAGTGGAGCGGGCGAGGGCGACCCCGCGTCGGAGGCCAGGCCACGGACCACCGTCGATACGGCAATTCTCGACAAGCTGCCCGTCGGTATTGCGGTCTATCGTGACAGCCGGACGCTCTACGCCAACCGCGCCTTCCTTGATCTACTCGGCTACGACGATCTCGACGCGCTCGTCGCGGCGGGGGGAGTCGGGGCCGTATTTGCCGACGATCGCGGACGTCCGAAGGCGACCGCGGCCGAGCCTGGTCGTCTCGATGTTGTGCGTCGCGACGGAACGCACGTGACTGTAGAGGCCAAGCTCCACGCCGTTCCATGGTCCGGAGCAACGGCGATGATGTTGTCGCTTGTCCGGGCATCCGGCGGGCCAGAACCCATGGATGCGTCCGCTACCGCCCCGGCGCCCGTTCCCGATGAGGCGCTTACCGAACGCGTGCAGGAACTGGAGACGATCCTCGATACCGCCACCGACGGAGTCGTCATCATCGATGGCGACGGTCGCATAGCCGGAGTGAACCGCACCGCGGAGGCGCTGTTCGGTATCGAGGCGCGGGACGTGATCGGGACGTCCTTCACTGACCTCCTCGCCGAGGAAAGCAGGAAAGCGGCTCTCGACTATATCGACGGCCTCGCCGCGAACGGCGTCGCAAGCGTGCTCAACGATGGGCGCGAGGTGATCGGCAAAGTGCCGCGCGGCGGGCTGATCCCTCTGTTCATGACCATCGGCCGCCTCGGGCAGTCCGGCAAGTACTGCGCCGTCCTGCGCGACATCACCCACTGGAAGAACGTCGAGGAAGAACTCACCGCCGCCCGCCGCGCCGCCGAAGCCGCCAATGCCCAGAAATCGGAGTTCCTCGCAAAGATCAGCCACGAAATCAGGACGCCGCTCAATGCCATAATCGGATTCTCCGAGGTGATGATGGAGGAGCGTTTCGGTCCGATCGGCAGCGACCGATACCGGAACTATCTGCGCGACATCCGCCTTTCCGGCGAGCACCTGCTCAGCTTGATCAACGATCTCCTCGATCTTTCGAAGGTCGAGGCGGGCAAGCTCGACCTCAATTTCGAGGCGGTGTCTCTGAACGAGGTGATCCGGGAGAGCGTGGCGTTGATGCAGCCCCAGGCGAACCGCGACCGCATCATCATCCGCACCTCCTTGTCTTCGGGGCTCCCCAGCGTCGTCGCCGACCTGCGCTCGCTCCGCCAGATCCTGCTCAATCTTCTTTCCAATGCGATCAAGTTCACGCGCGCCGGAGGGCAAGTGATCGTCGCCACGGCGCTCGAGGAAAGCGGGGAAGTCGTGGTGCGGGTGCGCGACACCGGGATTGGCATGACCGCTTCCGACATCGACACGGCGATGAAGCCGTTTCGCCAGGTGGCGATCTCCGGCCGGCCGCAGGAAGGGACCGGACTGGGCCTGCCGCTCACCAAGGCGCTGGTCGAAGCGAACCGTGCCACCTTTTCGATCGATAGCGTGCCCAATCAGGGTACGCTCGTCCGCGTCACCTTCCCGACGACGCGGGTGCTCGCCGGCTGAGGCCCGTCTCCGCGTCTGTGGCGTTTTTCGCAGTCTCGGTTCGTGCTACCAAGGACGATCCGGCGCGTACGGCGGGCTTTTCTGTGCCGGATTTTCAGATCGAGGAGGATTTCGATGGCCGACCTGACCAGGAAGGAACGGGAAGCGATTGCCATGCGCGTGGCGGAGGCCTTCGTCTCCGAGAAGAAGGTACCCGGGGCGCGCGGTGCCCCGAAGCTCGCCGCCGCAGAAGTGGCGCGCGCAGCGGCCAACCCGAAGCAGTTCTTCTGTCAGAACTGGCCGCTGATCAAGACCGGCCTCGAGATACTCAAGGGCTTTGTCCCGCTACCGGTGAAGCCGATCATCGGGCTGGTGATCCGTGCCGGTGACGCGGTGAGCAGTGTGATCTGCGCGCCCTAAGCGAGGCGAGCGGCGGGTCCGGGTCTCATGGCGCCCGCCCCGCCGCCGGGATCAGAATCGGCCTTAGCCGCTGCTGAAGATCCGATAGTGGTGGATGTAACTCTCGGCGATGAGCGGCACCTCATCCGGCGGGATGACCGCGCGATTCCAGTTCTCGCCGGCAAAGGCCTTGATGGAATCGAGATCGTTCCAGAGGGTCGTCACAGTGAACTCCGCGGCATCCGGGTCGAATGGCTCGCCTGCGTAGTAGCCCCGCATCCCCTTGGCCGACTTGACCATTGGAACCGAGAGGCGATCAAGCATCTCTCTGAACTCGGGGCCCTTGCCCTGCCGAGGCGTGGCTCGGAAAACGCGAATGATCATCGCTGCCCTCCCTCGTCGACAACATGCGGCGTTCGCGGAGATAGATGCGGCACATCTCGCCGTTGGCTTCGACTCCCCGCCGCGCCATGCGGACGCCTCGGAGGAAGGTCGCCAAATCGGCCGGTGCGATGTCCACTCCGTCGGCGGTGCGGAAGGCCGCTTCCTGGTCTCCATGCGCGCCGCCGAAGAGGGTGCGAAGTTGGAGGTAGCGCGCTGCGAGGCCGTGGAGATCGATGTGGGTCGTACCCGCTTCGCGGCGAAGCTGTTCCGTGACCGGTCCGGCTTGTGCCCCCTCCCCCTGAAGCGCGGAACCAGCGAGAGGGTCGGCGGCGGCTGCATTCGTCCGAGCAATGGTACGCAAGTCCCCAATCGTCATTGCGAGCAGGTCCGCGTCGGTCCGTCCGTCGGCGCGGAGCGCCTCGATGAGCTCCGCCATGCGGCCGAGATACGCCTTGCGCCGGAATGTGGCGCGGAGCTCCTCAAGATTCCCCCGGGCGTCGACGAAGGCCTCGCCGAAACCGACGCCGCCGTTGACCGCCGCGTTGATCTTGCGGGCAAACAGATGGTCGGCGAGCGTCACTTTCACCGCACGCGCCCAGGGAAGGGCGCGGAGCGCATCCCGCATGTCTTCCGCCATGATCCAGGCGAAGTTCGGCGAGCACCAGTAGGTCGGTAAGCGGAAGTCGACTGCGACGGCATCGCCGTCGATCTCGACCCGCGTTACGAAGTCGAGCGATGTCACCGCCTCGTCAAGCTCGGGGTCGAGGACGGTGTCGAGGGCGCGCCACACGTCGGCTTGGCGATATTGGTCCGCCGGCGAGAGCGCAGGGGGCGGTCGCTCGCTGTCCGAAGCCGGAGTCGTGTATTCACTCAGCGGCATGGCGCACCTCGGCGGGCGCCGGCTGGTGGCATTCGGCCGGAACCTCGAGACCGTAGAGCCGCGCCGCGTTGAGGCCGAGGATCTTGGCTTTGACGTCGAGCGTCAGTTCGGTGCCCGCTTCACGCGCCGTTTCGTCGTCGAACTGGAACGCGGCGAAATCCTCGATCATCCACTTCGGCGAATGGATCCCGTAGTCGGAGCCGAAGAGCAACCGGTCCGGCCCCAGGTAGAAAAGCAAGTCAGCCATCATGGAGGCGTAGTAGCGCGGACGCATGTGAATGAAGCCGTGGACCACCGAAAGCCCGCCATAGACGTTCGGCTCCTGGAGCGCGATCCAGCAGAAATCGTCGATGCGCGGGATGCCGCAATGATCGACCACGAATTTCAGGTCGGGAAAGTTGGTGGCGACCTCGTCAATATCCCGCACGTCGAAGGCATCCGCATTGAGCGGATGAATGGTCGGACCCTTGTGGACGTGGATGATGTCGATGCCGAGCGACCGGCATTTGTCGAGATAAAACGGGACGCGATCGTCCTTGAGCGAATAACCCTTGGAATCGCCCTTCCACTCGGCGGTGTACATCTTGACGCTGCGGAAGCCCCAGCGCGCGTGGTCTTTCTCGAGCTGTTCGAGCCCGGCTTCGCCGTCGCGAGGATCGATCCGCCCGGCGAGGATGACCTTGTCGGGGAAGGCGGCCTTGAGCGCCGAGCACTGTTCGGTGGTGTTGAAGCCCTTGTTGTAGAACTCGAACAGGTAGGTCGGCATCATGATCGCCTTGTCGACATATCCGTCGACAAACAGATCCTTGCCCGCGTTCTCCACGCCGTAATGGCGGAACCGCTCCCACGACCAGCGCTGATCAGGCGGAGTCAACCCATTGTGGCTCAGAAAGAAGGTATCGATGAAGGTCTGGCCAAAGTGGTTCTTGAGGTTCTCCGGGCGCGCATCCCAAAGATGGGTGTGGCCATCGACAACGAACAGCTTCGTTCCGTCGGGCATCTGATACATGGCGCGATCCTCCTCCCTCGAGGATTGGACTTGTATTGGGAAGAAGAACACGAAGCGTGGCCCATGCAAAGGGCCTTTGCAGACCTTCAGACGATCCGCATCGACATCCCGCCGTCGATCACCAGTGTCTCCCCGGTTATGAAGGGATTGGTCAGAAGCTCGAGCGAGGCCGTGGCGACATCCTCCGCCGTGCCGAAGCGGCGAAGCGGGATGCGGCGGTCGAGGTTGTCGCGCTCGGCCTCCTGCGACATCGCGCGATGGAAGCGCGTGCGGATGATGCCAGGCTCGATGACGTTGACGCGGATGCCTTCGTGACCGTGATCACGAGCAAGGGCGCGGGCGAACTGAGGGAGGGCACCCTTCACCACCTGGTAGGCGACGGTACCCGGGCAGCCGCGGATGCCGGCGACGGATCCAACCATGAGGAAACCGCCGCCGCGCTCCGCAAGCGCCGCGTGAACGGCACGAAAGAGATGGAACACCGCGTGGACATGGACATCGAAGGCGGCCATCCACTGCTCTGCCGTCAGGTCGGTGATCTTGCCCGGCGCCGGACCGCCCGCAGCAGCGACGGCGAAATCGATCCGGCCGAACCTTGCCCGCGCCGTCTTCGCGAGTTCGTCGGCAATCACCGGGTTGGCGGCGTCGCCGTGAAGCATCTCGATCTTGGTCAGCCCGCGGAGCGTCGCGAGGTTCGCCTCGACCTCCTCGTCGCTGGTCCGCCCGTTGACGACGAGCCGCACGCCGCGTTTCGCGAGTTCGACGCCGATGGCCGCGCCAATCCCGCGTGTCCCCCCGGTGATGATCGCGACGTGGTCCTTGATGTCGGGCATGCTTGTCCTTCCTCTCGGTGCGTGGTGCGCGAGCGCGTGTGTACCCGTTCCCGACGGTTTGGGGGAGGGGACGTGGAGTTCGCCGAATTGTAATGATGCGGACGCTGCCGCGCTCCTCGAAGCGCATCCCATGTCTCCGTCACCCCGGCGCAAGCCGGGGTCCATCGCGGGCGTCGAAGCCTGAATCGCGAGCGGACGGTGCCGTCGATGACGGATTCCGGCTTTCGCTGGAATGAGGGAGACGAGAGTGACATCGGACGCATCGGCATCGTTGTCACACACACCTCCTCGTTCCCGCGGGCGGTTCTGCTCCGGGTCATGCGCATTTCCGGTGGGTCACGGCGCTCCGCGCCTAACCGCCCTATGGCCCCCGGAATCCGAGGGGTAGCGGGCGCGTCTCAGCAGCCGAAGGCCCTCCCGGTGAAGAGAGGACCGAAAAGGGCGCCGTTGACGCGCCCGCCGCGGCGACTTGACCCTCGGTCGGGAGAGACCGGTGCGGAGTATCGCGCGGGGAGGTCGAGCGGGGACAACCGGCGCGGTTATGCTCGGTCGGATGTTCGCGTTACGACGAAACAAACGGAGGCGTGAAATGCTGTTCGACAAACGTCACCAGCTCGATCACCGCGATCTACGGCCCGTGACGACGTTCTGATATGCGAGGTTACTTAAGAGCCGCCCTAAGTCCTAAGCTCCGCCAAATCCCTGAACAGCTCCAGCGCCTCGGGGTTGGCAAGCGCCTCGCGGTTCTTGACCGGACGACCGTGGACGATCTCGCGCACGGCGAGTTCGACGATCTTGTTGGATTTGGTGCGCGGGATGTCGGCAACCGCGATGATCTTCGCCGGCACGTGGCGGGGGCTCGCGCCGATACGGATCACCTGCTTGATGCGCGCGGTCAGCGCGTCGTCGAGGGCGACGCCTTCCTTGAGCCGGACAAACAGCAGGATGCGGACGTCGTTGTCCCAGTCCTGACCGATGGCGAGCGCCTCGATCACCTCCGGTATGGTCTCGACCTGGGCGTAGATCTCGGCCGTGCCAATCCGGACACCGCCGGGATTGAGAGTGGCGTCGGACCGGCCGTGGATGATCATGCCGCCGTGCTCGGTCCACTCGGCGAAGTCGCCGTGGCACCAGATGTTCGGGAAGCGCTCGAAATAGGCGGCGCGGTATTTCATCCCGTCGGGGTCATTCCAGAACCCGACCGGCATCGAGGGGAAAGGTCGCGTGCAGACCAGCTCTCCCTTGCCGTGGGCGAGCGGCTTACCGTCTTCGTCGTAGACGTCCACTGCCATGCCGAGGCCGGGTCCCTGGATTTCGCCACGCCACACCGGCTTGGTCGGCACGCCGAGCACGAAGCACGAGACGATGTCAGTACCGCCAGAGATCGATGCAAGGTGGATGTCGCGCTTGATCGACTCGTAGACGAAGTCGAAGCTCTCCGGCGCAAGCGGCGAGCCGGTCGACAGCATCATCCGAACCGACGAGAGGTCGTGGCTGTCGATCGGACGGAGACCGGATTTCTTCACCGCGTCGATATATTTCGCCGAGGTGCCGAACAGGTTCATGCGTTCGTCCGTCGCGTAGTCGAACAGCGCCGACGGTCCGGGATGGAAGGGCGAGCCGTCGTAGAGGAGAAGCGTGGCGCCGGTGGCGAGGCCGGTCACAAGCCAGTTCCACATCATCCAGCCGCAGGTGGTGAAGTAGAAAAGCTTCTCGCCTTCGCGCAGGCTCGACTGAAGGCGGTGCTCCTTGAGGTGCTGGAGCAGCGTGCCGCCCGCCGAGTGCACGATGCACTTCGGCATTCCCGTCGTGCCGGAGGAGAACAGGACATAGAGCGGGTGGGAGAAGGGGAGGCGGAGGAACTCGACCGGCCTTGCCTGAAAGGGCGCGAGCGCCGCCTCGAGCGTGCGGGCATTAGAAAGGGCCGCGGCCGTCTTTTCCGCCAAGCCGAGATAGGGAACGGCGATGATTGGCGGTGAGCCGGGAAGACCGGCGGCGATTTCCCTGAGCTTCTCGGCGTTGTCGATCACCTTGCCCGCATAGTAGTAGCCGTCGGCGGCGATGAAGAGCTTCGGCCCGATTTGCCCGAAGCGGTCGAGGGCGCCGCGTGGCCCGAAGTCGGGCGAAGCGGACGACCAGACGGCGCCGATCGAGGCGGCGGCGAGCATCGCCGCAATCGTCTCAGGCATGTTCGGCATGAGCGCTGCCACGCGGTCTCCCGGACCGACGCCCAGGCTCCGGAAAGCCTGCTGCATCCGCGAGACAAGATCATTGAGCGCGCGCCAAGAGAGCCGCGTGCTTACCCTGTCCTCCCCCCGGAATACCAGCGCATCGCCATCGTCGGCCCGGCGAAGGAGGTTCTCGGCGAAGTTGAGCGTGGCTTCCGGAAAGAACCGGGCGCCGGGCATCCTGTCGCCATCGACAAGTCGCGCGCCGCCCTTATCCCCGATAACGTCGCAGAAGTCCCAGACGAGGCTCCAGAAAGCAGCCGGATCCTCGACCGACCAAGCATGGAGCCGATCGTAGTCGGCGAGCGCACGGCCGGTTCGCCGCTCTGCCTCGCGTGCAAATCGCATCACGGGAAGGGTGTCGATTCCGGTCGGCGTCCAGAGCGGCCGGTCGGTGAGCGTGGTCAAGGGATCGAGCTCCGGCGAAGCGCCCGGTGGATGAGGAAGCAAGAAATTCCTTGCGAATCCGGGGATTTCTTCCTATCCGGGGGCCGGCTAGTCAAGAGGCAAAAGGCGTGATGGCAGCGGCAAGCCCCCGCGGAACGAGACGACTTGCCGCCATTGTGCTCGCGGTCGTTGCCGTCATCGGCGCGGTCGCGGTTTCCCTTCCTTTCCTGATTTCGAGCGACGCGGTCCGCAAGCGGATCGCCGATCAGGTCACCTACTTCACCGGGCGGACCTTCACCTTCAGCGGCGAAACCCGGCTTCGTCTCTTCCCCTATCTCACCGTGCGCCTCGAGAACGTCCGGCTCGCCAATCCCATAGGCATGGAAGGAGCCCCGTTCATCTCTGCCGACGCGATGATGGGCAAGCTCGAAATTCTGCCGCTCCTTGCCGGGCGCCTGGAGTTCGCCGAGTTCCGCCTGGTAAACCCCGAGATCAACCTTGCCGTGGACGCGGCAGGGAACCCCAACTGGATCCTCGACCAGGGCGTGGTTGGGGCGCTTGCCGCGAAGGGCGACTCGGAGCGGCCGGGTGATGATCCCTCGCCCCCGTCACCGCGGGCCGATGTCAGCCTCGGTCGATTCCTCGTACGCAACGGGACAGTCAACTACAGCGATGCCCGCAACGGCGCCAACGAGGTCCTGACCGACGTGAGCGTCGATTTCAACTGGCGGAGCACAGTGGAAGCGGCGCGCGGCCGGGGTACGTTTCTGTGGCGCGGCGAGCCGGTTGCTTTCAGCGGCGAGATCAAGACGCCGCTCACGCTTCTCGCCGGAGGCGAGTCGCCCCTTGCGATCGCCGCCGAAGCGGCACCGGCCACCTTGTCCTTCGAGGGCATGGCGCGCCAGTTCGACGGCATGCAGATCGAGGGCACTGCGAGCGTGCTGGTGCCATCCGTGGCGCGGTTCGGGGCGTGGACCGGCGCGGCGTTGGGCGAAGCTCCGCCCGTCGGTGCAGTGTCGGTTGCCGGTAGGGTGAGCTGGACGGCGGCGACGCTCAGCATTTCCGAAGCCAGGATCGATCTCGACGGGAACGCCGGCGAAGGGGCGTTGTCCGCGTCTATTGTCGACGGCAAGCCCAATCTCCAGGGCACGCTCGATTTCGCGAGGCTCGACTTCAATCCCTTCGTTGCGGCGCTGTCCGCGTCCCTTGGACCGGGAGGAACCTGGGATCGCGACGCAATCCGCCTGCCGCTGCTCGACGCGCTCGACCTCGACCTCCGCGTTTCGGCGGGACAGGGGGTTGCCAGCGGCATCGAGGTCGGCCCGCTCGCGGCGAGTTTCCTTGTCAGGCAGGGCGTGCTCTCGGTGGAGGTCGGTGAGGCTCATCTCGGCGAAGGCATGGTCGAAGCGAGTCTTGCCGTGTCGATGGACGGCGACGTGCTCTCGGCGACGGCATCGCTCGCCTTCGACGGTGTGCCGGCAGAGACCGTCACTTCGCTCTTCGGCTTCGCCGGCGTTACCGGTACCGGCGATGCGAACGGCGATTTCTCCGCCGAAGGTGCGACTTGGGGCGATCTCGTCGCGAGCCTTTCCGGCAGTGCCAGCATCGCGCTTGCGGACGGGACGCTGCCGGGAATCGACCTCGCCCGTCTGCCGGAGATGATCGTCGATCCTGCCGTCCCGGCCGGCGGTTCCACGGCCTTCACCAACGCCTCCTCGACGCTCGCCATCGTCGATGGCGTCGCGGCCACCGATGATCTTCGGATCGAGGGTCCCGGCTATGCGCTGAACCTGGCGGGAAGGGCTTTCCTCGCCGACGATACAGTCGAGGCGCGCGGCGTGCTCACGGTCCTCGGCGAAGCGCCGCGCGAAGTGCCGTTCCTGATCAGCGGTCCGTGGAGCGCGCCTCATCTCCAGCCGGACCTCGGGGCGCCCCTGCCGCGTGACGCCGGCGGCCGCGCCGATACGCGGGCGCCGTCGAACGGATAGGCCGCGGCCGGCCCAAGAAATGCCGTCCTTTGACGCGACGACGGACCGTTCGTCCGGTCACGGACGGTCGGCTTCATGGTCAGATAACAACAAACAGGTCCAATGACGGGAACGACGTACTTCATGGCAGCCCTGACGGGCGCAGTACTGCAAGCGACAGCGGCGCTTGCGGCTCCGGACGCGGTGAGAGGCGAGATCATCTTCCTCGCCGCCGATCGCAACAAGGACGATGCGGTCGACCGCGCCGAGGCAGACTCATTTCGGGTCGTAATCTTCAACGCTATCGACGCCAACAAGGACGGCCGGCTCACGCCGCAGGAAGTCGGCGTGCAGCTCGTTCCGCTGAAGGAGGGGGCCGACCAGAAGGAGCAGGAACGGGTGGCCAAGCGGCGCGAGGAACTGCTTGCCAAGCTCGACCTGTCGAAGCCCGAGGGCGTCCCGGAGGACGAATATCTCGACCGGAACGGCGCGCTCTTCGCGCAAGCCGACGCCGACAAGGACGGCAGAATCAGTCGCGAGGAGTTTGCCGCGGTCGTCGAGGCCTACGGCGCGCTCATGCCGCGATAGCCGGCGAAAACGGCCAAGTCTCAGCCGGCCGCAGCAGCGAGCCGCTCGGCGCGCTCGCGCTCGGCCTCGCGGCGTTTGGTGACGATGGAGGCCGCGATCACTCCGGCCGCGACCAGCCCGACCAGGATCGTGCTCACGGCGTTGATCTCCGGCGTCACACCGAGCCGGACCTGGCTGTAGATCTTCATTGGCAGTGTCGTGGCCCCGGGGCCGCTGGTGAAGCTCGCGATGACGAGATCGTCGAGCGACAGCGTGAAGGCAAGCATCCACCCCGCAACCACCGCCGGCGCGATCAGCGGCAGCGTCACCACGAAGAACGTCTTGAGCGGCGGGCAGCCGAGGTCCAGCGCGGCCTCCTCGAGGCTCCGGTCGAAGGTGACGAGCCGCGACTGCACCACGACCGCGACGAAGCACA
>DASSPO010000286.1:0-5812 GCA_035699585.1 Bauldia sp.
TCGCTCGTATCAAGGGCTATCGCACCGACAAGCCTCCGGAGGAGGCGGACACGATCGGGACCGTGCGCGCGCTTCATGAACGGCAATCGGGAGACAGGGACTGAGTCGTGTCTGCATCTGCGGTTTCCGGGTTCACAAGCCCCACCGGGCGCGTTTCAAGGGCGCGGTTCCCGCCCAGTTGGGACGACCTGAAATCTTGAATCGGGCAATTGCGACCACTCTACGCCGGCAGCAGCTTTGCCGCCCGCCGGGCCGCGTCCCGGTCGAGACGCGAGAGGAGCGTCGCAAGGGCTTCCCTCTGCCGCGCGGTCCATGCCGCCGTGCGGCTCGCGACGAGGTGAGCCTCGGAGCGGAGGATCACGCCGTCCGACAGCACCTTGAGCCCGTTGTCGCGAAGCGTCGCGCCGGTCGTGGTGATGTCGACGATGAGATCGGCGGCGCCCGTCGCGGGCGCGCCTTCGGTGGCGCCGAGGCTCTCGACGATCCGGTAGTCGGCGATGCCGTGGCCGGCAAAGAAACGGCGCGTAAGGTTGATGTACTTGGTAGCCACCGTGAGCCGCCGTCCGTGCCGCGGCCGGAATTCGGCGGCGACGTCGTCGAGGTCCTCCATCGTCACTACGTCGATCCACGCCTCGGGCACTGCCACGACGACGTCGCAGCGGCCGAATCCCAACGGGAGAATAAGCGCTGTCCGCGTCCCGAACTGAGGCACGGTCTCCTCGACTTGGTCGCGGCCGGTAATGCCGAGATGGACCGCGCCGGCGCCGATTTCGCGGGCGATCTCCGGAGCGGACAGGAACGCTACCTCGATCCCGGCAAGGCCCTTGATCCGCGCGCGGTAGCTTCGGCTTGAGCCGGACCGCGCGAGGTCGAGGCCGGCGGCGGCGAGTCGGGCCGCAGAATCGGCCTGGAGGCGACCCTTGGAGGGAACGGCGAGGACGAGCGGCGCGCTCATCTCCGCCCTCCGATGCGGTCAAGCCAGATCGAGAAGCCCACGGCGGGAACCGTGACGGCGGTCTCATGGCGAAGCCGCGCGATCATCGAGACCAGGCGGTCGTAGCGGCCGCCGCCGACGATCGGCTTCCCGGCCTTCGTGACATGCATTTCGAAGACGAAGCCGGTGTAGTAGTCGAGCCTCCGGCCAAAATCGGCGGCAAACGCGAGGCGGCTGACGTCGATATCGCGCGCGGCGAAGGCGTCGAGCCGCTTCGCGAAGCGCTCGACGGCCTTGCCGATCGTCATCGGATCGCGTTGGGCCAAGGCACGAAGCCTCGGCAGGATTGCCGGGGCCGGACCGGCGATGTTGAGGAACGAAGTGAGAGCCTCGGCGGCCTTTCGCCCGATCCCGGCGGCGAGCGCCGATTTCTCGGCATAGCGAGCGGCGATTTCCGCCGGAGTCCGCCCGGCGATGCCCAGGCCGGCCGAGGCGAACATCTGCTCCACCTTGCGACGGATCTGCAACCGCCCAGCGCCGGCCAGCGAGCCGTCATCTCCCGCTCCGACGGGTCCGCCCTCGGCCGCGCGCCCGATCAGGGCCCTGAGCCGGACTGGATCGCCATAGGCGCGGGCGAGGCGCCCCCGCCACGGCAGATCAATGTCGAGGTGATCGAGGACCGCCGCGAACAGGGCCGAGTCACCGATCCGGGCGATGGGCCGCCGCACACCGAGGAGCGCCGCTGCGTCGAAGGCGAGGCGGAGCATATCGGCATCGGCGGCATCGCGGTCGGTTCGGCCGAGGGACTCGACGCCGGCCTGGAGGAACTCGTCCGGCTCATCGGCGCGGTGCCGGAAGACTGGTCCGAGATAGGCATACCCTGCCTTGCGCCGGGCGGAACCGGAGGCGAGGTGATGGAGCGCGACGGGAACGGTGAAGTCAGGCCTGAGCGCCATTTCAGTCCCGTCCTGGTCCGCGGTGAGGAAGAGCCGGCGACGAAGCTCTTCGCCGAGGAGCTCCACGAACACGCCCGCCTCGTAAAGGATGGGCGGCTCGACGAAGGCGTAACCCGCGTCTGAGAAAAGCGCGCGAAGAGACTGATAAGACTCGGTCATTGGATGCGCGTCAAAACGGACACCTCCCGACCCACCCTTCACGTGGAAGGGCCGCCGCGAGGCGGAGCCCTGTAGCAGGCACTACCCGCGCGCCGAGGCATCGACGATCTTCCGCACGGCCTCGACCAGCGTGGACTCGGGCACTTCGACCTGGCCGGGGCGCTCCTCGCGCCACTGCTCATGACCCTCGACCGCGGCGGCAAGCTCCTTGCCGAGCGCAAGGTCCTTGATCTGCACGACGCCGCGGGCGCGCTCGTCCTCGCCTTGGATGACCACGGCGGGGGCGTTGCGACGGTCGGCGTACTTCAGCTGCGCGCGCATTCCGGATTCGCCGAGATATAGCTCGGCGGCGATCCCGGCATTGCGAAGCGTTGTCACCATCCGCTGGTAGTCGCCGAAGCGGGTGCGGTCCATGACGGTCACCACGACCGGGCCTCGCGCCTCGCCGGCCCTGATCTTGCCGAGGGCAGTGAGCGCGGCCTGGAGGCGGGAGACGCCGATCGAGAAGCCGGTCGCGGGCACGTCGTCCTTCATGAAGCGGCCGACGAGTCCGTCATAGCGCCCGCCCCCGCCGACCGAGCCGAAGACCACCGGCTGACCCTTCTCGTTGGGGATCTCGAACAGGAGCTCGGCTTCGAAGACGGGGCCCGTATAGTACTCGAGGCCGCGGACGACGGAGGTATCGACATTGACGCGGCCGACATATCCGGCAGGCATGACGATATCGAGTACTTGGCTAAGTTCTTTCAGACCGACCTCTCCAAGTGGACTTGAGGCCCGCGCGAACGTCTTCCCCAGGCGCTGAAAAAAGTCCGCCTGCGAAGCGTCCTTCCCTCCCACCAAGAACTCGAAAATCGTATCGATGTGGGGGGATGCCAACCCCGCACCCTTGGTGAAGTCCCCGCTCTCATCCTCGCGGCCGGGGCCGAGGAGCAGGCGCACGCCCTCGATCCCCAGCCTGTCGAGCTTGTCGATGGCCCGAAGCACCGTGAGCCGGCGGCCGGCGTTCTCGGGGCCGCCGAGGCCGATCGCCTCCATCACCCCGTCCAGCACCTTCCGCGAGTTGACCTTGATGACGTATTGCCCGCGCGGGATGCCGAGGGCCTCCATCGTGTCGGCGGCCATCATGCAGATTTCGGCGTCCGCGGCGGGGGACGAGGCGCCGACAGTGTCGGCGTCGAATTGCATGAACTGGCGGAAGCGGCCGGGGCCGGGCTTCTCGTTCCGGAAGACCCAGCCATAGCGGTAGCTGCGGTAGGGTTTGGGCAGCCGCTCGTAGTTCTCGGCGACGTAGCGTGCGAGGGGGGCGGTCAAATCATAGCGGAGCGACAGCCACTGCTCGTCGTCGTCCTGGAAGGAGAAGACGCCCTCGTTGGGCCGGTCCTGGTCGGGGAGGAATTTGCCGAGCGCCTCGGTGTATTCGATGAGCGGCGTCTCGACCGGCTCGAAGCCGTAGCGCTCGTAGACCGCGCGAATCTTCTGGACCATCTCTTCCGTCGCTCGGATCGCGGTGGCGTCGCGGTCGGCGAGGCCGCGGGGGAGGCGCGGCTTGATGAGGGTTTTGTCGGCCGGCATCGGCGATTATCCAGGGACAGCATAGACGGGCACGGGCCGCAATCCTGCGAGCCGCGGTGGGGTTAGCGCATCAGCCTTTCAGCGGCAAGGTTACGCCGGATTCACCCTCGATTGTTTCCGCCATCCGGATTCATGCCGAGGGCCCAGCCGCTGAGGATTTGAACGGTCCCATCAGACCTTTGTTAAGAGGCCGAGTCGCAGTTTCGCCACGCTGGGGAAAAGAGGATGCGGCGATGCCCGGTACAACCTTCGACATCGATGTGATTGCAGCCGGAAGAGGTAAGACCTTCGTTTTTCACGATGGCGCCACGATCTACGCTCGCGGCGAACCAGGCGACTCTGCGTTCATCGTCGTCCGCGGTGGCGTCCGGCTGGGAAACAGCGTCCCGATCGACGTGCTCCGCGCCGGCGAGATCTTCGGCGAGATGGCGTTGATCGACGACGCGCCTAGAAGCACCGCGGCGGTCGCGGTGGGACCAACGGAAGTGATGGCGATTGACCGTCCGCTGTTCGACGTGCTGCTGCAGGACGACCCCGATTTTGCCCTCGTCATCATGCGGCTCCTCGCGCGCCGGCTTCGCGCGGCAATCTCGGCACTCGACCGGGCCATGGGTCGCCCGCGGCCTGAGCTCCGCGTGATCGCGGGCGGGTGAGAGGTCGGCCGTAAGCCACGCGAAGCGGCCTTCCGGTACGGCTCAGACAAGTGCCCAGATCGGTCTGGTACGCAGCAAGCAAGAGGAAGAGCACGCCGATAGAGCGGTTGGCCTCCGGCCTGGCGCGCTCTCGATTGCGTAACTGGCGGGCGGCGCGCGGTTAAGCCGCCGTCGATGAGTCGACGCAAGTAAGCGACAGCCGGTCGACGAAAAAGGGCGCGGCTCGAGCCGCGCCCTTCGAGTTCGGGTCAGTCGGCCGGACTTTAGAAGTCCATGCCGCCGCCGCCCATGCCACCCGGCATCGACGGGGCCGACTCCTTCTTCGGGTGCTCGGCGACCATCGCCTCGGTGGTCACGAGGAGGCCGGCGACGGAAGCGGAATCCTGGAGCGCCGTCCGGACCACCTTGGTCGGATCGATAATGCCCGCGCTGACCAGGTCCTTGTACTCCTCCGCCTGGGCGTCGAAGCCGAAGGTCTCGGACTTCGACTCGAGCACCTTGGCGACGACGATCGAGCCCTCGACGCCGGCATTCTCGACGATCTGGCGGATCGGGGTCTCCAGCGCACGGAGCACGATGTTGACGCCCGCCTGGACGTCCGGATTGTCGGACTTGATCTTCTCGACCGCCTTCTTGGCGCGCAGCAGGGCGACGCCGCCGCCCGGCACGATGCCTTCCTCGACCGCGGCGCGGGTGGCGTTAAGCGCGTCGTCGACGCGATCCTTCTTCTCCTTCACCTCGACCTCGGTCGCACCGCCGACGCGAATCACCGCGACGCCGCCGGCGAGCTTGGCCAGACGCTCCTGCAGCTTCTCGCGATCGTAGTCGGAGGTGGTCTCCTCGATCTGCTGCTTGATCTGGTTGATCCGGCCCTCGATCTCCTTCTTCTTCCCGGCACCATCGACGATCGTGGTGTTCTCCTTGGAGATCGACACGCGCTTGGCGCGGCCGAGCATCTGGAGGGTCACGTTCTCGAGCTTGATGCCGAGGTCTTCGGAGATGACCTGGCCGCCGGTGAGGACGGCGATGTCCTCAAGCATGGCCTTGCGGCGGTCGCCGAAGCCCGGAGCCTTCACCGCAGCGACCTTCAGGCCGCCGCGGAGCTTATTGACGACGAGCGTCGCGAGCGCCTCGCCTTCAACGTCCTCGGCGACGATGAGGAGCGGCTTGCCGGACTGCACCACGGCCTCAAGGACCGGGAGCATGGCCTGGAGATTGGAGAGCTTCTTCTCGTGGAGGAGGATGTATGGGTCCTCGAGCTCCGCCACCATCTTCTCGGCGTTGGTGATGAAGTACGGGGAGAGATAGCCCCGGTCGAACTGCATTCCCTCGACCACTTCGAGCTCGGTCTCGAGGGCCTTTGCCTCCTCGACCGTGATGACGCCCTCGTTGCCGACCTTCTGCATCGCCTCGGCAATCATGTTGCCGATCTCGCGCTCGCCGTTGGCCGAAATCGTGCCGACCTGGGCGATCTCCTCGGAGGTCTTGATCTTCTTCGAGCGGCGGGTGAGGTCGGCGACCGCCTCGGTAACCGC
>DASSPO010000287.1:0-24429 GCA_035699585.1 Bauldia sp.
GTGCTCGGCCTGGTCAATATCGATAATCAGGGCATTGCGGGGCTGGAAAAGTACATCGACGACAAGTGGCTCGCCGACCTCCACGCCGCCGGCTTCGCCCGCGGCGAGACGCTCGACCCGGTGAGGCTGTCGCTGGACATCAGCGTCCAGCATATCCTTCGCGACGAACTGGTACAGGCCATGGAGCGATACCGGGCGGTCGCCGCTTCCGGCATCATCCTCAACGTCCATACCGGCGAGGTCGTGGCCATGGCCTCGCTGCCCGACTACGATCCCAACGATCCGGTCGATGCGTTGAAGCCGGACAGGCTCAACCGCATCTCGGCCGGCGTGTTCGAGGTTGGCTCGATCTTCAAGAGCTTCACTTTCGCGATGGCATTCGACAGCGGCGCGGTGACGCTCGAAGACCGCATCGACGCCACCAGCGCCATCCGCGTCGGACGCCACACGATCAACGACTACAAGGGCAAGCACCGCGTGCTGACGGTGCCGGAGGTCTTCATCTACTCGTCCAACATCGGCACCGCGCGCATGGCGCTCAAGGTCGGCGCCGAAGGACAGCAGGCGTACCTCAAGCGACTGGGGTTCTTCTCGCGGCCGCAAACCGAGCTTCCCGAGGTCGGCCTCCCGATCATTCCGAAAAAGTGGTCCGACCTCACCGTGATGACGGTCGCCTTCGGCCACAGCATGGCGGTGTCGCCGCTCCAGGTCGCGGTCGCCGACGCGGCCCTGGTCAATGGCGGCAAGCTGATCCCGCCCACCTTCTTCCCGCGGACCCGCGAGGAGGCGGACAAACTTGCGGTGCGGGTGGTGAGTCCCGAAACGAGCGCCGCGATGCGACGGCTGCTCCAGATGAACGTCGAAAAAGGGACGGGGACGCGCGCCGCGGTACCGGGATACCTTGTCGGCGGCAAGACCGGGACCGCCGAAAAGGTTGAGGGCGGCCGATATATCGCCAACAAGCGCCTCAACTCGTTTCTTGCCGCATTCCCGATGGACGATCCCCAATATGCCGTTCTGGTCGTGCTTGACGAACCGAAACCTGAGAAAGAAGGTGCCGCCGCCACCGCCGGGCTCAATGCCGCGCCAACGGTAGCTGCGGTGATCCGCCGATCCGCCGCGCTCCTCGGCGTCAAGCCGAGGACCATCGACCCGAACGGGGTGGTGCTTGTTTCGAACTGATCCGACGCAATCCGTGAAACGCCCAACCGACAGCATCCACAAGCCATGCTCCTGAGGGACCTCGTCGACGCCGACGTGACGCTCCCGGAAGGGGCGGCGGCTCTCGACATCCGAGGCATCACCGCCGACAGCCGCGCGGTCGCGCCGGGCTTTCTCTTCGCCGCCCTGCCGGGATCGGTCACCGACGGCAGCCGGTATGTGGCGGATGCCGCCGCCCGCGGCGCGAGCGCGGTCCTGGCGGACGCGACGGCGACGCTCAACGCGTTGCCAGGAATCGCGGTCCTGCGGTCGACCGATCCGCGCCGGTCCCTGGCGCTGGCCGCGGCAAGGTTCCATCCGCGGCAACCGGAGCATCTCGTCGCGGTCACCGGCACGAGCGGAAAGACCTCGGTGGCGGCGTTCGTGCGCGAGATCTGCGCCCACGCGGGTTACGAGGCGGCGAGCATGGGGACGATCGGCGTGGTCAGCCGACGGTGGAGCACCTACGGAAGCCTCACCACGCCCGATCCGGTCACGCTCCACGAGGCTCTCGACCGGCTTGCCCGCGAGGGGGTCACGCACGCGGCGCTCGAAGCGTCGAGCCACGGCCTCGATCAGCGGCGACTCGACGGCATCCGCATCAAGGCGGCGGGATTCACCAATCTCGGCCGCGACCACATGGACTATCACCCGGACGTCGAACACTATCTTGCCGCGAAGCTCAGGCTGTTCACCGTCGTCCTGCCTCAGGACGGCGTGGCGGTGGTGGACATGGACGGGGCAAGGAGCGAGGCTATCGAGGCGGCGGCCACGGCGCGCGGCCTGGCGGTGACCCGGGTCGGGCGGAAGGGACGCGAGATCCGGATCCTCGATCTCACGCCCAGCGGTTTCGAGCAGCACCTGACGGTCGAAGCTTTCGGCAGACGCCGGGAAGCGGTGCTGCCTCTCGCCGGCGCGTTCCAGGCTTCGAATGCGCTGGTCGCGGCGGGACTGGCGATTGCCGTCGGCGTCGATGAGGACGCCGTCTTCGCCGCGCTCGCGCAGCTTCGCGGCGCCCCCGGGCGACTTGAGCTCGTCGGCCGGAAGGCGAACGGTGCCTTGGTCTTCGTCGACTACGCCCACAAGCCCGAGGCGCTGGCCAGCATGCTTCAGGCGCTTCGTCCGCTCACACTCGGCCGCCTGGTGGTGGTTTTCGGAGCAGGCGGCGACCGCGATCCGGGAAAGCGGCCGTTGATGGGCAAGGCCGCGGCGGAAAACGCCGACGTCGTCATCGTCACCGACGACAATCCGCGAAGCGAGAAGCCGTCGTCGATCCGCGCCGCGGTCATCGAGGGCGCTCCCGGCGCGATCGAGATCGGCGACCGGCGCGAGGCGATCAAGCGCGCCATCGCCATGCTCGGGCCGGGCGACGTGCTCTGCATTGCCGGCAAGGGCCATGAGACCGGCCAGATCGTCGGCGGGACGGAACTGCCGTTCTCCGACCATCAGGCGGCGCGCGCGGCGCTCGCCACGGAGGCCGCGGCGTGAGCGATCCGCTCTGGACCTTCGAGGACCTGCTGAGGGCGATGAAGGGGCGGCCGATCGGCCCGACACCAGGCGCCGTCAACGGCATCTCGATCGACAGCCGGACGATCAAGCCGGGCGAGGCGTTCTTCGCCATTCGCGGCGAGACCTTTGACGGCCACGACTTCGCAGGCCGTGCGCTTTCGGCCGGGGCGGCGACGGCGGTGGTCTCGGAAGAGAGACTCTCCTCGCTCGGGCGCGTCAGCGGTTCGCTGGTCGTGGTCACCGATGTCCTTGCCGCCCTCGAGGCGCTGGGCCGGGCGTCGCGGGCGCGGAGCCCCGCCAGGATCGCCGCGGTGACCGGCAGCGTCGGCAAGACCGGCACCAAGGAGATGCTGGCGCTGGCGCTGAAGCCCGAGGGCGAAGTCCACTACTCGCCGGCCTCGTTCAACAACCACTGGGGCGTGCCGCTCAGCCTCGCACGGATGCCGGCCTCCGCCCGCTTCGGCATCTTCGAGATCGGCATGAACCATGCCGGCGAGATCGAACCGCTCACCAAGCTGGTCGAGCCGCATGTCGCGATCGTGACCACGGTCGAACCCGTGCACCTCGAGTTCTTCGAGAGCGTCGCCGACATCGCCCGGGCCAAGGCCGAGATCTTTCTCGGCCTCGTCCCCGACGGCGTCGCGGTGATCAACCGGGACAACCCCTATGCGGATCTCCTGATCGGCGAAGCACGGATGGCCGGCGTCCGGCGGATCGTCACCTTCGGCGAAAGCAAGGAGGCCGACGCGCGGCTCGACGTGGTCAAGCTCAAGCCGGAATGCTCCTGCGTTTCGGCGGAAATCCTCGGCGAGAAGCTCACCTACAAGCTCGGTGCGCCGGGACGCCATCTCGTCCAGAACAGCCTTGCGGTCCTTTCGGCGGTGGTGCTGATGGGCGGCGATCTCGCCGCGGCGACGCTGGCGCTCGGGCACATGAGCGCGCCCAAGGGGCGCGGCGCGCGGCTCCGGCTCGCGCTCCCGACCGGCGGCAAGGCGACGCTGATCGACGAAAGCTACAACGCCAACCCGGCGTCGATGCGCGCGGCGATCGCCATCCTCGGCCAGGCCGAGCCCGGCAAGGAGGGCCGGCGGATCGCGGTGCTCGGCGACATGCGCGAACTCGGCGCCGCGGCGGAGGAACTCCATGCCGGCCTGGCGCAGGACCTGGTCGCGGCGCGTGTGGACAGCGTGTTCCTCGCCGGGCCGTTGATGCGCGCCCTCCATGATGCCTTGCCCGCCGTGCTCCGGGGCGGCTATGCCGAAACCGCGGCGGACCTCGAACCGATGGTCGCCCAACGGATCGAGCGCGGGGACGTGATCATGGTGAAGGGATCGAATGCCAGCCGGATGTGGGGGCTGGTCGAGAGCCTCAAGGCGAGGTTTTCCGCCCAGGCGGAGAGCGATCTCCGGCAGGACGTCGCCTGATGTTCTATCTTCTGAGCCAGCTCGGCGACCAGGTCCCCCTCCTCAACGTCTTCCGCTACATCACCTTCCGCACGGGCGGGGCGACGGTGACGGCGATCGTCTTCGTCTTCCTGCTCGGCCCGACCATCATTTCGGCGCTCCGCATCCGCCAGGGCAAGGGACAGCCGATCCGGAGCGACGGGCCGCAGACCCACCTCGTCTCCAAGGTCGGCACACCGACCATGGGCGGGCTCATGATCCTTTCCGGGCTGCTCGTCTCGACACTGCTGTGGGCCAATCTCTCGAGCGCCTACGTCTGGATCGTTCTCCTCGTGACGCTCGGCTTCGGGCTGATCGGGCTCTATGACGACTACCTCAAGGTCACCAAGCAGACGCACAAGGGGTTCTCCGGGCGGGCGCGGCTCGGCATCGAATTCGCGATCGCGCTGGTCGCCTGCGTTTTCGTGGCTCAGGTCGGCCAGGCGCCGCTGTCGACCGCGCTGACGCTTCCGTTCTTCAAGGACGTGATCCTCGATCTCAGCTGGTTCTTCGTGCCGTTCGCCGCCTTCGTGATCGTCGGCGCCGGCAACGCGGTCAACCTCACCGACGGGCTCGACGGCCTCGCCATCGTGCCGGTGATGATCGCCGCGGCGAGCTTCGGCGTCATCGCGTATCTTTCCGGCAACGCCGTCTTCGCCGACTATCTCCAGATCCATTTCGTCCAAGGCACCGGCGAGCTCGCCGTCATCTGCGGGGCGGTGATCGGCGCCGGCCTCGGGTTCCTGTGGTTCAACGCCCCGCCGGCGGCGATCTTCATGGGCGACACGGGATCGCTCGCCCTCGGCGGCATGCTCGGCGCGGTGGCCGTGGCGACCAAGCACGAGATCGTGCTCATCATCATCGGCGGGCTCTTCGTGCTCGAGGCGCTGTCGGTCATCATCCAGGTCTTCTCGTTCAAGATGTTCGGCCGGCGGGTCTTCAAGATGGCGCCGATCCACCATCATTTCGAACAGATCGGCTGGACGGAGCCACAGATCGTGATCCGTTTCTGGATCGTGGCGGTCATGCTGGCGCTGATCGGCCTTTCCACGCTGAAGATCCGGTGAGGACGCCTTGATTCCGGCCACGAGCTTCGCGGGAAAAAGGGTCGCGGTCTTCGGCCTCGGCGGAAGCGGCCGGGCCACGGCCGCCTCGCTTGCCGCCGGAGGAGCGATCGTCGCCGCCTGGGACGACAGCAACGCCAGCGTCGAGGCGGCCCGCTCGGCCGGCCTCCGCATCGTCGATCTCCGCGATGCCGACTGGCGTGACTTCGCCGCGCTCGTGCTCGCGCCGGGCGTGCCGCTCACCCATCCCGAACCGCACTGGACCGTGCTCCGCGCCGAGGCCGCAGGGGTGGAGATCATCGGCGACATCGAGATCTTCTGCCGCGAGCGGCGCCGGAACGTACCCGACGCGCCCTTCGTCGCCATCACCGGCACCAACGGCAAGTCGACGACGACCGCTCTCATCGCCCACCTCCTGTCCTCGGCGGAGCGCGACGTCCAGCTCGGCGGGAACATCGGCACGCCGGTGCTGTCGCTCGATCCGCCGCGGATGGGCCGCTACCACGTGGTCGAGGTGTCCTCGTTCCAGATCGACCTCGCGCCCTCGCTCGATCCGACCGTCGGCGTCCTCCTCAACGTGACGCCCGACCATCTCGACCGGCACGGGACGATGGAACGCTACGCCGGACTCAAGGAGCGGATGGTCGCGAGGGCAAAGACAGCGGTCGTCGCCGTCGATGACGACATCTGCCAGGCGATCGCCGACCGCATCGAGCAGAACGGCGGCAACGTCGCGCGGGTATCGGCGCGACGGCCGCTGGCGCGGGGCATCTTCGCCGAGGGCGCGACGCTCCATGCCGCCGACGACGGCGCGGTGAGGCCGTTGGCCTCGCTCGCCGGGATCGGGTCGCTCCGCGGCGAGCACAACGCTCAGAATGCAGCCGCCGCGGTCGCGGCAGTCCGCCTCCTCGGCATGGCCGACGACGCCATCGTCAGGGGTCTCCGGACGTTCCGGGGCCTGCCGCACCGCATGGAGGAGGTCGGCCGGCGCGGCCGAGTCCTCTTCGTCAACGATTCGAAGGCGACCAATGCCGACGCCGCGGCAAAGGCGCTGCGGAGCTTCGACCGCATCTACTGGATCGCCGGCGGCCGGCCCAAGGAAGGCGGCATCGACAGCCTGACCGGATTCTTCCCGAAGATCGCCAAGGCGTATCTCATCGGCGAGGCAATGGAGGCATTCGCGGCAACGCTCGCGCCGGCGGTGCCGGTCGACCGGTCGGGCACGCTGGCCGCGGCGGTCTCGGCGGCCGCGGCGGACGCGGTGCGCGATACCGCGGCCGAGCCGGTGGTGCTGCTTTCCCCGGCCTGCGCATCGTACGACCAGTTCCAGAATTTCGAGCGGCGAGGCGATGCCTTCCGCTCGCTCGTCTTGTCGCTCGACGGGGTCCAGAACCGTGAGGAGGCAGCCTGATGGTGAGCCGTGCGGACCGTTCCGAATTTGCCGAGTGGTGGTGGACCGTCGACAAGCAACTGCTTGCCGGAATCTTCGCCCTGATGATCGGCGGGGTCGTGCTCTCGCTCGCCGGGAGCCCAGCCGTCGCCGAGCGCCTCGGCTACGACAGCTTCCATTTCGTCAACCGGCACATCGCGTTCCTGCTGCCGGCGCTGGCGGTGATGATCGGGACCTCGTTCCTGACGCCGCGACAGGCGCGCCGCGCCTCTCTCGTCGTGCTCATCGTCGCGCTGGTGTTGATGCTGGCGGTGCTGTTCGTCGGCGTCGAGAACAACGGCTCACGGCGCTGGCTCAACCTCGTCGGCCTGTCGCTCCAACCGTCCGAATTCATGAAGCCCGCCTTCGTGGTGATCTGCGCGTGGCTGTTCGCGGAGAACTCGAGCCGCACCGACATCCCCGGCAACGTCTTCGCGCTGATCCTGCTCGCGATCGTGGTGGCGCTGCTCGTCGCCGAGCCTGACTTCGGCCAGACCATGCTGATCGCGGTGGCGTGGGGTGCTCTGTTCTTCATGGCGGGCGTTCCGTGGCTGTGGATCGCGGGCCTCGGCATCGCCGGGATCGGCGGCGTCGTGGCGGCCTATGCGTTCCTGCCCCATGTCGCGGGACGCATCGACCGCTTCCTCGCCCCGCACACCGGCGACACCTTCCAGGTCGATACGGCGATGGAATCGATCATGAGCGGAGGCTGGGTGGGTCGGGGTCCGGGCGAGGGGACGGTCAAGCGCATCCTGCCCGACGCCCATACCGACTTCATCTTCGCCGTCGCCGCGGAGGAATTCGGCATCATCCTCTGCATCGGCCTTGTCATCATCTTCGCCTTCGTCGTGGTGCGGGGACTGGGCAACAGCCTGAGGAGCGAGGATGCCTTCACGCGGCTCGCCGCGGCAGGCCTGGTGGTACTCTTCGGGGTCCAGGCGGTCATCAACATGGCGGTGAATCTCAGCTTGCTCCCCGCCAAGGGGATGACCCTGCCCTTCATATCCTACGGCGGCTCGTCGATGATCGCGGTGGCCTTCGGCATGGGGCTGATTCTTGCGTTGACCCGACGCCGTCCCGGAGTGCAGCGGGTGGCCAAGGCCGTGATCCGCCGCGAGCCGACGACGAGCGCGGCCTGAACGGACGGACATGGCCGGCCTGGTACTCCTTTGCGCCGGCGGCACCGGCGGACATCTCTTCCCGGCAGAGGCGCTTGCGACGGTGCTGAAACGCCGCGGCTGGCGCCTGCATCTCGCCACGGACCACCGGGTCGATGCCTATGCCCGCGATTTTCCGGCGGAGGAGATCCACGTCATCCCGTCCGGCACTTTCGGCAGGGATCCGGTCGCCTTCGCCCGGGCGCTCCGCGATCTGAGCCGCGGCTTCCTCAGCGCACGACGGACGATCGCCGCCATCAGGCCGCAGGCCGCGGTCGGCTTCGGCGGGTACCCGACCGTGCCGCCGATGCTCGCTGCGGCGCGGGCGCGCGTACCGACCGTGATCCATGACCAGAACGCGGTGCTTGGCCGGGCGAACAGGTTCCTCGCGAGCCGCGTCACCGCCATCGCCACCGGCTTCCCCAAGGTGAAGGGAGCCGAGATGTTCGTCGCCAAGACCGTGGAGACCGGCAGCCCGGTAAGGGAAGCCGTGCTCAGGGCTGCCGGCGCGCCCTATCCTTCGCGTGGCGCCGGCGAGGCGTTCCGCCTGCTTGTCTTCGGCGGGAGCCAGGGCGCGCGGTTCATGTCGGATCTGGTGCCGCCGGCGATCGCCAAGCTCCCCGACGAGGCGCGCCGCCTTGTCCGCATCACGCAACAATGCCGGCCGGAGGACATGGACCGCGTGCGCGAGGCCTATGCCGGGATGGGCGTCGAGGCGGAGCTCCGCCCCTTCTTCCACGACATGCCGGCGAGGATCGCCGCCGCCCATCTCGTGGTGAGCAGGTCGGGCGCGTCCACCGTTGCCGAACTCAGCGTCATCGGACGGCCCGCCATCATGGTGCCGCTTCCGCATGCTCTCGACCAGGACCAGAAGGCCAACGCCGAGGTGCTGGCGCGGGCCGGGGGTGGATGGATGGTCGAGCAACGCGACATGAACCCGGACCGGCTTGCCGGCGACCTTGCCGACCTCATGGCACACCCGGAAAGGTTGACGGACGCGGCGGCCGCCGCGCTCCTCATCGGCCGGCCCTACGCGGCCGACAGGCTCGCCGATCTGGTCGAGGCGGTTGCCGCGGGGAAATCATTGAGGGGAGACTCCACGGCATGAAGATGTCGCGGGACATCGGGCCGGTGCATTTTGTCGGCATCGGCGGCATCGGCATGAGCGGCATTGCCGAGGTGCTGGTCAACCTCGGCTACCGGGTGCAGGGCTCGGACGTGGCCGAGAATGCCAATGTTCAACGCCTCCGCGGGCTCGGCGTCGAAGTCTTCATCGGCCACGACGCCGCCAATCTCGGCGAGGCCCAGGTGGTCGTCGTTTCCTCGGCGATCAAGCGCGACAACCCCGAGCTCAAGCTCGCCCGCGAGCGTTTTCTCCCCGTGGTAAGGCGCGCCGAGATGCTCGGCGAACTGATGCGTCTCAAGCAGGCCATCGCCATCGCCGGCACCCACGGCAAGACGACCACGACATCGATGGTCGCGGCGCTCCTCGACGCCGGTGGCTTCGACCCGACGGTGATCAACGGCGGCATCATCAACGCCTACGGCACCAATGCGCGGATGGGCGCGTCGGACTGGGTGGTGGTGGAAGCCGACGAATCGGACGGAACCTTCGTCCGGCTGCCGATCGACGTGGCGCTGGTCACCAACATCGACCCCGAGCACCTCGACCATTACGGCAGCTTCGACCGGGTGCGGGACGCCTTCCGCCAGTTCGTCGAGAACGTCCCGTTCTACGGCTTCGCGGTGATGTGCATGGACCACCCGGAGGTGCAGTCGCTGATCGGGCGGATCGAGGACCGGCGGGTCATTACCTATGGCCTGAGCCCGCAAGCGGCGGTGCGTGCGGTGGACCTTCGCATCGAGAACCGGGCGACCAGGTTCGGCGTGCTGATCCGCGACCGGCAGAGCGGCGCGACCCATGTCATCGACGAGCTGACAGTCTCGATACCCGGCGAGCACAACGTCCAGAACGCGACCGGCGCGGTTGCGGTCGCGCATCATCTCGGCATCAGCGACGAGGCCATCCGCGCCGGCCTCGCCGGATTCGGCGGAGTCAAACGCCGGTTCACGCTGACCGGGTCATGGAACGGCGTCGATGTCTTCGACGATTACGGCCACCACCCGGTCGAGATCGCCGCGGTGCTGAAGGCGGCGCGTTCGGTGGCGGGCGAGGGCCGCGTCGTCGCCGTGGTCCAGCCGCACCGCTACACGCGGCTCCGCGACCTCTTCGACGGGTTCTGCTCCTGTTTCAACGACGCCGACACCGTGATCGTCGCCCCGGTCTATCCGGCGGGGGAATTGCCGATCGAGGGCATCGACCGCGACGCCCTGGTCGAGGGGCTTCGCCATCGCGGCCACCGCGACGCGCGCGCGCTTCCCGACCGCGAGGCGCTGGCGGCGATGATCCGCGACACGGTCCGCCCCGGCGACACGGTGGTCTGCCTCGGCGCGGGCTCGATCAGCCAGTGGGCCTATGCCCTGCCGGGGGAACTCAAGGCGCTGACCTGACACGATGGCCATATCGATCGACACCACGGGGATCCGTGGCCGGATCACGCCGGACGCCGACATCGCACCGTTCACCTGGTTCCGGGTCGGCGGACGGGCGGAATTCTTGTTCCAGCCGGCGGATGCGGAGGATCTGGCGCTGTTCCTGTCGCGGCTCGACCCGGACATTCCGGTTCATGTGGTCGGCGTCGGGTCGAACCTGCTGGTACGCGACGGGGGCGTGGCCGGCGCCGTCATCCGCCTGTCGGCCAAGGGCTTCGGTCATGCGATCCGCGAGGGTGACCGAATCCGCGCCGGGGCGGCGCTTCCGGACAAGCGCCTTGCCGCTTTCGCGCGGGACGAGGGCATCGGGGGTTTCGCGTTCTTCCACGGCATTCCCGGCACGGTTGGCGGCGCGCTCAGGATGAATGCCGGCGCGAACGGGGCGGAGACGCGCGAGCGGCTGGTCGAGGCCCACGCGGTCGACCGGCGGGGCGGGCACCATGTGCTGAGCCTTGCCGACATGGGCTTCGCCTACCGGCACTCGGCGGCGCCGGAGGATCTCGTCTTCACCGAGGCGGTCTTCAGCGGACCATCGACCGAGCGGAGCGCCATCCAGGCGGCGATGGACGCGGTCGAGCACCACCGCGAATCCGCGCAACCGATCCGCGAGAAGACCGGCGGCTCGACCTTCACCAATCCTCCAGGCGGCAAGGCCTGGCAGCTCATCGATGCCGCGGGATGCCGAGGCCTGCGGATCGGCGGAGCGATGGTGTCCGAGATGCACTGCAACTTTCTCATCAATGTCGACTCGGCGACCGCCTACGACCTGGAGCTCCTCGGCGAGACGGTGCGCGCCAGGGTCCTCGAAACGAGCGGCATCCGGCTCGAATGGGAAATCAGGCGCATCGGACGCTTCGCCGAGGATGCGGCGGTTGAGCCGTTCCTGGGAAGAGGTTGAAGCAGGCCGGTGAGCATCAACATCAAGAACGAGGAGGCCGTTCGCCTGATACGGGAATTGGTCCGGCTCACGGGAGAGGGACAGACAGAGGCCGTCATGGAGTCGGTGCGAGAACTGAATTGCGCGACTCGATAGGGTCGCTACCAGTCGCGCCCTTCCGCCTCGCCTGACGGCGGCGAGCTACCTTGAAATCGGCATCGTCCCCGACAAGGGCCGCGACCCCGTTCTGTCGCGTTCGCTTGACGACTTCGCGGCCCGGGCCGGCGTCGAGATAGAACCCGTGACCGCGGAGCAGGCGCGCATCGCCCGCGAGGCGTACCGCGACTTCGCCAAGGGCAGCGGCCACCCGGCGCGGCTCAATTTCGGCGACTGCTTCGCCTATGCTCTCGCCAAGGACAAGGCCGAGCCGCTGCTCTTCAAGGGTGGCGGCTTCGCCCATACCGACGTTCGCCGCGCGATTTAGGGCGCTCCGCGGGTCCCGCGTGGTTAATTCTCGTTAACCATTCGCCTCCCATAGTCGATCCGAACCAACCGCGAATCAGCGGTGCGGGAGGGGTCATTGTCGAAGCATGTCGCCGTGCTCATGGGGGGGTGGTCAAGCGAGCGGCCGGTGTCGCTGTCCTCCGGCAATGCCTGCGCCGATGCGCTCGAAGCGCAAGGTTTCCAGGTGACCCGCCTCGATGTGAAGCGCGACATCGCCGAGGTGCTGGCGCGGCTCCGGCCGGATGTCGCGTTCAATGCGCTCCACGGCCCCTACGGCGAGGACGGCTGCATCCAAGGCATCCTCGAGATCCTGAAGATTCCCTACACGCACTCGGGCGTGCTCGCCTCGGCGCTGGCCATGAACAAGCCCAAGGCCAAGGACGTCATGAAGGCCGCGGGCATCCCGGTGAGCGAGTCGGTGCTCGTTCACCGGCTCGAGGCGGCCCGGACCCATGTGCTCGAGCCGCCTTACGTCGTGAAGCCGCCAAACGAGGGTTCGAGCTTCGGCGTGATCATCGTCAACGCCGATGCCCAGCATCCGCCGCAGCAGCTCTTTGCCGACGACTGGCCGCACGGCGACATCGTGATGGTGGAGCGCTACGTGGCCGGACGGGAGCTCACCTGCGGGGTCCGCGGCGACGAGCCGCTCGACGTGATTGATATCATTACGCAAGACCGCTTCTACGACTACCACGCCAAGTATGCGGCCGGCGGATCAAAACACGTCCTTCCGGCGCAACTTTTACCAGATGTTTACCAAAATGTACGGATGCTGGCGCTGCGGGCCCATCAGGCGTTGGGCTGCCGTGGGGTCAGTCGAGCGGACTTCCGATACGACGACCGGCCGTCGGGGACGGGGGAACTCATCTGTCTCGAGGTCAACACGCAGCCCGGGATGACGGCGACGTCGCTGGTGCCCGAGATGGCGGCCTATGCCGGCATGGATTTCAGGGGACTGGTCCGGTGGATCGTGGAGGACGCTTCGTGCGGGCGGTAGAAACGGGGACTGAAGGCGCTGGCGGCCTGATCGGGCGTCGCAAGATCGTCCTGCCGCGGTTCCTCAGGCGGCCGGTGCGCGCGCTCTCCCGCCTGGAATGGACGCCGCCGAAGCATGCCGGCCTCAAGCTGACGGTCGCCTTCCTGCTTGCGACCGCCGTCTCCGCCATGGTTCTCGGCGGCCACACCGTTGCGGTCGCCTCGGCCCTCACCGCGTGGTGCGGTCTCGGCATCGACCAGGTGGAGATCAAGGGGCAAAGCGAGACCTCGGAGGTCGATGTCCTCACCGCTCTGGCGCTCGGATCTTTCCCGTCGATCGTCACCCTCGACGTGACCGGCGCCAAGGAGCGGATCGAGTCGCTGCCGTGGGTTCGGGAAGCGACGCTGCGCAAGGTCTATCCCAACAAGCTCCTGATCGAGATCAAGGAGCGCAAGCCTTTCGCGATCTGGCAACGCGAGGGCGGCTTTGCCCTGATCGAAAAGGGCGGTCACCTGATCAGCAATCGCGTCGACGCACGCTACGCCGACCTGCCGATGGTGGTCGGCGAAGGCGCGGACGTGCGCGCCGAGGAGTTCGTCGCGCTGATGGACGAGTTCCCCTCGCTCAAACCGAAGGTCAAGGCGGGCGTGCTGGTCTCCGGCCGGCGGTGGAACGTCCTGCTTGCCAACGGCATCGAGATCATGCTGCCCGAAGAGGATCCGGCGAGCGCCCTGATCCAGGCGGTGGCGCTCGATGACGGACACGGCGTCTTCTCGCGGGAGATCGCCGCAATCGACATGAGGCTTCCGAGCCGCCTGGTCTTCCGCCTCACGGAGGAGGGCGCGAAGGCGCGCGCCGACATCCTCAAGGAGCGCGAGAAGGCCCGCAAGAAGGGGACGGCGGCCTGATGAAGCTGTTCCGGCAAACAGACCAGTCGCGCCGACCGATGCAACGTCGCCCGTCGGTGGTGTCGGTGCTCGACGTCGGCTCGACCAAGATCTGCTGCCTGATCGCGCGCCTCACGCCGACCGAAAGCCACGGGCCGGAGGCGATGCGCGGGCGCACGCACGCGATCGAAGTGCTGGGCTTCGGCCACCAGCGCTCGCGCGGCATCAAGTCGGGCGTGGTCGTCAACCTCGACGCCGCCGAACAGGCGATCCGACTTGCGGTCGATGCCGCCGAGCGCCGGGCAGGCGTGACGGTGGACTCGCTCATGGTCAACTTCTCGGCCGGGCGACTGGCGAGCGAGACCTATTCGGCAAGCGTCGCCATCGCCGGCAAAGCGGTGGAGGAAACGGACATCGGCCGCGTGCTCGCGGCAGGCCACCGCCACAGCGTCAGCGAAGGCCGCTCCGTCATCCATGCCCTGCCGATCGGATACTCCCTCGATGCCGACGGCGGGATCGCCGACCCGCTCGGCATGGTCGGGCACCGGCTCGGCGTCGACATGCACATGGTCAGTGTCGACTCGCAGCCGGCCCGCAACCTTGAGCTCGCGATCAACCGTTGCCACCTTTCCCTCGAGCGGCTGGTGGCGTCGCCCTTCGCGAGCGGCCTGTCGGCGCTCGTCGACGACGAATCCGAACTCGGCTGCGCCTGCGTCGATTTCGGCGGCGGCACGACCACCATGGCCGTCTTCATGAAGGGCGAGTTCGTTCATGCCGATGCCATCGCCATCGGCGGCCAGCACATCACGACCGACATTGCGCGCGGGCTCTCGATACGGGTCGAGGATGCCGAGCGGCTGAAGACGATGCACGGCAGCGTGCTCCCGCATCCCGCCGACGAGCGCGAGATTCTCTCGGTGCAGCCGATCGGCGACGAGGACGAGCCGGTCAACCACATTCCGCGCGCCGCCCTCAATCGGATCATCCGGCCGCGGGTCGAGGAGATTCTGGAGCTGGTCCGCGACCGGCTCAACGCCTCGGGCTTCGCGGCGCTGGTCGGGCGGCGGATGGTGCTGACCGGCGGCGGCAGTCAGCTCACCGGCCTGGTCGAGGCGGCGCGGCGCATGCTCGCGCGAAACGTCAGGATCGGACGGCCGCTCGGCATTGCCGGGATGCCGGAGGTGGCCAAGGGGCCGGCCTTCGCGGCGGCGGTCGGCCTCCTCATCTACCCGCAGGTCGCCAAGATGGACCAGATCGAGGCGGGCGGGGCGCACTACGCCATGACCGGCACGGGCGGCTATTTCGCGCGGGTCGGAAGATGGATCAGGGAAAGCTTCTAGACGCCGGTTGATGGCGTCGGGCGTCCGCGGCGGCGGGGCCCGGTTGGGAAGAGAGAAGGCCGGGACGCAGACGGCCGAATGGGTCAGGACGGTGCCATGACGATCAATCTGAGAATGCCGGACATCAAGGAACTCAAGCCGAAGATCACGGTCTTTGGCGTGGGCGGCGCGGGCGGCAACGCCGTCAACAACATGATCCGTTCCGGGCTGCTGGGCTGCGAGTTCGTCGTGGCCAATACCGACAGCCAGGCGCTGTCCTCGTCCAAGGCCGAGCGCCTGATCCAGATGGGCGTGGCGGTGACCGAAGGCCTCGGCGCCGGTTCCCAGCCCGAGGTCGGACGCGCGGCGGCGGAGGAGGCGATCGACGAGATCATCGATCCCCTCTCCGGCTCGCCCATGGTCTTCGTGACCGCGGGCATGGGCGGCGGCACCGGCACGGGAGCGGCGCCGACGATCGCGCGGGCGGCCCGCGACCAGGGCATCCTGACCGTCGGGGTGGTGACCAAGCCGTTCCACTTCGAAGGCGCGCGCCGCATGCGCGTCGCCGAACAGGGGATCATGGACCTCCAGGCCTGCGTCGATACCCTTATCGTCATCCCCAACCAGAACCTGTTCCGGATCGCCAACGAGAAGACCACCTTCGCCGACGCCTTCGCGATGGCCGACCAGGTGCTCTATTCCGGCGTCGCCTGCATCACCGACCTCATGGTCAAGGAAGGCCTGATCAACCTCGACTTCGCCGACGTCCGCTCGGTCATGCGCGAGATGGGCAAGGCGATGATGGGCACCGGGGAAGCCTCCGGCGACCGCCGCGCCATCCAGGCCGCCGAGGCGGCGATCGCCAACCCGCTCCTCGACGAGACGTCGATGAAGGGCGCCAAGGGCCTGCTCATCTCAATCACCGGCGGCAGGGACCTGACCCTGTTCGAAGTCGACGAGGCGGCGACCCGCATTCGCGAGGAGGTCGACCCCGATGCCAACATCATCCTCGGCGCGACCTTCGAAGAGGCGCTCGAGGGCGTGATCCGGGTATCGGTGGTGGCGACCGGCATCGACAACGAAGCTCGCGAAGACTCCTCGCCGGCGGAGATCCGGATGGCAGAGCTCAGCCAGCGTCTCCGGACCGCGACCCGGCCCGAGGCGGCGAAGCCGGCCGTCGCGATGCCGCTCCGCCCTGTGGCGGCGGCGCCGGCCCAGGCGGCTCCCCCGAAGCCGGTTCAGACCGCCGCGCCCGAACCGCAACCCGAGCCGGCATATGCCGCGGCCGAGGCGCCCAAGCCGGCGAAGCCGGCCCAGGTCGAGCAGCCCGCGGCGCGCGATCCCGATGTCACCATCACACCGTTCAAGCCCGCCACGGCCGAGTATGACGGCGATTTCGACGTCGAGATGGAGCTTCGGGCGGCGTTCGAGCAGGACCAGCACGCCCAGCACAGCGAGGCGCCCTTCATCCCGCCGCAGCCCGAGGCACCGTCGGTGCGCATGCCGCGGGTCGAGGACTTTCCGCCGATCGCGCAACGCCAGATGGAGGCGGCCCACAATGGCGGACCGCCGGTGGAGGAGGACCGCGGGCCCCTCAGCCTGCTCCGGCGCCTGGCCAATGTCGGCCTTGGCCGCCGCGAGGACGAAGCGCCGGCCCGGCCACAGCAGCAGCAGCCGCAACCGCGCCCGGCCCAGCAACAGCCCCAGCAGCAGAGGCCCAAGCTCGCCGCGCCGCCCCCGCCGCCGCAGCGGCCGGTTCAGCAGCAGGTTGCCGCGCCGCCGCCTCCGGCAAGCGAGTACGCCAAGCGGCCACCCGCGCCGCGCCCGGCATCGCAGGACTCCATGTACCGCCCGCGCCAGGCCGAGCTCGACAAGCACGGGCGGCCGCTGCCGCGGGATGCCCGGCAAATCGACGACGAGCTTGAGATTCCGGCCTTTCTGCGCCGGCAGGCCAACTGATCGGGCAGAGCGCCCGCTCGCTAAGAAAACCCGGCGCCGCGCCATCGGCGCCGGGTTTTAACTTTTTGATATCATTTATGAACGGCTGCCGGCCGCGATGTTTCAAGGGCGTTACACAAGGTGATTTTGCGATACCCCCTGGCGTCGCTAGTCTCCGATTCGAGGAGGGCGCTGGGGCGATCGAGTAGGACCGGCAAGCCTTGGTGAAGACAGGGGTAGTTGAGCTTCACCTGAGCCGGAAGTACAGCCCGAGTGCTGCCGTCGGGCCGCGAGAGCGGCGGGGACCGAAGACCAGGGGCGGGTGCGGCGAATGGGGACACGGCGTAACGGGGCACAGACCACGCTTGCCAATCGGGCGACGTTGTCTGGTGTTGGTGTCCACAGCGGTCACGCAGCTTCGGTGACGCTGCACCCGGCCGAGGCGGACAGCGGGATCTACTTCTACCGGACCAATCTCGACGACGGCCGGGATCGCGAGATCCCGGCCGATTATCGGCATGTCAGCGCCACCGATTTGTGCACCACCATCGGGGTGACGGGTGCGTCGGTGGCGACCATCGAGCACCTGATGGCGACGCTCCGCGGCATGGACATCGACAATTGCATGATCGAGGTCGATGGACCCGAAGTGCCGGTAATGGACGGGAGCGCGGAAGCCTTCATCGACGCCATCGACCAGGCCGGGATCGAAACGCTTTCCAAGGCCCGGCGCTACATCAAGGTCTTGAAACCGGTGCGGATCGAACTCGGCGCCAGCTTCGCCGAATTCACCCCCTATGACGGCCGCCGGATCGAGGTCGAGATCGACTTCGCCAACCCGCTCGTCGGCCGGCAGCGCTACGCCGCCGACATGACCGCCGACAGCTTCCGGCGCGACATCGGCCGGGCGCGGACGTTCGGCTTCTACGCCGACGTGAAAAGCCTCTGGGCGCGCGGCTTTGCCCTCGGCGCCTCGCTCGACAACGCGATCGTGATCGCCGAAGACCGGGTGATGAATCCCGAAGGCCTTCGCTACAAGGACGAGTTCGTGCGCCACAAGGCGCTCGACGCGGTGGGCGACCTGGCTCTTGCCGGGGCGCCGATCCTCGGCAGCTACCGCTCCTATCGCGGCGGCCACAAGCTCAATGTTCTCGCCGTCGAGGCGCTGCTTGGCGACCGCGACGCGTGGAGCCTGGTCGAGATGCCTGCCCGCCGCGACAGCGGGCATGCCGATCTCCAGGCCGGCGTCGGGGTTGCGGCGTTCGGCCCCGACGTATCCTGAGCCCTCGCACCGCATCTCCCCCGTTTCGCCATAAATCCGAGCGACATAGGTTGCGTCCGATATTGGCGCGGATGCGCGATTTGCGCTAAACAGGCGGGCACGGCAAAAGGCCGTTTTCCTAAGGACTTGCCCGGCGATTCGCCGGCAGGGGCGGGGCTTGATGAAGTCTGTCTGGTCGGGGTCGAACGTGATGAGAAGTCGTGTCGCAGCGGTTGCGGCCCTCTTCGCCATCGTCGGCGGATCGGCCTTCCTTTCGGCATGCCAGAAGAACATCGAGGGTACGCTCGCCGCCTATGCCGACGACCAGCCGGCCGGGGTGCTCTACAACCGCGGCCTCGGCTACATGAACGCCGGCAAGTTCGGCGATGCGATCGACGAGTTCAACGAGGTCGACCGCCAGCATCCATACTCGGAGGAGGCGCGGAAGGCGCTCGTCATGTCCGCCTTCGCCAGCTACCGCCGGGGCGACTACGATAACGCCATCGCCACCGCCCGCCGCTATCTCACCCTCTATCCCGGGAGTCCCGACGCCGCGTACGCCCAGTACATCATGGGCCAGTCGTATTTCGCCCAGATCAAGGACGTGACGCGCGACCAGGAGATGACCCAGAAGGCGCTCGACTCGATGCAAACCATCATCGACCGCTATCCCGACTCCGAGTACGCCGCCGACGCCAACAAGAAGGTGATCATGACCCGCGACCAGCTCGCGGGGAAAGAGATGCAGGTCGGGCGCTACTACCTCGAACAGCGCCAGTACGTCGCCGCCATCAACCGCTTCAACGTGGTCGTCACCCAGTACCAGGACACGCGCCACGTCGAAGAGGCGCTCGAGCGCCTCGTCGAGGCCAACCTTGCCATGGGGCTCGTCCGCGAGGCGCAGACCGCCGCGGCGGTCCTCGGCCACAACTTCCCGAACAGCCGCTGGTACAAGGACGCCTACACGCTCCTCCAGAAGAAGGGCGTTTCGCCGGAGAACTTCGGCGGCCCGGTGGGCGAAGCGTTCGACGAAAAGACGGCGACCTGAGGCCCGGGCCCCGCGCGTGAGGCCATGCTCGTCGCCCTCGCGATCCGCGACATCGTCCTCATCGATCGGCTCAGCATCGAATTCGAGAAGGGCCTGACCGTCCTTACCGGCGAGACCGGCGCCGGCAAATCCATCCTCCTCGATGCGCTTTCGCTCGCGCTCGGCGGGCGCGGCGACAGCGCGCTGGTGCGTCACGGCGCCGAGCAGGGCGACGTCACCGCGGTCTTCGACGTGGCGGCCGCCCACCCGGCGCGGCGGCTGCTCGCCGACACCGGCATCGAAGCCGACGGCGAGCTGATCCTGCGCCGCGTGCAGGGCAGCGACGGCCGGAGCCGCGCCTTCATCAATGACCAGCCCGTGTCGGTAACGCTGCTTCGCCAGCTCGGGGCGGCGCTGGTCGAGATTCATGGCCAGCATGACGACCGCGCCATGGTCGACCCGCAGGTGCACCGCGCGCTTCTCGATGCGTTCGGCGGCCTCGAGGCGGAGGCCGCGGCGGTGGCCGCGGCGCATCGCGAGCGGCGCGAGGCCGAGCGCGCCGCCGCCGAGCTTCGCAGGCGGATCGATTCGGCGCGGGCCGAGGGGGAGTACCTCCGCGCCGCGGTCGAGGAACTGAAGGCGCTCGCCCCCCAGCCCGGCGAGGAGGACGCGCTTGCCGACCGCCGGCAGGCGCTGATGCGGGCCGAGAAGATCGCCGGCGACATAGCCGAGGCCTACGAGACGGTGGCGGGGAGCGCGAGCCCGACGCCGACGCTCGCGAGCCTGGTCCGGCGTCTCGAACGCAAGGCGCCCGAGGCCGGTGGGTTGCTCGACGAGGCGATCGCCGCGCTCGACCGCGCGCTCCTTGGCCTTGAGGAAGCGACACGCTCGCTGGAAGCGGCGGCGCGCGCGGCCGAGGCCGATCCGCGCGCGCTCGAGGCGACGGAGGAGCGGCTGTTTGCCCTCCGCGCGGCGGCACGGAAGCATGGCGTGATGGTCGCCGATCTGCCGGCATTCACCGAGCAGATGAGCATGGCGCTCGCGGCGCTCGATTCAGGCGAGGAGCAGCTTCAGGCGCTCGATCGCGCCGCCGCCGAGGCAAGGACGCGCTACGACAAGGCGGCGGCGGCGCTGAGTGCCAAGCGCCAGAAGGCGGCGCGGGCGCTCGAGAAGGCAGTGACGGCGGAGCTGCCGGCCCTCAAGCTCGACCGCGCCGAGTTCTCGGTGGCGGTCGAGGCGGATCCCGGGCAGGCCTCGGAACACGGGATCGACACGGTCGGGTTCACCGTCCAAACCAACCCCGGCACCGCGCCCGGCCCGCTGATGAAGATCGCCTCGGGCGGCGAGCTGGCCCGCTTCCTGCTCGCGCTCAAGGTGGCGCTCGCCGATCGCGGCTCCGCGCCGACGCTGGTCTTCGACGAGATCGACACCGCGGTTGGCGGAGCGGTGGCCGACGCGATCGGCGCACGGCTCGCCCGTCTTGCCGGCCGCGTCCAAGTGCTTTCGGTCACCCACGCGCCCCAGGTCGCGGCGCGGGCCGGCTCGCATCTCCTCGTCGCCAAGGACACCAAGGGCCGGACGACGGCGACCGGCGTCACCCGCCTTGATGCCGCCCGCCGGCGCGAGGAGATCGCGCGCATGCTCGCCGGGGCGACCATCACCGACGAGGCGCGCGCCGCCGCCGACCGGCTGATCCTCGGGGCGGTTTGAGGCGCGAGACGCGAGTCAGCCTTCCTTCCCCCGGATTGTCGTGACGGCCGAGGCCCATTCGTCGTGTTGCCGGGACGGTGTGCCGGTGCTCCGTCCGAGGCGGCGAGGCTGCTAGAATGACCATGACACCGAACGGAAGCCGAATCTCTCCATGCCCGAAGTCAACAGGAAGCCCGTCGACGAGCTCAGCGCCGCCGAGGCCGAGGCCGAGCTTGCCCGCCTTGCCGAGGAGATAGCCGAGCACGACCGGCGCTACTACCAGCAGGACGAGCCGCTGATTTCCGATGCGGAGTATGACGAGCTCCGCAAGCGGAACCTCGCGATCGAGCGACGATTCCCGAAGCTCAAGCGCGCCGACAGCCCGAGCGAGCGCGTCGGCGCCGCTCCGGTCGCCCGCTTCGGCAAGGTCGTCCATGCCGTCCCGATGCTGTCGCTCGACAACGCCTTCAGCGACGAGGACGTGATCGAGTTCGTGGCCCGCGTCCGGCGCTTCCTGCGGCTCGCCGCCGACGAGCCGCTGGCAATCACGGCCGAGCCGAAGATCGACGGCCTGTCCTGTTCGATCCGCTACGAGGAGGGCCGCCTGGTCAGCGCCGCCACGCGCGGCGACGGGTATGAGGGCGAGAACGTCACGGCCAATATCCGCATGGTGCCCGACGTTCCGCAAAAGCTGCCGAAGGGCGCTCCGGACGTGGTCGAGGTGCGCGGCGAAATCTACATGCTCCACGCCGACTTCCAGGCGCTCAACCGGCGCCTCGCGGAGGAGGGGCTGAAGACGATCGCCAATCCGCGCAGCGGTGCCGCCGGCTCGCTCCGCCAGATCGATCCGGCGGTGACGGCGACGCGACCGCTCCACTTCTTCGCCTATACCTGGGGCGAGATGAGCGCGATGCCGGCCGAGACGCAGAGCGGCATGGTCAAGCTCTTCGCCAACTGGGGTTTCCCGACCAATCCGCGCATGCGCGTCTGCCGCAGCGTCGCCGAGGCGCTCGAGTTCTACCGCGAAGAGGAGGCGGGCCGCGCCACGCTTGGCTACGACATCGACGGCGTGGTCTACAAGGTCGACCGCCTCGACCTTCAGGCGCGGCTAGGCTTCGTGTCGCGAAGCCCGCGCTGGGCCATCGCCCACAAGTTCGCCGCTGAGCAGGCCCAGACCATCCTCCGCGGGATCGACATCCAGGTCGGCCGCACCGGTGCCTTGACGCCGGTCGCCCGCCTCGAGCCGATCACCGTCGGCGGCGTCGTCGTCACCAATGCCACCCTCCACAACGAGGATTACATCAAGGGCATCGGCTCCGACGGCGAGCCGATCCGGGGCGGCAAGGATCTCCGGATCGGAGACACGGTGACGGTGCAGCGCGCCGGCGACGTGATCCCGCAGATCGTCGATGTCGATCTCTCGCGCCGGCCAAAGGACGCCAAGCCCTACGTCTTCCCCACCGTCTGTCCCGCCTGCCAAAGCCACGCGGTCCGCGACATCAACCCCAAGACCGGCCGTCCCGACGCGGTGCGGCGCTGCACCGGGGGTCTCATCTGCCCGGCGCAGGTGGTCGAGAAACTCAAGCATTTCTGCTCGCGGAACGCCTTCGACATCGAAGGGCTGGGCGACAAGCAGATCGAGGCTTTCCACGCCGAGGGGTTGATCACCTCGCCGGCCGATATCTTCACCCTTCGCAAGCGCGACGCCGCCGCGGAGGAGGGGAAAAGGCTCATCGACCGCGAAGGCTATGGCGAAGTCTCGGTGCGAAACCTGTTCGCCGCGATCGAGGCCCGCCGGACGATCGCGCTCCACCGCTTCATCTACGCCCTCGGCATCCGCCACATCGGCGAAACCAATGCGCGGCTGCTGGCGCGAAGCTACGGGACGTACGAGGCCTTCGAGGCCGCGATGGTGGCCGCCGCCCGGGGCGACGCCGAGGCGCTCGCCGAACTCGACGCGATCAGCGGCATCGGCGAGACCGTCGCCCAGGCGCTCGTCGACTTCTACGGCGAGGACCACAACGTTGGCGCCGTCCACGCCCTGCTCGATGCCGGGGTAACGGTCGAGCCGGCCGAGGCGGTGGCGTCGACCTCGCCGGTCTCGGGCAAGACCGTCGTGTTCACCGGCGCGCTCGAACGGATGACCCGCGAGGAGGCCAAGGCGATGGCCGAGCGGCTCGGCGCCAAGGTCGCGGGATCGGTGTCGAAGAAGACCGATCTCCTCGTCGCCGGCCCCGGCGCCGGTTCGAAGCTCAAGGAGGCCGAGAAGCACGGCGTCAAGGTGATCGACGAAGCAGGCTGGTTCGCGCTGGTCGGCGGGTGAGCGGCAAGCGAGGGGAGCCGGGGCGGCCCGATCCGCCGGCCACGGTGACGCCCGTCACACGCCCAGTCTTGGATTTGTCGTAATTGAGCGCGCGTTTGAGGACCGGGTCGGGAAGCCGAAGAGGAGAGACCATGTCCGCGCGCCCTTGGACGATCACGAGTCTTGCGATCGCCCTTGCTTTCACCGCACTCCCCGCCTCCGCCGATGAGGCCGCCAACAGGGTCGCCGTCGAGCATCTTTATGCCGGCACGCTCGCCGCCGGCGAGGCGGAACTCGCAACGATGCTTGCGGCCGACCCCAAGAACGACGATGCCAGGATCGGCCTCGGCACCATCCGCTTCGTCCGCGCGATCGAGACCCTGTCGCAGGGCCTGTACCGCTACGGACTGAAGACGCCGCGCTCCTTCCTGCTGCCGATCCTTCGCCTGCCGGTGCCTGAGAATCCCAATCCGGAGCCGCTCGCCTTCGCCGATTTCCAGGCTCTCGTCGCCGGCTTCTCGCAGGACCTGGCGCTGGCGGAGGAGACGCTGGTCGGCGTCGGGCCCGCGGTGAAGCTCAGGTTCGATCTCCGCAAGATCCACTACGACGTGAACGGCGACGGCAAGGTGCTCGAGGACGAGAGCTTCATCGCCGTCATGCAGCAGATTACCGGCATGCCGAGCGATGCGATGCCCGCCTCACTCACCTTCGCCTTCGATCAGGGCGACGCGCTTTGGCTCCGCGGCTACTGCCACGTGCTGATGGGGTTCAGCGACTTCATCGTCGCCCACGACTGGCACGAGAGCTTCGATGCCACGTTCCATCATTTCTTCCCGAAGATGGAATCGGCCTTCGCGGCGGCGCTGGCCCCGCCCGACGACAACAACCCGATGTATGTCGAGGGCGCCCCGATCGCCGATTTCATCTCCTTCTTCCACATCCGCTGGCCGGTCTCCGATCCGGCGCGGATGGCCGGCATCCGCCAGCACATCAAGGCGATGATCGCACTGTCGCGCGAGAGCTGGAACGCGATCGAGGCCGAGACGGATGACGACCTCGAATGGCTGCCCAACGCGCATCAAAAGAGCCCGTTCGAGAGCGTACAGGTCAGCGCCGAGCAGATCGCCGCCTGGCGCGGCGTGCTCGACCAGGCCGAGCTGGTGATCGACGGCAAGAAGCTCGTGCCGCACTGGCGCTTCACCAAGGGCTTCAATCTCGCCCGGGTGTTCGACGAGCCGCAGCCCTTCGACACTGTGCTGTGGATCACGGGTCCGGCCGCGCTCCCCTATCTCGAG
>DASSPO010000288.1:0-28406 GCA_035699585.1 Bauldia sp.
GCGATTCCGAGAGCGATGAGCGTCGCGATCCCCTGCCCGTTCGGCGGAATCTCATGGATCGTCGTTCCGGCGAAGTCGACCGACAGCGTGTCCACCCAATCCGGTTGCTCGGCCGCAAGGTCAGCCATGGTCATAGCGCCGCCGTGAGCCTGAGCGTGGGCTACGATCCGGGCGGCAAGTTCGCCGCGATAGAAGGCCTCGCCCTCGCTGGCGGCGATCGCTTCGAGTGAGCTTCCCAGGTCGGATAGCCGGAACGTCTCTCCGGCCTTGGGTGCGCGACCTTCGATCAGAAAGGCGTCAAACCCCGGTTGGCCGGCAAGGATGCCGGCCTCGAATTGCCATCGCGTGGCGATGCCCGGCGACACCGCGAAGCCGTCGCGAGCGTATCGGATCGCGGGCTCGGCGATCGTGGTGAGCGGTAGCGCGCCGAACTTCCGCCACAGCGCGATCCATCCGGCAACCGCTCCCGGCACGGTAACGCTGTTCCAGCCGCGCTCGGGCACGCGCTCGCGGCCGGCGAAATACTCCGGCGTCCAGGCGGCGGGCGCCCGGCCGGAAGCGTTGAGGCCATGGAGTCGGCTCCCGTCCCAGACGATGGCGAATGCATCGCCGCCCAAGCCGCAGCCGGTGGGCTCCACGACCGTAAGCGCCATGGCCGTCGCAATCGCCGCGTCGACGGCGTTGCCGCCCTTCGCGAGCATCCCAAGGCCCGCCTGCGCGGCGAGCGGCTGCGAGGTCGCCACCATGTTCCGGGCGTAGACCGGCGCCCGGGAAGGAACAGGAAAATCCCGCGCCGGACCCTCGGTCTCCGTCACGCCGCCCGCCGTCCGTAAGAAACCTGGGGCACGTCCCGGAACAGCGACATGTGGGTATGGATGGCGACCCAGCGATCACCGACTTTGCCGCGTTCGAAGGCAACGGTCGCGCGGCCGGGCCGATCGAACGGCGTCCCGTCCTCGCGGTAGCCGGTCGAGTCGAAAATCGCGAGACCCACGGCAAACAGCCGATCCGGCGAAACGAAGCCCCGCACATCGTCGAGCCGGAAGCGAAAATCGCTGATGTTCGGCCAGACGTTTCGCCACTGGGCCTGTTCCGCGGCCTCCCGGCCGGAAACGAAATCGGCGAAGGTACCGAAGACCAGGAAGTCCTCGCGGGTCAGCGCATGGGCAGCCTTGAAATCCCTTGCCTGGACGAAGCCGGCGAGCTGGCGGAACCAGTCGCGAATGGCATCGAGGTCTTCGGGATAGGACGGAACGCCGGGTTCTTTCGACATGGAGGCGGATCCTGTTGACGACGGAGGGTAAGAGGGAGGGATAGCGCCTCCGCCTCGCCGCACAAAATCGAAATTCGGCCTCGCGCTCACCACCCCGCCCGGCGTGCGCCGAACGGCGATGGCATCTTGCCCCCTGCCCTGCGATCCCTTAGGTATCCGGCACTCCAAGCGGCCTCGTGGCGGAGTGGTGACGCAGCGGACTGCAAATCCGTGCACGCCGGTTCGATTCCGGCCGAGGCCTCCATATCCGCCGCCCCAGCGCCGGCAGAGGCGTCGTGAACGGGGTTGACCGGGGGTTTTCCTGCCCTCAAGTACACCGCAGATGACCATCGCTCCCATCCACGTCATTGGCGGAGGGCTCGCCGGTTCCGAGGCTGCATGGCAGGCGGCGCGCCGGGGAATTCCCGTCGTCCTTCACGAAATGCGCCCGGCGCGCACCACGGAAGCGCATAAGACCGAGCGTCTGGCGGAACTCGTCTGCTCCAACTCGTTCCGGTCCGACGACCGCGAAACCAACGCGGTCGGCCTTCTTCACGAAGAGCTGCGCCGGGCGGACTCGCTCATCATGCGCACCGCCGACCGCCACCAGGTTCCGGCGGGCGGCGCATTGGCCGTCGACCGCGACGGCTTCGCCGAGGCCGTGTCACAGGCGATCGCTGCCCACCCGTTGATCCGGCTCGAGCGCGGCGAGGTTGCCGGCCTTCCGCCCGAGGACTGGGACAGCGTTATCATCGCCACCGGTCCCCTCACCTCGCCCGCCCTCGCGAGCGCGATCCGCGAGCTTACCGGCGAGGATGCTCTCGCCTTCTTCGATGCGATCGCACCGATCGTCCATTTCGACTCGATCGACATGGACGTCGCCTGGTTCCAATCCCGCTACGACAAGGCCGGGCCGGGAGGCACCGGCAAGGACTACATCAACTGTCCGCTCGACAAGCCGACCTACGAGGCCTTCGTTGACGCGCTTCTGTCGGGTGACAAGCACAAGCATCACGACTGGGAGAAGATCCCCTATTTTGACGGCTGCCTGCCCATCGAAGTGATGGCGGCGCGGGGGCGGGAGACCCTCCGCTACGGGCCGATGAAGCCGGTCGGGCTCACCAACCCCCATAAGCCCGGAGAGAAACCCTACGCCGTCGTGCAACTGCGCCAGGACAATGCGCTCGGCACGCTCTACAACATGGTCGGGTTTCAGACCGAGCTCCGCTACGCGGTACAGGCCGGCATTTTTCGAATGATTCCCGGGCTTCACGGGGCAGAGTTCGCGCGGCTCGGCGGGCTCCACCGCAACACCTACCTCAACTCGCCCCGCCTGCTCGACGCGACGCTCCGCCTCAAGGCCATGCCGCGGCTGAGATTCGCCGGACAGATCACCGGCTGCGAGGGCTATGTGGAATCGGCGGCAATCGGGCTGCTCGCCGGCCGCTTCGCGGCGGCCGAACGACTCGCGGAGCCTGTCATTCTTCCGCCGCCAACCACCGCCTTCGGCGCGATCCTCGGCCACATTACCGGCGGCCACATCGAATCGACCGAGGAACAGGGCGCGCGCTCCTTCCAGCCGATGAACGTCAATTTCGGGCTCTTCCCGCCGGTTGAGCCGACCCGGCAGCCCGGCGTGCGCCTCTCCAGCGTGGAGCGCGGCCGGGCAAAGAAGCGCGCGATCACGACCCGCGCCCTCGCCGATCTTGACCGCTGGCTGGCAACGCCGGCGTCGGCCGAGGCCGCCGAGTAGGATCAGATCCGGCCCCGCCGCGCGGCCCGCCACAGCGTCCACTGTCTCGTCAAAGGGGAGACGTCCGTGATGTCCCGGAGGGGATCGAACCCGGGGCGCTCCGTTCGTTTGAGGTAGACCTCGACCATCGCCGTCGGGAGGAAAGCCGGGAGGAGCGCAGGGTCCGTGGCGGACACGAGTTGGCGGGCGTCGCTGAGCCTCTGACGCGCCAGCGCCTTGAGATCCGCCAGTGCCGCCCTCACGGCAGGTGTCGCATTCCGTTCCGCGATGTCAGTGGCTTCGGCATTATGCTTCGCAAGCAGACCGGCCGGAAGAAACGACTGGCCTATCGCGGAACCCAGCGGCAGCGAACGCAGGACGGCCACGATAGATCGCGCGACCCCGGCATTTCCCGACAGCTCGGCTGTGCCGGGATCCTTGCCGCCGGCAAGGATGATCGCCCCGAGCTGCATCAGCGCCGACTCGGTGTCGCCCGCATAGCCCTCGAGATCGTTCACCGTGGGGATCGGGTCGTCGTAGAGGTCGAAGACCCGGGCCCTGAGCAGATTGTCGAAGGCGACGAGCGGCAGATCGAAGCGCGCAATCGTCCCGGCCAGCGCCGCCGCCACCGGGCTTCCTCCGTGCTCGCCGCGGATCGCCGTTTCCCACCATCTGAGGCGCATTTCTCCGAGTGTCGGCTCCGACACCTTGCCGCGTATTCCGGCGACCTCGACGGCAAAGGCATGAAGGGCAAAGAGATGCGGTCGGGCGTCGGCGGGGGCGAACAGGTCGGACAGGTACCGGTCGGGATCGGCCGCACGGACGATGTCGATGATGTGGCTGGGGGCGTCGCTCACCCGGAAGATATGGCCCGCGGCCGTTGCTCAGTCCACCGCGAGCAGCGCGGCGGCCACGGCGCGGTCCTCGGCAAGGAGGACGTTGAAGGTGCGCACCGCGGCGCCCGTCGACATCGCATCGGCGACGATTCCCCGCTCCCGGAGAGCCGCCGCGAGGTCCGCGTCAAGCGGCGCCACGTCACGGCCCGTGCCGACAAGGAGAACCTCGATCGCGTCCGACTCTTCGAAAACCTTGATCAGCGTCTGGCGATCGATCCGTCCCGTCGGGTCCCAGCCGTAGATGCCGCTCGGCAAACAGAGCAGTGAGCCGCGGTGCGACATACCGGCGAAGCGAAATCCACCGTTGCCATATGCGTCGATCGGTGCCCGCCGGGGATAGTGGGCGGCACGGACGACGATACCCGCCACGCCGTCTATGCCTGCGCCGGCTTCGAGCCGGCGGCAGCCGTGTCGTGCGGCCGGATGTTGAAGTAGATGAGAATCGGGCCGCCGATGAAGATCGACGAGGCGGTTGCGACCAGAATGCCCCAGATCATCGCTGCGGTGAAGGAACGAATCACCTCGCCGCCGAAGATGAACAGCGAGAGCAGCGCCAGGAGCAGCGTCAGCGACGTCATGATCGTACGCGCGAGCGTCTGGTTGGTCGCGAGGTCGATGATCTCGCTCACCGGCATCTGCTTGTACTTGCGGAGGATTTCGCGAATGCGGTCGAAGATCACCACCGTGTCGTTGAGTGAGTAGCCGATCACGGTGAGAATCGCCGCAATGCTGGAGAGGTTGAAATCGATCTGGGTGGCGCAGAAGAAGCCGACCATGAGCACGGCGTCGTGGATCAGCGTTGCGACGCATCCGATGGCGAACTGCCACTCGAAGCGGAACCAGATGTAGGCCATGATTCCGGCGATCGTGAAGAGCACTGCCAGCGTACCGGTTCGAGCGAGCTCGCTCGACACGCGCGGGCCGACGACTTCGACCCTGCGGTAATCGAAGTTCTCGGTCCCGAGCGCGTTCCGGACCTTCTCCACCACCGCCTGCTGCGCCTCCTCGCCGCCGGGCTGAGTGGCGATGCGGATGAGGACCGTCGCATCGTCGCCGATGCCTTGAATCTGCACCTCGCCGAGGCCGAGCTCGTTCAGGATCGATCTGATGCTGGCCATGTCGACCGGCGAGGTATGGCTTCGCACTTCGATGACGGTACCGCCCTTGAAGTCGATGCCTGAGTTCACCCCGACGGTGAAGAACAGGACGAGCGACAGCGCCATCAGGGCGAGCGAAATCGGCGTCCTGATCCGTGCCCATTTCATGAAGGGCAGTTTGGTATCGTCGGGAATGAGGCGAAGCGGTTTCATGGCGGCCTGCGCTACAGCGGTACTTCCTTGGGACGGGCCACCCGCACCCAGATCGAGACGATGAGCCGGGTCACCAGATATGCGGTGAACAGCGTCGACACGATACCGATCGACAGCGTCACGGCGAAGCCCCGGATTGGACCCGAGCCGACCCAGAAGAGCGCCACGGCCGCGATCAGCGCGGTGAGGTGCGAGTCGATGATGGTGGCGTAGGCTCGCGTGAAACCGGCATCAAGTGCCGCGATCGTCGATCGTCCGGCCTTGGCTTCCTCGCGCATTCGTTCGTAGATCAGCACGTTGGCATCAACCGCCATGCCCATGGTGAGCACGATACCGGCGATGCCGGGAAGCGTCAGCGTCGCGCCGAGCGCCGAAAGGATGCCGATCATCAGGAAGTTGTTGGCTATCAGGGCAATATTGGCGAACAGGCCGAGGATGCCGTAGCAGACGATCATGAACACGACGATCGCCAGCGTCGCCACCACCGAGGCGATTATGCCGGCGCGGATCGAGTCGGCGCCAAGGCTCGGGCCGATGGTGCGCTCCTCGACGATCGTGAGCTTCGCAGGCAACGAACCGGCACGAAGCAGAATCGCGAGGTCGTTCGCCTCCTGCACGGAGAAGCCGCCGCTGATCTGACCGGACCCGCCGAGGATCGGCTCCCGAATCTGCGGCGCGGAAATCACCTTGTTGTCGAGGACGATGGCGAAGAGCCGGCCGACATTCTGCTGGGTCACCTCGCCGAATTTCACCGCCCCTGCCGTCGACAGCCGGAAATTGACCACGGGCTGGTTGGTCTGCTGATCGAAGGCGGGCTGGGCGTCGACCAGATCCTCGCCGGTGAGCAGCGGGACGTCGGCCAATATGAAGGAACGCCGGGGATCTTCCTCGGAAGGCAGGACGATCGTGCCCGGCTTGGGGGCTTCCGTCTCCCCGCCGGTGAAGCTCCCCTCGACCAGGTGAAAGGTGAGCTGCGCCGTCTGTCCGACAAGCGCCTTGAGGCGGGCGGGGTCGCCGAGGCCCGGCGCCTCGACCAGGATGCGGTCGTCGCCCTGGCGCTGGATACTCGGCTCGGTGGTGCCCAATTCATCGATGCGGCGCCCGATGACCTCGATCGATTGGCTGACGATGCCTCTGACGCGCTGGGCGAGGCCCTCCGGCGAATAGCTCAGAACCGCAACGCCGTCGTCGCTCACCGTCAGATCGAATTCATTCACGCTGGTCCCGCCGATGATCGATGAGACCAGCGGATTGCGCAGCGCCTCCAGCCGTGTGCGCGCCTCGTCAAGCTGATCGGGATCGCGAATCCTGAGCTGAACCCCGTCGTTCTGGATCGCAAGCCCGGTGTAGCCGATGCGCGGCTGCTCCAGCATCGCCTTCCGCACGTCGCTGAGCAGCGTCCTGAGCCGCGACTGGACGTATTCGTTCCGGTCGACCTCGTAGAGGAGGTAGGCGCCGCCCTGCAGATCGAGCCCCAGCACAAGCTGGCGTTTGGGCATCCAGTTCGGCCAGTTCGCGACCGTTTCCCGCGGGAAGAAGTTGGGCAATGTCGCGATGATGCCGGCCAGGACGACGGCCAGGATGAGAGCGACTTTCCAACGCGCGAAATAAAGCATTCGTCAGGTGTCCAGGCCTTGCACGGGACGACCCGCCTCAGCCGTTCTCCTTCACGGGTTCGCCCTTCGACCGCACCTCGGCGATCATGCCGCGCACCACGCGGACCCTCACGTTTTCCGCAAGGTCGATCTGGATCTCGCCGTCGTCCACGACCTTGGCGACCTTGCCGATCAGCCCGCCGGACGTGACCACCGTGTCTCCCCGGCGCAGGTTGGCGACCATTTCCTGGTGCCGCTTCGCCTTGAGGCGCTGCGGCCGGATGATCAGGAAATACATGATGACGAAGATGAGAATGAAAGGCAGGAACTGGATCAGCATGTCGGCGCCTCCGGGGGCCCCGGCCTGCGCGTAAGCTGGCGTCACAAACATCCCTTGCTCCTGCTCTTCTGGCGGTAATCCAGCATTTGCCGAAAAACGGCGCGGACTATAGCGATGCCCGCCCCCTTTGCAATCGCATATAGGCGGGGCAAACCGCCGCCGCACCGTGGACATTTCGCGGCGCGAGGCGAAACGTCCCTTCAACTTTGGTCGTGAATCGGCCTTGACCGCAGGGGCCAAGGGTGGCCAAGACCACGCGCCGAGAGAACCCAGCGGGGCCGAAAACGGTGTCAGACGAGTCCCTCAGATCCATTGCCGAGCAGCTCGACCGCCTGGTCAAGCTCGTCGAGCGCACGGCTCCGCCGGCCCCGAACCCGCCCGATTTCGATGCCGCCGATGCCTTCGTATGGCATCCCGAGGGTCGCCGGCTGCAGCCGGTGGCAAAGGTGAGTCGGGTCGACCTGTCGCTTCTCAAGGGGATCGACCGGATGCGGGACATCCTTCTCGACAATACCGAGCGCTTCGCCCGGGGATTTCCCGCCAATAACGTGCTCCTCTGGGGGGCCCGCGGCATGGGCAAGAGCTCCCTCGTCAAGGCGGCCCACGCCGCCGTCAACCGGATGCCCGGTATCCCACCGGCCAAGCTCATCGAGATTCACCGCGAGGACATCGAGACCCTTCCCGAGCTCATGGCGCTCCTTCGCCAATCGCCGCACCGCATGATCCTCTTCTGTGACGACCTGTCCTTTGACGGTGACGACACATCGTACAAGTCGCTCAAGGCCGCCCTCGAGGGAGGCATCGAGGGCCGGCCCGACAATGTCGTCTTCTACGCCACCTCCAACCGTCGCCACCTCATGCCGCGGGAGATGATGGAGAACGAGCGTTCGACCGCGATCAACCCGCACGAGGCGGTCGAGGAGAAGGTTTCGCTATCGGATCGTTTCGGCCTCTGGCTTGGCTTCCACAAGTGCAGCCAGGACGAATACCTGGCGATGGTCCGCGGCTACGTCGCGCATTTCGGCCTCAAGGTCGGCGACGCCGAGTTGCAGCGCGACGCGCTCGAATGGTCGACCACCCGCGGGGCGCGATCGGGCCGGGTTGCCTGGCAGTTCGTGCAGGATCTCGCCGGCCGGCTCGGCGTCCGCCTCGCCTGAAACGAAAACGACCCGCCATCGGTGCCCGATGGCGAGCCGTTTTCCGAGCCGCACAAGGCCTCAGGTGCCGGAGAGGTGATCCATCGGGTTCACCGGCTTGGCACCTTTGCGCAGCTCGAAATGGACCTGTGGCGAGGTGACCGATCCCGTCATGCCTGCCAGCGCTATGGTCTGGCCGCGCTGGACCGTGTCGCCGCGGTTGACGGTGATCTTGCTGTTGTGGGCGTAGGCCGAGACCCAGCCATCGGCGTGACGGATGAGGACCAGGTTGCCGTAACCGGCGAGCTCGTTGCCTGCGTATATGACGGTGCCGGCCTCCGCCGCCTTCACCGAGGTGCCTTCGGGGACGGCGAGATTGATGCCGTCGTTCTTCTCTCCGCTCGGCTTCGTGCCGAAGTCCGAGATGATCCGACCCCTGACCGGCCACCGGAACGACGTCCCGTTGGCCGAGGGCGGATCGGCCGAGGTGTCGACGGCGGCGACCTTGGTCGGCTCGGTGGCGGGTGCCGCCGCCGGCAACGTCGGAACCTCGGGCGCCTGCGGAGATCCGGCAACCGGCGCCGGGGCCGTCACCGGCATCGACTCAGGTGAAGGCGCCGGCAGCGTGCCCAGGGTCTTCGGCGGCTCCCCACGGACCTGCGATCCGGGATCCCCGGTGGAAAGCGCCGCGGTCTGCGGTGCGGGCGCCGTTCCGCCCCCCGGAATCTTGAGGCGCTGGCCGACCCGGACCATCTCGCTGCTCATGCCGTTGAGCGCCATGATGTCGCCCGGGTTCACGCCCTGCGCCCGGGCGATGCCGTAGAGCGTCTGGCCGGGCTCGACTACGTGGATGACCTCGCCGCCCTTGACGACCGCCGCCGGATCGGCCGGAGCGGTCGCGGCGACGGGCTCGGCGGCCGCGTAGGCGGCCGGCTGCTGGCGCGGAATGACGATGGCACGGCCGGGCGTCACCTGCGACGGGCTGGAGATGCCGTTCGCCTTGGCAAGTTCCTGGATGGGAACGCCATACTTGATCGCCAGCGTCTCGAGAGACTCGCCCGGACCGACGGTGACGACGTTGCCGCCGACCGCGGACCAGCCCCCGGTACCTCCGGCAAGGTCTATCGCCCCGGGCGCGCCCGGTGGCGGCAATGGCGCGCCGGCGACGACCTGATCCCCCGGCTGGGCGCCGCTGATGATCGCTTGCTGATTGGGTGTGGACCCGGTGAAGAAGGGTTCCCGGACCCGCGTCGCGTCTGCACTGCACGCCGCGGCAAGAGCCGCGAGGACCGCAACGGTGCTGGCTTGCGCCAGGATCCGCCCCCGCCGGGCGGCTACTCGGTTACGCATCGCTCAACTCACACAGGAACGCGAAAAGTGAACGGTTGCGAGTAAAGCTGGGTAACGTTGACAAAGGCTTAAGAGTCGCCCGCCGTGTAGGCAGTTTCGTGTAAGGACTGCGGCGGAATCGGCTTGCGGACGCCGAATCGGCACATTTCCCACTACATCATGCCGCCAGCTTGATAGCGGAGCGAAAGGAATCCCGGTTTGGCACGTTTCGGCCCTGTTGCGGCGCTGGTCGCCGCCTTCTGCATTGCCCTTGTCCCGGCCCGTGCCGATGACCCCCATGTGCTCTTCTCGGTCGCGCCCGGAGACAGCGCGACCTATGCGGTGAGCTACTGGCGCGGCGGAGCCTTGGCGGGAAACCTTACGCCGCTGACAGTGATCCGCTACGACCTCGACGTCGCGGTCAAATCGGTATCGTCGGCTGAGATCGTGGCTACCGTCACCAACACGGCGGTGGACGCGACCGTCGACGGGCAACGCATGCTCACGCCGCCGGACTTCGACAGCCTCGTCTACCTGGCCGCCGACGGCGTGCCCATGGACATCACCTTGAGCACCGACGGCATCGTCAACGAGGTGGCCGATTGGGACAACGTCAGAAAGACACTGGCCGAACGTGCGGTCGAGAAAGCCGCCGACAACCAGGCGCTCAAGGAGAGCGCTGAGCAGTTCTTCGCAAACCTCGATGCCGTGGCCGCGGGAGAGATCTTCGCTCGCCCGTTGGCGCTGAGCGCGGCCGGTCGGATCGTGAAGCTCGAAGCGCCGGCAAGGCGAAGTGTCGACGCCAAGGGCATCGCCCTTCCCTCCTTCACCAGCAACGCCAAAGGCAACTGGACCTTCTCCCTTGTTCCGACGCCTCCGGCCGTTCGCGCACCAGACGCCGTGACGATCGAATGGCTTGGGGTTCCTGACCCCGGCGAGCTGCGCGCCATCCTCGGCCAGGTGGCGGACCAGCTCAACGCGATCGAGCCGGAGAACGCCCCGGCGATGGCGGTGATCGAGAAGGACGCCCGGATGTGGCAGCGCTTTCTCGCGACCTACGATCCGGAGAACGGCCGGCTGCTCGGCATGACCGGGCAGATGGAGCTCGTCGCCGGGCCGATCCAGCGGAAGGTGGCGATCGAGGCGGTGGTCAGGGCGGACTAGGCGTTCGTCATTTCTGCGGGCCGCTCAGCCCGATGTCCCGCTCCGCGCGGAAGACGTTGGAATAGAGGTTGGCGATCCATTGCCGCCCGCGGGCGGTCACATTCAGATAGCGGATCGCGGTCTGGACATGCGGGGCGACGCTGTTCCAGTAGAATTGCGGGTACTTGTCGACAAGGTCGGCGGGGTTGTCGTAGCCGAGCTGGCGGTTGAGCCCGGATTCCTCGAACTCGTGGTAGAGGGCATTGGCCTTCCGGATGTAGTGGGGGTCGCCGAGCTGTCCGATAAGGTCGGCGGCGCGCAGCAGGCCCGCCTCCTCGTCGATCTGCTCCATGTCGCTCGGAAGATCGGAGGGAAAGCGCGTCCCCTCGACCGCGCGGGCAATCCGCTCGGGATCGAGGAAGTCGAAACTCTTGAACCTGTCGAGGATGAAAAGTTCGGAGCGGTCGACGTGGTACGGCATCAGGGCCGCGTCCGAGGCGCCACGCGACAGCTTCACCTTCCGGCCCTCCGCACCGACCACGAAGCCATCGGCGCCATCGGCGGCGAAGATGCCGCGAACGTAGCCGATGTCATGGGTGAGGCAGGCTATGATGATATGCGCGTAGTCGGACGCCGTCATGTGCGACTGGAGCGCCCGCCCCCGCATGATGTCGTGACCGGCGAGCGTCACCAGCATCGTGTGCTCGACGTTGTGGTAGAGGGCGTCGCTATTGCCGATGCACTCGAGCGAGATCCGCGCGACGGACGGGACCAGTTCGACCAGTCGACCGTCGGAGAATTCGAAACGGCCGGTCATATACTCGGAGAGGAAGTTGCCGAGCGCCTGGGCCGCGAGTTCCGGTACGGTGATCATCGCCTGCAGCCCTTTTATGGGCGCTAGACGGTCGAAACCGGAGCCGCCCTGACGCTCGCCCATGACAACGCTTCGCTGCCGACGTGTCCAGTCCCGTCTTTTCGAGGGATCACAACCGGGCGGCAGTGCCTGGGATGAGCGGCACAAAACGGACGTCGGCGAGGTGGCTTTCTTCGAAGCCGGTTTCCGTACGAACCAAGCGCTTGAGGTGCTGTACGCCGTCCTGCGGCCCGACCGGGGCGACGATGATGCCGCCGACTTTGACCTGATCGAGAAGCGGCTTCGGGATTTCCTCGCCTGCCGCGGTGACGATGATCTTGTCGAACGGCGCCGCGTCGGGCCAGCCCTTGGTGCCGTCGCCGACCATGGTGGTGATGTTGCCGAGGCGAAGCGTCTTGAAGCGGGACTCGGCGGCAGCGACCAGCGTGCGGAAACGGTCGATGGTGTAGACCCGCCGACAGAGCTTCGCGAGCACCGCGGTCTGGTAGCCGCTGCCGGTGCCGATCTCGAGCACCCGGTCGCGGGGATCGAGGTCGAGAGCCGCCGTCATCATGCCGACGATCACCGGCGCCGAGATGGTTTGGCCGCAATCGATGGGTAAAGCCCGCTCGGCATAGGCCTCGCGACGGCTTTCGGGAGCGACGAAGAGATCGCGCGGCACCGCCTCCATCGCCGCATGCACCTTCTGCTCCATGATGCCGGCGCGGCGTAGACGAAGGATGAGTTCGGCGATCCTGATCCGCCGCGCCTCCTCCTCGTCCATGTCCGGCGACATCGTCGTCAACTCTTGGCGAAGTGGTTACGGAGCGGATCGCCGAGATCGTAGGCGGTCATGTCAAGGCGGAGTGGGGTGACCGAGATCGCCCCGCGCTCGAGCGCATCGAGGTCCGAGCCTGGCGCGATGTCCGGCCGCTCGCGCCGATAGGCGAGCCAGAAATACGGATTGCCGCGGCCGTCCACCCGCGCATCGATGTGGAGTCCGTGAGTGAGCCGACCCTGCGTCGTGATCACCACGCCTTCTACCTGATCGGGCATGCGGTTCGGGAAATTGATGTTGTAGACGATCGCCGGCGGGAAACCGAAGGCGACGAGCTTGCGGATGACCTCCGGGGCGTGGGCCGCGGCCGTCTCCCATGGGATCGTGCGGACGCCGTCTTCAAAGGTATAGGCTTGGCTCAGGGCGATCGACGGGATCCCGAGGAGCGTGCCCTCGAAGGCGCCGGCGACGGTGCCCGAATAGGTCACGTCGTCGGCAACGTTCTGGCCGGAATTGACGCCGGAAAGCACGAGGTCGGGCTTGCCGCCGAGCAGCCGCCTGACCGCCATGATGACGCAGTCGCTCGGCGTCCCGCGGAGCGCGAACTTGTGCTCGTTGACCTCGCGGAGGCGGAGCGGGTCGTTGAGCGACAACGAATGCGAGAGCCCGCTCTGGTCGGTCTCCGGCGCGACCACCCAGACGTCGTCCGACAGCTTCCGCGCGATAGCCTCGAGCACGCCCAGGCCCGGCGCGTGGATTCCGTCGTCATTGGTGAGGAGGATGCGCATGGGAGGCCGAGGACGTTTCGAGGGCGTCGCTGAAGCCAGCGAATAGCAAGTAGCGAATAGAGCGCAGAAGATGCCGGCGCAATTCTATTCGCTATTCGGCGCTCGCTGCTCCCGGCTTCGCTATTCGTTCCATCCCGCCCATGTACGGCCTCAGCACGTCAGGCACGGTGATCGAGCCGTCTGGGTTCTGGTAGTTCTCTATGACGGCGATCAGGGCCCGGCCGACGGCGACACCGGAGCCGTTCAGGGTATGGACGAGGCGATTGCCCTTCCCCTCCTTCGGCTTGTAGCGGGCCTTCATGCGGCGGGCCTGGAAATCGCCGCAGACCGAGCAGGACGAGATCTCGCGGAACGTCCCCTGCCCGGGCAACCAGACCTCGATGTCATAGGTCTTCTGTGCCGAGAAGCCGATGTCGCCGGTCGACAGCGTCATCACGCGGTAGTGCAGGTCGAGGCGGCGGAGCACCTCCTCGGCGCAGGTGAGCATGCGCTCGTGCTCGTCCCGGCTCTGCTCTGGCGTGGTGATCGACACCAGTTCGACCTTGTCGAACTGGTGCTGGCGAAGCATGCCGCGAGTGTCCTTGCCCGCCGCCCCGGCCTCCGCGCGGAAGCACGGCGTCAGCGCCGTGTAGCGGAGCGGCAGCGCCTCCTCGTCAAGGATGGATTCGCGGACGAGGTTGGTCAGCGGGACTTCGGCGGTGGGGATGAGCCAGAACTGCTCGATCGTATCAGCTCCCTCTATCAGCTCATTGACGAGTGCTTTCGGGCCATCGGCGTTCTTGGCAAGCTCGTCCAAAGGCGCCAGAATTTCATCGAGGCGCTTCTTCCGCCATTCCATCTGCGCCGAGATAAACTGATCGTCCCGGAACTTTGGCAGCTGCCCGGTTCCGAACATGACCTCGTCCCGCACCAACAGTGGCGGCTGCACCTCCTCGTACCCGTGCTCCGTGGTGTGGAGGTCGAGCATGAACTGGCCGAGCGCCCGCTCCATGCGCGCGAGGCCCGTCTTGAGCACCACGAAGCGTGAGCCGGAGAGCTTTGCTGCCGTCTCGAAGTCCATCATGCCGAGCGCCTCGCCGAGCTCGTAATGTTCCCTGGCGCTGTTGAGGGTCGGACGCGCGCCCCAGCGGCTCTTCTCGACATTCGCATGTTCGTCGGGGCCGACCGGCACGTCGTCGAGGGGCACATTGGGGATCACGGCAAGCGCGTCGTCCAGCGCCTTGTCGAGCTTACGTCCCTCCTCCTCGGCACCGCCGAGGAACGTCTTCAGCTCCGCCACCTCGGCCATCAGCGCCGCCGCGGCCGCCTCGTCCTTGGCGGCCTTGGCCTTGCCGATCTCTTTCGACGCGGCGTTCCTTCGCGCCTGCGCCTTCTCGACCTTGACGATCTGGGCGCGCCGCGCCTCGTCGAGGCGAATGAGATTCGCGACCTCCTCGCGCGCCGACGCGGGCGCCCAGCCACGCTGCTCGAGCGCCTCTCTCAGCGCCTCGGGGTTGTCGCGGATCCATTTGATGTCGAGCATGGGAAGGCCGTTTTCGTCTGACACTCTCGGCGTCATGCGCGCGGGCGGGCACCCGGTAGGCACGACCGGTCGCGGGTGAAGGCCGGCGGAGGCTACTGGGTTCCCGCCTTTGCGGGGATGACAGGTTGGGGGAACCTCATAGCGATGCGGAGCCCGTTGCGGAAGCCCGCCGCCGGGACCCGTCCACCCCTACTCCGCAGCCTCCCCGGCCGCAGAGGCCGCGGCGGCGGCTTCGGCTTCGCGCCGGCGGCGTTCGACGAAGCGCACGGCAAAAATCGATCCCTCGTAGAGGAGGATGGTGGGCAGCGCGAGGCTGAGCTGCGAGATCACGTCGGGCGGCGTCAGCACGGCGGCGACGACGAAAGCGAAGACGATGGCATAGCGCCGCCACGACTTGAGCGAATCGGCGGTGACCACGCCAATCCGCGCGAGCAGCGTCAGGACCACCGGCAGCTGGAAGACGAAGCCGAAGGCGAGGATCAGCATCATGATGAGGCTGAGATACTCGTTGACCTTGGGCAGAAGCTCGATCGACGCTTGGCCTTCGCCGCCCGCCTGTTCCATCGACAGGAAGAAGGTGAGGGCCAGGGGCATCACCCCGAAATAGACCACCGCCGCGCCGAGCAGAAAGAGGAGCGGAGTGGCAATGAGATACGGCAGGAACGCCTGTCGCTCGTGCTTGTAGAGACCCGGGGCGACGAATTTGTAGACCTGGCTCGCGATGACCGGAAAGGCGATGAACACGGCGCCGAAGAAGGCGAGCTTGATCTGGGTGATCAGGAACTCCTGCGGCGCGGTGTAGATGAGCTTGATGTCGCGACCGGCCGGCGAGGCCCATTCGTAGGGGAAGACGAGGATGTCGTAGATGTGGCCGGCAACGGCGAAGCAGGCGATGAAGGCGGCGAGGATAGCGAGCATCGCCCACATCAGCCGCTTCCTGAGCTCGATCAGGTGATCGATGAGGGGCGCGCGGCTCGCCTCGATCTCGTCTTCGTCCGGTGCCGGTTTCTGGGTCGCGGTCATGCCTTGGCGTCCCCGGCAGGAACCGGCGTCGCTGACTCGATCGACACGGCTGCGGGAGCCGGCGTCGATGCTTCGGCCACTGGTGCCGGCGCCGGCGGCGCCGTCTTGGGCGCCGGGTCGACCGCGTCCGGCTTCTCAAGGCTCCGGGCGATCCCGTCGTCCACCTTCTTCAGGTCCGCCTTGAGATCGGTGTCGGCCTTGGCGAGCGACTTCCGGATGTCGGCCATCGGGTCGATCTTGCCGAGCTTGGTCACCTCCTTCTTCACGTCCTCGAGTTCCGCCTCGCGCACCGCTTCGTTGAACTGGCGCTGGAAGTCGCCCGCCATGCGCTTGACCTTGGTCGTCCATTGCCCGACCGTCCGCATGGCGCGCGGCAGATCCTTCGGGCCGATGACGACGATCGCCACGACCGCGATGACGAGAAGCTCCGTCCAGCCGATGTCGAACATGGCGCAGCGCGATAGTCGCGGCCGACGGCCCGTCGGGATGTCCGACGGCGCCTCAGGCGGCGATCAGCCCGCCTTGGTCTTTTCCCGGCCGGCCTCGACGTCGACCGAGACGGCCGGCTTGTCCTCGAGGGCCTTCGCCTCGTCGTCGTCGGAGAGCCCCTTCTTGAAGCTCTTCACGCCGCGGGCGACGTCTCCCATCAGGTCGGAAATCTTGTTCCGCCCGAAGAGAAGCACCACCACGAGGATGACGATCAGCCAATGCCAGATGCTGAGTGAACCCATCAGCTTGCTCCAACTCTGCCGCTTGCCGCGGACTATCGCAGACGGAACCGCCCGCCGCAATCGAAACGCCCACCTGATTTAGGCACGGAATCCCGGCAAGGCAAACGCGAGACCGCGCCGAAGCTAACCCCCCGGCTCGTCGGTCTCGGCCAGCTCGGCCCGGAACTCGTCCTCCTCCAGCGGGTCCTCATCCTCGGTCAGTTCGTCCCCGGCATGGGGTTCGGGGATGGAGAAACCCGCCGATATCCGGCTGTCGAGCAACCCGGCGCCCTTGAGCTCGTCGAGGCCGGGAAGGTCTCCCACCGTATCAAGGCCGAAATGGGTCAGGAAGGCTTCGGTGGTACCATAGGTCACAGGACGGCCCGGCGCGCGCCGGCGCCCGCGCATCCTGATCCATCCCGTTTCAAGCAGCAGGTCGAGCGTGCCTTTGCTGGTGGCAACCCCGCGGATCTCCTCGATCTCGGCGCGGGTGACGGGCTGGTGATAGGCGATGATGGCAAGCGTCTCCATCGCCGCCCGCGACAGCTTCTTCTGCTCGACCGCCTGCCGGGAGAGCAGGAATGACAGGTCGCCGGCGGTACGGAAGCACCACTTCCCCGCGACCTGGACGAGGTTGACCCCGCGGGAGGCGTAGAGCTGCTGAAGGTCGCGGAGAGGGGCCTGGATGTCGGTGCCTTCGGGAAGCCGGGCGGCCAGATCGGCAGCCGACAATGGCTCGGACGAGGCGAACAGCAGCGCCTCGATCATGCGTTCCGCCTGGCGGCGCTCCTCGGGCGTCTGCTTGCCGCCGGCGGCATCGTTGTCCACCGCGATGACGACGGCTGTGTTGGCGCTAGCCATTGCCGGCCTCCGGACTTGGGGATTGGACGGGCGCGACCGCGACCCGGTCGCGGACGTAGAGGGGCGCGAAAGGCTCGGTCTGGCGAAGGAGGATTCGGCCTTCGCGAACGAGCTCGAGGCTGGCGCCGAAGGCGCTTGCCGTGACCGAGGCGCGCATCTCGGGTGTGAGATAAGGCGACAGGAAGACGTGAAGCGGCGTCCAGTCGGCGATCCGTCCGACCAGGCGACTCAGCATTTCCCGCGCCTCGTTGAGAGACCAGACCTGGCGCCTCTTCATGTGGACGACGGCGAGCGCCGCCATCTCCTGCCGCCGGGCGGCATAGGCGGTCAGCAGGTCATAGAGCGTGGCGCTGAACTCGCTTTTTCGCACGATCTCGATCGGCTCCGGCGCACCCCGGGCAAAGACATCCCGGCCCAGCCGGTTCGAATTGGCGAGGCGTGCCGCCGCTTCCCGCATGGCCTCGAGCCGCTGGAGCCGGAAGGCAAGCGCGGCGGCAAGCTCCTCGCCCGTCGGCTCTTCGTCCTCCTCTTCCGGGAGGAGCAGACGCGATTTGAGGTAGGCGAGCCAGGCCGCCATCACGAGGTAGTCGGCGGCCACTTCGAGACGGAGCTTCCGTACCTCCTCGATGAAGGCAAGGTACTGTTCCGCCAGCGCGAGGATCGATATCCGGGTGAGGTCGACTTTCTGGGTGCGGGCAAGCGACAGGAGCAGATCGAGGGGGCCTTCGAAGCCGTCGACATCGACGACCAGCGCCGGCTCGTCCGACGACGGGGCGAGCGGCCGGTAGGTTTCCCACATCTCCGCCTGGCCGGCATGAGGCTCGGTCATCCGCTCACGCTCCGACCCAGGCGCCCGCGGTCAGGGCGAGGTATTCTTCTCGGGCCGCCTGGCGGTCGAAGGGTTGCGGCGTTCCGATGGTCGCCAGCACGCGGCTGACGCGCTCTCGCGTCTTGCCGGCGAGGAGCGGCGACACATCGGCAATCGCCCGCATGTCGTCCATGCGCCCCGAACAGTGGAGGACGATATCGCAGCCTGCGTCGAATATGGCCTTGCCCCTTTCGCGATGATCGCCGGCGAGCGCGTTCATCGAAACGTCGTCGCTGAACAACAGACCGTCGAAACCGATTCGCTCCCGGATGATATCGCGGATCAGGTTTCGGGAGGTGGTCGCGGGATTCATCGGATCGATGGCGCTGAAGACGGTATGGCTCGTCATGGCTGCCGGAAGATCGGCAAGCGCGGCAAATGGCGTGAAGTCGGTGCGGGCGAGCGTGGCGAGATCCGCTTCGACCACGGGAAGCACATAGTGGCTGTCGACCGCTGCACGCCCCTGCCCCGGGATGTGCTTCGCTATCGGCGCGACGCCGCCGGCGATCAGCCCGTCCGCAACCGCCCGGCCGAGCCGGGTCACCAGGGAAGGATCGGCGCCGAAGGAACGGTCGCCGATTGCATCGCTGGCGCCGGGCGCGATCACGTCGAGCACCGGCGCGCAGTCCATGGTGATCCCGAGCTCGTGGAGGTCCGCGGCGATCAGCCGGCCATGGAGCCAGGCCGCCCGCGTCGCGCGCTCCGGATCGGCCACGGCGATGTCGCCGAAGGTCCGCGCCGGCGGGTAGTCAGGCCAGCGGGGCGGCCTGAGGCGGCGGACGCGGCCGCCTTCCTGGTCGATCAGGACGGGCGCATCCGGGCGGCCGACCGCATCGCGAAAGGCGGCCACCAGCGCCCGGACCTGTTCGGGGCTGTCGCAGTTCCGCTTGAACAGGATGAGGCCGAGCGGCTGTTCGACGGCGAAAAAGACCGTCTCGTCGGCGGAAAGCGCCGCGCCGGCGCAGCCCGAAACAAAGGCCTTGACCGCCATTTCGCCCCTCTTCGCGGGATTCCGCCGGCTCAGCGGGCGAGCAGGCAGTCGCCCCCGGCCGCCTTGAGGTCTTCGCAGAGTCGCGTCGCGTCGCCGCTACTGAACGGTCCGATGCGGACCCGGTAGTATATGCCGCGCTCGCCGAGGTCGGCCCGCACGATCCTCGGCTGGAACGATCCGAGGATGTTGGGGTACCGTTGCTGGAGCCCGCGATAGGCCGAGATCGCGGCCTCCTCCGAACGCTGCGCCGAGACCTGCACGAGCACAGCGCCGCCGCCCTCGCGGGCGGCTCCCGCGGCCGGAGCGGTGCCCGGGGTGAGGTCGATTGGACCATCCGCCTCGCCGGTCGTGGCGACGATCGTCTGCGGCTCGGCCGGAGGCGGTGCGACCGGCTCCGGCGTGACCGCCGCCGGTGCGGAGGCCTCGGGTTGCGGTGACGGCAGGTCGGGGACCTCGGCAGCTGCCACCTGGGATTCGCCGGGCGGCTCCGGAATCGGCTCGGGCTCGGCCGGAGCCGCGGCCGTTGCTGGCTCCTCCCGCGGCTCGGGCTGGCCCAACGGATCGGGGTTGACCGGGAGATCGCCGCCTTCGAGCACGGCATCCATTTGCGTACGGGTTTCCGGTACCGCCTCAGGCGCGCTGGCCACCTCGGTTCGGTTTTCCGCCGGGAGCGCGTTGCCCTCCTCGTCGACGCCGGTTGCCTCGCTGCTCACAATGGTGCCGTCGGGTTTGACCACAACCGTCCGAACCATGCGCGGCCCGATCCCGGACTGTTCGCCCTCAGGGGGCTCGGGAGCACCGGCCTCGGCGATCACCGCCTGGCCGTCGGTGCCGTCCTCGCTTGCCGGCGGGTCGACGCCGGGCCCGCCTGGGATGATGACTCGCGAGATGGGATTGTCGGCGATCTCCGTATCCTCCGACGGTACGTCGCCCACTTGGGCCTGCCCGGACGTGACAAGCCGGGTGTCGGAGCCATCGCTCGAGTCGTCGACTCGGTCGTAGATCAGTTTGCCTTGGGCATCGGTTTCAGTGGTTGTCGGCTCGTCCGGCGGGACCTTCGTTGGGCCGGCGTCCGCGGCGATGATCGGCGGGGGGGAGCCGGTCGCGCTGTCGCTCCGGAACAGAAAAACCGCGGCGCCGCCCACTACGACGATCGCAAGCATTGCAGCGACAACGGCCATAACGCGGCCTGACCGGCGCCGTTTGAGGCTCGCCAGCTCGTCCTCGGGAAACGGCGGGAATTCGTCGTCCGCATAGGCCGCCGCGTCGAGGTCGTCCAGAGTGAACTCGTCTTCGAAGGGGCCTTCGGCCTCCCCGGCAAGATCGCTGAGATCGAACTCATCGTCAGCCGGCGGCTCGACGGCGGGCTCGGGTGCCGTCCCCCGGCGCGACACGGCGGTCGCCGGAGGGGGAGGCGCAAATCGGCTGGGAAGCGGTGGTGGCTCGTTTCGCGGTGCCTTGGCCGCGGGAGCACGCGGCGGAGGAACCGGATCGGCGCTGCGCGGAGGTTCCGGCGGAGGCACCGGGCGGACCGGGATCTTGCTACGGTCCCGGGGCGGGCCGACCACGCGCCGGAGGAGGGACTGCTTCTCCGGCGCCGTCGCCGTGGGTGCCGGCCGGTCGAGGCGGGGCTGCTGCACCGGCTCGCCCCGCGGCGGCACCGCGTTTTCGGCGCGGGCCGTGGGAGGCTGGATCCTCGGGGCCGGTGGAACCCGTGTCGACGGCAGGTCGCCGCGCGACGGGGCGGCCGGCCCCCGCGACGGCGGCGCGTAGGGCTTCGGCTCCGGTCGTGCCGGCTTCGCCGGCGGAGCGAAGTCGTTCTCCTCAAAGGCCTGGCTGATGTCGAAGCGGAGTGGCGCGTTCCGCTGCGCGGATGCCTCAGGCCTGGTTTCCGCGGACTGCGAGGGCTCGGTTGCCGCCCGCAAGGGGGGCAGCGGCGGAGCTGGCGATGGAGGTGGTTCGGTTGGCGGCTCCGATTCTGGCATGCCCGCCCCGGCGGTCACGTTCTCGAGTGGCTCCCGGATCGCCGCGAAAGAGGCTTGCAGATCATTGAGGAGTTCGGCCTCAAGGTCGCGCTCCACATCGGACTCGGGCGGTGGCGGCGCGGGGATCGACCTCCCCTTGCCGGTGGACGGGGGGTCAACAGGAACGCGGCCAGAGACGATTCTTGCCAGTTCCGCCAAGGGGTCCGGCTCCGAAGTCGGCTCCGTCGTTCTCCGTTCGCCTATCGGCCGGACCGAGAGTTTAGGGTCATAGCGGTCGGGCATCGTCTCGCTTTTGTCGCTCCGGAAAGCTACGCGTGCCGCCGGCCCCGGCGGCGCCCATCAACGCATTTCCTCGGGTGCGCTGACTCCAAGAATAGCCAATCCCGAGGACAACACCAATTTTGTGGCATGAACGAGGGCCAGCCGCGCCAGGGTGGACTCTGAATCGGCAGGGTTAATAAAACGCAATTGCGGCAACTCCTTGCCGCGATTCCAGTGGGCGTGAAACTCCGAGGCGAGGTCGTGAAGATAAAACGCGACCCGATGCGGCTCATGGGCCGCAGCCGCCGCCTCGATGACTCGCGGATACTCCACCAATCGCCGGATCAGCGCCATTTCGCCAGCGTCGGCCAGCCGGTCGAGCGGCGCTCGGCGCAGGGCCGTGACGCTAGTATCGGCGTCCGGCATCTCTGACTCGGCCTGGCGAAAGATCGAACAGGTGCGGGCGTGGGCGTACTGGACGTAGAAGACGGGATTGTCGCGCGACTGCTCGGTCACCTTCTGGAAATCGAAATCGAGGGGCGCATCGTTCTTGCGGAAGACCATCATGAAGCGGATCGGGTCGGGGCCGACCTCGTCCACCACCTCCCGAAGAGTGACGAACTCGCCTGCCCGTTTCGACATTTTGACGGGCTCTCCGGCGCGGAAGAGCCGGACAAGCTGAACGATCTTTACGTCGAGCTCCGCCGTGCCTTCGCTGATCGCCTTCACCGCTGCCTGCATGCGGCGGACATAGCCGCCGTGGTCGGCGCCGAGCACGTCGATCATCGAGTGGAAGCCGCGCCGGAACTTCTCGTAGTGATAGGCGATGTCGGAGGCGAAGTACGTGTAGCTGCCGTCGGACTTGACGAGCGGCCGGTCGACATCGTCGCCGAAGGCGGTAGCCCGGAAAAGGGTCTGCTCACGGTCCTCCCAGTCCTCGGGAACCTGCCCCTTGGGCGGTGGCAATCGGCCCTGGTAGACGTAACCCTTGGCCCGGAGCGCGGCGATCATCGCGGCAACGGCGTTTGGCTCGCCGGCCGTAAGCGATCGCTCCGAAAAGAAGACCTCGTGCTCGATGGCGAGGGCCTTCAGGTCGTCCCGGATCATCTCCATCATCATGCCGACGGCGGTGCCCCGGACGATCGGCAGCCATTCTGATTCGGGCATGGCGAGGAGCTGCGACCCGTGTTCGCGTGCAAGCGCCTCCCCCACCGGCTTGAGATAGTCGCCGGGATAGAACCCTTCCGGGATGGGGCCTATCTCCTCGCCAAGCGCCTCGCGGTAGCGGAGAAAGGCGGACCGGGCGAGCACATCGACCTGGGCGCCGGCGTCGTTGATGTAGTATTCGCGTGTCACCTCATGCCCGGCGAAGGCCAGGAGATTGGCTAGGGCGTCGCCGAACGCGGCGCCGCGGCAATGACCGACATGCATCGGGCCGGTGGGGTTTGCCGAAACGTACTCGACGTTGATCTTGATGCCCTCGCCGGCCCGCGAGCGGCCGTAGGCCTCGCCGTCGGCGATCAACGAGGCGAGCGCCCTCTGGAGATACGCGGGCTGGAGCCGGATGTTGACGAAGCCGGGCCCGGCAATCTCGGCCGTCTCGACGTCGCGGTCGCGGGCGAGACCCATTCCGATCCGCGTCGCCAGCTCGCGCGGCTTGGTGGCGAGCGGTTTTGCCAGAACCATCGCGGCGTTGCAGGCGAGGTCGCCGTGGCTCGGGTCGCGTGGCGGTTCGACGATGATCCGGGCGATGTCCGCGGTGGACAATTGCTCCGCTCCGGGAAGCGTCTGTACGATAGTCTTGATTCGGTTTGTGAAGTCCTGGAAGATGTTCATTGAGCGGTTGCCGCTCTCAAAGGCTGGGCGAAGCGGAATGGCGTGAGCCGCCGCCTATCTGAAATCGCCTGGAGCGTCAAACAATTGATGGACGCCTTGGCTGCTGATCCGAAACCTTAGACCTGGCCTCCTCCCCGGCCGAACAGCCTTGCGTATTCCATCATGGCGTAGCGGTCGGTCATGCCGGCGAGGAAATCGCATACCCGCCGCGCCCTGGCAGCGTGGGACGACCCCGGTGGCGGACGCCAGTCGGGTGGGACCGCCTCGGGTTCCTCCATGTAGCGCCTGAACAGCTTGCGCACGACGCTCTCGGCCTCGTTCATCACCCGCATGACCGCCTCGTTGCGATAGACGGTGCGATGCAGCAGAGCCTTGATACCGCGGTCCGCCTCGACCATGGCCGGCGAGAACCGGATCACTGGGGCCGGCGCCTTTCGTATGTCGTCTGGCGAGCTGGCACGGACCTGTTCCAGCCCGCTCCAGGCCTCGCCCACCACGTCTTCCACCATCGCCGCAATGAGCCGCCGTACCAGTTCATGCCCGGCCCGAACCGGCTCGAGACCGGGAAACTCGGCGCGAATCTGCCGAATCATGCCGGCGGTCAGCTCGACCTCTCCAAGCCGGTCCAATGTAAGCATCCCGGCGCGGAGTCCGTCGTCTATGTCATGGGCATCATAGGCAATATCGTCCGCGATCGCCGCCGCCTGGGCCTCCGGTCCGGGGAGACTCCAGAGCCAGAGATCGGCGCGAGCGGAATAGTCTGCGATGACCGGTGGAATGCCTGAGCCCCGGTACGGGCCAACCGGCTGCCCGGAACGATCCATCAGCGGTCCATTATGCTTCACCAGCCCCTCGATGCTCTCCCAGGTGAGATTGAGGCCATCGAAGCGCGGGTAGCGGCGCTCGAGCAACGTCACCACCCGAACCGACTGGGCGTTATGGTCGAACCCGCCAAAGTCCGCCATTTCCGCGTTAAGCGCCCGTTCGCCGGCGTGACCGAAAGGTGGATGACCGAGATCGTGGGCAAGCGCGAGCGCCTCGGCCAGATCCTCGTCGAGGCGTAGCGTACGCGCAATTGCACGGGCGATTTGGGACACTTCAAGCGTGTGCGTGAGCCGTGTGCGATAATGATCGCCCTCGTCAACAAGAAAAACTTGGGTTTTCTCGCGGAGGCGCCGAAAAGCCGTGGAATGAAGGATGCGGTCACGGTCGCGCTGGAATTCGGTTCTTGTCGGACTCGGCGCCTCTTCTTCAAGGCGGCCGCGGCTTCTTGCGGGATCCGAGGCATAGGCTGCACGTTGTGCACTGCCGAAGCCATCGGTTTTGGTCACCATTGGCAAAGCGTAAGGTTCCGCAGGAATTGACTTCGACCCCGTCACTTCATAACTATCGCACATCGGGAAAAACAAGCGATGACAGACGCTTCGACCATTAATGTGACGCTTTCCGAGCGCGCCGCCCGGCGAATTGCTTCGATTCTGTCCAAGGAACCGGAAGGCACTGCGCTTCGCGTCAGTGTCTCGGGGGGCGGCTGTTCGGGATTCCAATACGGCTTCGACCTGGACAAGCGCCGTGCCGAGGATGATCTCATCGTCGAGCGAGACGGCGCGGTGGTGCTGATCGACTCGGTATCGCTGCCATACGTCGGCGGCTCTGAAATCGACTTCGTCGACGATCTGATCGGTCAGTCGTTCCAGGTTAAGAATCCCAACGCAACCGCATCCTGCGGCTGCGGAACGAGCTTCTCGATCTGAGGGCGGCCATGCCGGGGACCAAGCGCCACACAGGCTCGAAGAAACCCGGCCCGACGAAGAAGGCGTCAAGCGCTGCCGCTGGCAGGGCCAAGCGCGCGCCACCCAAGCGCGTCACCGCGACCAAGCCCGCTCCGCCTCGACCGTCATCGCCAAAGCCGACCGCGAAGGGTGCCAAGCCCGCGGCCAAACCGGCCCCGGCAAAGGCGCCGGCGGCACATCCGCATCCGCCGGGCCGTCAGGCACCGATGTCGCCGCCTACGCCGCTCCGCCGCGCCAACGATGTCTCATTCGCCCTCAACAAGCTGCATCAGGTCGCCCTTCTCGCCACCGACCTCGACCGCTCCGTCGCGTTCTATCGCGACGTTCTTGGGCTCCATTTCATGGACCGATACGACCCTCCGGGCCTCGCCTTTTTCAATCTCGGGAGCGGCGTAAGGCTGATTTTGTCCGCGACCTCGTCCAAGGCCACGCTCTACTTCCTCGTGGACGATATCGATTCGGCCTTCCGCGTCCTCACCCAGCGCGGCGTGTCGTTCCTCCACAAGCCGTCGATGATCCATCGCGACGACGAGGGCCGGCTCGGGAAGAAGGGGGTCGAGGAGTGGATGGCCTTCTTCAAGGACCCCAGCGACAACGTGCTGGCGCTCGTCGCGCGACGATAGCCTTCCCACTGGTGACGCGGGAGGTTCGTTCGGCGTTCACCTCCCCTACTGGAAGGCGGTCTCGGCAAAGCTCCGGAGCTTGCGTGAGTGGAGGCGTTCGGGCTCCATCGAGCGAAGCTTTTCCATCGCCCTTATGCCGATGTCGAGATGCTGGCTCACCTGTCGGCGGTAGAAGTCCGAAGCCATGCCGGGAAGCTTCAGTTCGCCGTGGAGGGGCTTGTCCGAGACGCAAAGAAGCGTCCCATAAGGCACACGGAACCGGAACCCGTTCGCAGCCGCCGTAGCCGACTCCATGTCGAGTGCGATGGCACGCGACTGCGAAAAGCGCTGCACCGGCTCGCGATGGTCGCGGAGCTCCCAGTTTCTATTGTCGATGGTCGCGACCGTACCCGTCCGCATAACCCGCTTCAATTCGTATCCGGAAAGGCCAGTCACCTCGGCCACGGCCTCCTCGATCGCTACCTGCACCTCTGCGAGCGGCGGAATCGGGACCCAAGTCGGCAGGTCCGCGTCGAGGACGTGATCCTCGCGGACATAACCGTGAGCGAGCACGTAGTCACCGAGGGCCTGACTGTTCCGCAGACCGGCGCAATGACCGAGCATCAGCCAGGCATGGGGCCGGAGGACGGCGATGTGGTCGGTGATGGTCTTGGCGTTGGATGGACCGACGCCGATGTTGACCATGGTGATGCCCATGTGGTCCCGGCGCGTGAGATGATACGCCGGCATCTGCGGCAATCGTTCGAGCGGCACCCCCGATGTCGGTGCCCCGGACCCGGACGGTGTGATCACATTCCCGGGCTCGACAAGGGTCTCATACCCGCTTCCGCCAGCGGCCATCATCAGCCGCGCCTTGGTCACGAACTCATCGATGTAGAACTGGTAGTTCGTGAAGATCACGAAGTTCTGGAAATGATGCGGCAATGTGGCCGTGTAGTGCGGCAGTCGGTGGAGGGAGTAGTCGACGCGCGATGCGGTAAACGGCGCAAGCGGCATGGGTGCGCCGGGCGGGGGTTGGTAGGTGCCGTTGACGATGGCATCATCCATCACCGCAAGATCGGGCACGTCGAAGAGGTCCCGGAGCGGGCGTTCGATCCGGTCGCTGATCTCGCCCTCGACATGGATGCCGTCGGGAAAGGCGAAATGGAGCGCTATCGGCTCAGTCGACGGGCCGACCTCGAGCGCCACACCGTGGTTGCGGATCAACAGACGCAGCTGTTCGAGAAGGTACCCGCGGAACAGCGACGGACGGGTCACCGTCGTTGAATAGACCCCTGGCCCGGCGACATGGCCGTAGGCAAGCCGGGAGTCGATTTGGGCGTAGGTCGACGTCTCGATCAGGACCTCCGGATAGGTCGCTCGCACGCGCGCCGGCAGCGTCCCCTTCTTGAGGAGCTTCCGGAACTGTTCGCGAAGGAAGGAGGTGTTGGTATCGTAGATCAGCTCGAGGCGCGCCAGCGCCGCCTCCGCATCCCGAAACCTTTCGGTCGGGATGCGCTTGGGCGAGACTACCGCGTTCTGGTCGAGCTTCATGCGGCTCCGGATGTGGCCCTACTTCCTCAACGTAGCCTTGAGGGTCACGCTCGGCACCGAGGCAAGGGCCCTCGAGACCGGGCAGATCTCCTTGGCCTTGTTTGCCGCTTCGTTGAAGGTCGCCTCGGTGACACCCGGAACCTCCGCCTCGGTTTCAAGGACGATCCCGGTGATGCCTTTGCCGGCCTCGATGGTCACGGCCGCGGTGGTCTTTATGCTCTTTGGCGGGTTGCCGCCGGCGGTGAGCACTCCCGAGAGCTGCATCGAGTAGCAGCTCGCGTGCGCAGCCGCGATCAATTCCTCGGGGTTGGTCTTCCCCCCGGTCTCAAAGCGGGACGCATAGGTGTAGTCCCCCTTGAACGTCCCAAAGAAAACTTGGCCGCCCCCTTCCTTGAGGGAGCCTTTCCATTCAGCATTGGCCTTGGACACAACCGCCATGTCGCATCCCCTTTTCGGTGATCGTTGTCGGGAGGAACCGTTTAGAGGATGGCGGCGAAAATTCCAAATCCCAAAGGCCCGGTGCGCATGAACGAAAGAGAGGCGCGGTGAAACCGTCCATCGATTTCTGGTTTTCCATCGGAAGCACCTACACCTACCTCACCGTGATGCGGCTTCCGAAGCTGGCGGACGCCGTCGGCATAAGCTTCACGCCCCGGCCCTTCTCGGTTCGCGCAATCATGCGCGAGATGGACAATATCCCGTTTGCCAACAAGCCGGTGAAAGCGAAATACATGTGGCGCGACATAGAGCGCCGCGCGACTCGCTACGGACTCGCACCCCGCCTGCCGGCCCCCTACCCGCTCAAGGAATTCGATCGCGCGAACAAGGTTGCCGTCGTCGCGGCCGCTGAAGGCTGGTGCGAGCCTTACTTGAGAGAAACCTACCGGCGCTGGATCGAACAGGGCGAGGAGGCGGGAACCGACCCCAACCTTTCCGCAAGCATCGTCGCCGCGGGCCACGCGCCAGTGCGCGTGCTCGCGGCGACGGAGACCGGCGGGACTGCCCTCGCCTATCAGGCCGCGACGGACGAGGCTCGACGGATCGGCATTTTTGGTTCGCCCACATTCGTGGTGGACGGCGAGCTCTTCTGGGGGGACGACCGGCTGGAGGACGCTATCGCCTGGCGTCTGCGCGGGCGTCTCGACTAAGAAAGCCGCCGCCCCCGGTCATTCAGGGTTGCTTTGTGAGGGTCCAGCAGGCCACCACCTTGCTGGTCGGATATTGATGCCAATAGCACATATCGATCGT
>DASSPO010000289.1:0-3740 GCA_035699585.1 Bauldia sp.
GTGAACGCCGGATGAGCTTGCAAATAGACGGGGCAGTATGGTCTCGACACACGACGCAACGCGAAAGAAGGTCGTGGCTTGCGCATTTGAGAGGAACACGAAGCCTAAGCGGGAAGGCGACTAGGAAAGGCGATCCGGAGCGTAGGCCGCGGCTTCAGAAAGCGATGGTTGGGGGTCGAGGAGCCGCAGTCTCTCAAGTCGCTGAGCGTTACTGGTGCATGCAAAAGTTTCGTGTCCTTTACCTGCGCCATAATAAGCTTGAGCATTCTGAGTCTTTGACCGGACTGGATCTCCTCGAAGTCATCGAGAAGGCCTCTAAGCGGGTGCCGGACCTATCCGCCGAGATTTGGTCAGAGCGAGGCAGGGTCGGAATCGTCGAACCCCTCCCGCTTACCTCCGAGGCACCAGGACAGGCGATGTCCGACGGATCGCCGGAGTAAGGTGTCGGCTTCAGCTGACACCCCGAACCTAGCCAGATTTACGCTGTTGGGTGGAGATGTGAAGCTTCGGCCTGATACCCGGTTGGTCGACGAGCGCGTCATACAAACGTGCAAGCTCGAGGTGGATTTCGGCAACCTCCTGACGATCGGCTGCTAGGGCCAGCTTGCGTTCTGCGGTTGCGCGCTGGCGATAATACTCAAGGTCGTTCGACACAGGAAAAGCCCCTCTACTCAGCGGGAGCGCAAATTACGGCTCTCCGTCGCCGACTTCCTCAATACTGGATCGGCCAAGCGCGATGATATGCTCGCTGGCGGCGTTCACCAAATGTCGGATGAACGACTATCGCTTCGATTCCGCCTTGAAGCAGCAGCGAATGTGCGCTTCCCACCCCTTGCCCGCATCAGCAGCACCAGTCAGCAAAATGAAAGCTTTTCAAAGGCATAGCGTGCTCCGGGAAGCCGTGCGTATTCAACGGCTTGGGCGGAGTGCAAATGCAAAAGCGTGTTCTTTCGACGAGCGTCTGCGTAGTCGCGATCGCTTTTTCGGTCAGTTCTTGCGGGGGAGGGGGAAGCGGTTCGCGGCCAGCGCCGACGCCGACGCCGGTCGCTCCGACGCCGACGCCCACGCCGACCCCAACTCCGACGCCTACGCCCACACCGAGCCCGTCGGTGAACTACAATACGGCGGAGTATCAGCGATCAAACGCGGCAGTCGCTGCGAACGCGCTGTCCGCATACAATGCGGGGGCGACCGGCAAGGGCATCAAGGTCGCGGTGATCGACAGCGGGATCAGCACAACCAACACAGAATTTGCAGGCAAGATCGATCCCGCCAGCCGCGACGTGGCGGGCACTCGTCCTCTCGGCGACGAAGATGGCCACGGAACGGCAGTCAGCGCCGTTGCCGCCGCAGCCAGGGACGACATCAACATCCAAGGTGTGGCCTTCGACGCAACGATTATCGCGATGAAGGCGGACCAGCCAGGAAGCTGCGCCGATACCAGTGGAAATGGCTGCACCTTCTACGATCCGGCAATCGCTGCCGGGATCGATGCCGCTCGTCTCGCGGGCGCCAAGGTGATCAACATGTCGCTGGGCGGTTCGACTCCGAGCAGCCAGCTCATGTCAGCAATTTCCAGAGCGGTGAATGCCGGGATCATCGTCGTCATTTCGGCCGGCAACGACGGCGAAAAGCCCGAGGGCGTTAATCCGGATCCATTTGCTCTGATTCCTGCCCAGACTTATCCGGGGCAGGTGATCATTGCCGGGTCGGTCGGTGTTGCGAGCGGAACTGGCACGGACATCAACCAGATCTCGACCTTTTCCAACCGAGCAGGGACGGGTTCGAACTTTTATCTGGCCGCGCTTGGGTATCGCGTCCGCGCGCCTGGAGCCGACGGCCAGACCTACGCGTGGTCGGGAACGAGTTTTTCGGCTCCGGCGATCAGCGGCGCGGTGGCGTTGCTGGCGCAGGCATTCCCGAACCTTACAGCGCGGCAGATCGTCGACATCCTCTTCACGACTGCGGACGACCTTGGCGCTATCGGGACGGACTCGATCTACGGACGGGGCCGAATGAATCTAGATCGAGCGTTCAAGCCGATCGGCCAGACGAGCCTCGCCGGACAAGAAGTCCTGGTGACCGGTGGGAGCGACCTTCCGCCGGCGGCCGGAGACGGGGGCGGCGCGAAGCTCCCGGGATCGTTCGGGGCTGTGATCCTTGACGGATACGATCGGGCGTTCGCAATCGACTTCGCGAAGACGTTGCGAGCCGCTCCTGCAGAGAAACCACTCGCGCAGGCCCTGCAGGGAAATGTGAAATATGCGGGCGGAGCAGCGGGGCCCGTGAGCGTCGCGATGACGGTGTCACAGGACCGGGACCGGCAGCTTGGCTATTCGATTGATCGTCTCGGCATTGGGCCGGAGGATGCGCGTTCGGCTCGCCTGATCGCCGGCTCGGCGGTTGCACAACTCGACCGGGACACGGCGGCTGCTTTCGGTTTCCGCGAGGGAGCCAAGGCGCTCGAACGGCGGCTGACCGGCGCGCAGGCAGGCGCATTTCTGATCGCGAAGGACATCACTGCCAATCCGGGATTCGCGGTCTCTCGAGGCGCGGGAATGGCGCTTCGGAGGCAGGTTGGCGATTATGGTCTCACCGTCTCAGCCGAGACGGGCAATGTGTGGAACGATACCCGCACCAGCGCGTCCGGGTCGCCTTATCGGTGGAACGGCGTTTCGATCGACCGCGACCTCGGCAGAAACTGGCTTTCGGCTGGAATTGGCAGGCTCGAAGAGAAGGAAACCGTGCTCGGTGGCCGTACCAGCGACGCACTGGGAGGTGGTGGTTCCAGCACTCTATTCTTGGATGTGGAAGCACGGCGCGCGCTGGGCAGCGGCTTCAGCGCCGGACTGACCGCGCGTCGCGGCTGGACCGATTTTGCCGGAGGGAAGTTCGCGACGTCCGCTTACGGCTTCGATCTTACCAAGAGCGGCATACTGAGTTCCGGCGATCGGCTCGGCCTGCGGCTCTCTCAGCCGCTTCGGGTGAAGAGTGGCGGCTTCAACCTGCTGCTGCCGACTTCCTGGAATTATGAGACGCAAACGGCGACCAACAGCTGGCAACGCTATTCGATGTCTCCCAGCGGCCGCGAGATCGACGGCGAGTTCAGCTATTCCTCTAGCATTCTAGACGGGAGCGGATGGATCGGCGGAAACCTGTTCCTGCGCAAGGATCCCGGCCACGTGGCGAACGCGGACCCCGATTATGGCGCCGCAATTCGCTTCTCTCTGAATTTCTGAGGCGTTCAACGTTGAACCCCCGCGCCGCTGGGGGACGCAAATCGTCGATCATCAAGCGAACGGACGAGCGGATGGAGCCGTGTCCGCGGCGATGGCGGCGCGCATCTACGGAGTTGGTGTCACACTCGTAGTCGTTACCACGCCGCCCGAAATGGAGAGTGAGTTCGCGGGAAAGCGAAGTGTCGCGCCACCTTCAATCAGGCGGATCGACCCATCTGGGCCGGTGTTAACCCGGCTGATAACTTAAGCATCTTGTTCCCAGGCTAATGCGGGGAAAGGGACCATCTCGCCGCTGAGCCAGGATTGTGATGAGAGAGGGCAATATGCCTCTAGGTGTCGAGATTCCGGCCTTAGGGCACGACCAGGGTATCTCCGCTCTGTATCGACGGTATATCATTTTGAGGGAACCGGGGGAGGTTGCCCTTCAACGCCGCGCCAAGTCGCGGGTGGAGAGTTTCCATCGTCTGACCGTTCTTTCGAAGGATGGATATATCCCCGACC
>DASSPO010000290.1:0-2660 GCA_035699585.1 Bauldia sp.
AGGCGGCAAACTATCCCTTCTGTACCATCGAGCCCAATACCGGCGAGGTGGCGGTCCCCGATCCGCGTCTTGACCGGATCGCCGCCATCGTCAAGCCGGCCCAGGTCGTGCCGACCCGGATCAGTTTCGTCGACATCGCCGGGCTGGTGCGCGGCGCTTCCAAGGGCGAAGGTCTCGGCAATCAGTTCCTCGCCAACATCCGCGAGGTCGACGCGATCGTTCATGTGCTCCGCTGTTTCGAGGGGAGCGACGTGACCCACGTCGAAGGGCGCATCGACCCTGTGTCGGATGCCGAAACCGTCAACACCGAGCTGATGCTCGCCGACCTCGCGAGCCTCGAGCGCCGGGTCACGCCGCTCCGCAAGCGGGCGCAGACCGGCGACAAGGAAGCCAAGGCGGAGGTGACGCTGATGGACGCGGCCCTCGCCGCGCTCAATGCCGGCAAGCCGGCGCGGATGGCGATTCCCGAGGGCGATGAGAAGGCCTTTCGCGCCCTCAATCTGCTCACCGCCAAACCGGTGCTCTACGTCGCCAACGTCGACGAAGCCTCCGCGGCGACGGGCAACACCCTCTCAGCCAAGGTCGAGGCGATGGCGAGGGCCGAAGGTGCCGGCTGCGTGGTGATCTCGGCGGCAATCGAGGCGGAGATCGCCCAGCTTCCCGACGACGAACAGCGCGAGTTCCTTGCCTCCCTCGGCCTCCAGGAACCCGGTCTCGACCGGCTGATCCGCGCCGGCTATGCCCTCCTCGACCTCAACACCTATTTCACCGCCGGGCCCAAGGAAGCGCGCGCCTGGACCATCCCCGCCGGTACCCGCGCCCCGCAGGCGGCCGGTGTCATCCACAGCGATTTCGAGAAGGGCTTCATTCGCGCCCAGACCATCGCCTACGACGATTTCGTGGCACTGGGCGGCGAGCAGGCCGCGAAGGAGGCCGGCAAGGCGCGGGACGAGGGCAAGGATTACATCGTCAAGGACGGCGACGTTCTGCTCTTCAAGTTCAACGTGTGAGGGACGGCGGAGCCGATAGCAGAGGCCGGCGTGCGGGACGCGACGATCCGCTCAGCTCTGCGCCTCGTTCTGTTCGAGCATCCAGTTGAGCACGGAGCGCCAGTCCATCATCCGGATCGGCGTGCCATGCACCGCATCCGGCCCCTTAAACAGCTCGAAACGGATGGGATAGTCCGGCGCGGCCGCCTTGATGTTCTTGAAGAACAGCTCCTGCGTCACCCAGGGCACCGTCGGATCCGAGCTGGCATGGCCGATGTAGATCGGAACCTCCTTGCCCGGCTGCTTGAAGACCTCGATGTCGAAGAACGTTCCCTCGCGGCCGGAACCGAGCGGCAGCGATCCGTGAAGGATGACGCCACCGAGGAGCGCCGCCGCCTCCGGGTCCTCGAGCAGGCGGAAGACGAGCTTGCAGCCGGTCGAGGCACAGGCGAGGAAGATCGGCGCCCCGGGAGAGTTCTCGGCGTAGTGCTCCATGACGGCCTTGATCTCGCGCGCTCCCTTTGCACCGAAGCTCGAGAAATCCGGCGAGACATAGACGCCGCCGTTTCGCGCCATCAGGTTCTTGAGGCGGTTGAAGTTGCCGCCGAAGCGAAGGTCCTCCATGGCGAGCGTGCGGTCGCCGTGCTGACCGTGGAGATAGATGACGACGATCTTCGCCCCGCCGTCCGCCTTGCCCACCGCGAGGAATTGCACGACCTCGCCGTCGCGGCGGATGAGCATGTCCTTCTTCTGCTCGTTGACGCTAAGGTCGACGAACTTGTCGAAGGCCTTCTTCAGCGGCACCTCGTCGCGGCCGTTGACGTCGCGCGTCTGATCGAACTCGACGACGATGAAATCGCCGCCGTGAAGCGTTCCGAGAACCTTGGGGTATTGGAACAGCTCGTCCTTGTAGGGGGCAATCCGGAGATCAGCGAGCGCTGGTGCGGCGGCCACGCCGAGCGCAACGGCAAGGGCTGCAGCCAGGATTCTCATGTCGGTCTGGCTCCTTCCGCGGTCATGGCCGGGAAGAGTGAAGTTCGGACGGCGCGCCGCCACGCCTGTGACGCGGCGTCGGCGGAAGTTCCAGGCGCAGCAGGCCTCGGCTGTCCTCGCCGTGCTCCGGACCCATGTCACGTTCCCGGCGGTTCTTCTGCTCGCCCTATCCTGCCGTCGGCGGGCGGGAAATGGAACCCCTTCGTGGATCTTTTTGAGGTAGCGGATCCGACCGTTCAGGCATGGTGCCGGTCTTTGCGGTCATATCGCTCGTCGATGTCGGCGATGATCTTTGCGGCCTTGTCCCGAGCTGCGATCCTGAGGAGCGCGTCAAGCTTCTCCTCGATCCGCTCGTCCCCCTCCGCCGATTGCGGCGAGCCGACATAGAGGAGGAGGGCGAGGCCGCCTACCTGCCAGAGAAGCTGTAGGAACTCGGACTGCCAATTCTCAAGCGTGTCCCGGCTCATCTCGATGATGTAGCTGGCGGTCGATACCGGGCGGCCATGGTCGCGCTGTTCCGCGACATAGGCGAACCATCCGAAGATCCAATGGCCGGCGATGGTGAGGACGAAGAAGGCCACCGTGATCCACGCATAGGCATAACGGCGCCAGACCGAGGCGCGTCGGAGCGAAGCTTTTGACGAGGACGGTCGTGTTGTCTTGGCCATGGCACGTCCG
>DASSPO010000291.1:0-3990 GCA_035699585.1 Bauldia sp.
GATCAGGCGCAGCACGCCGTACACCATCGTGTAGCCGAGCGCGATCAGGGAATAGATCGCGCCCAAGGTGAGCGCCACGATGCCCTGCTGGATGAGGAACTCTAGCAAGGACTTCCCCCGCCGCTTGAGCCGCGACCCGGCCGCTCTCGTCGAGCGACCGGGTCGCCCACCGACCGGGTCTAGTCGCTGCGGCTGTCGCCGATGAGCTTGAAGTCCCCGCCATCGACTTCATAGAGGTACAGCACCGGATCGATCAACGCGCCTTTATCGTCGAACCTTATGTGACCGATGATGCTGTCATAGTCGGTGTCGTGGAGGGCAGTGATGATGGCCTTGCGTTCCGTCGTACCGGCCCTCTTGATCGCATCGGCGAGGACATAGGCCATGGTGTATCCGTAGCTCGAATAGGGTCCGGGCTCTTCGTTGTAGACGGCCTTGTATTTGCCGGCGAAGTCACCGAGCTCCTTCGAGGCATCGAACGGCGCCGCGGCGTTGGTAACGATTGCGCCCTGCGCTGCGTCCTTGCCGGCGGTGTCGATGAAGTCGGGCAGGAACACGGTATCCGCTCCGATGAACAAGGCATCGATGCCGAGCGAGCGCGCTTGCTTGAGGATGAGTCCGCCGGCCGGCATACCGCCGCCGTAGTAGATGACATCGGGGCCTTCGAGCTTAATCGTGGACAGGACCGCGGAAAAGTCGACGTCGGTCGCTGCAACGCCTGACACCGATGTGATCTCGCCGCCACGCTCCTTGAACGAGCTGGCGAAGATGTCGGCAACGCCTTGGCCGAAAGCCGTCTTGTCGTGGATCACTGCCGCCTTCTTCAGGCCCTTGTCGATCGCGTAGTTCGCCGGCAGCCTCCCCTGGACATAGTCATTGCCCATGATCTGGAAGATGTTGGTGAACCCGCCCTCGGTGACCCGCGGATTCGTCGAGGTCGTGACCACTGCAAGGTCGCAGCTCGAATAGATCGGCGAGGCCGGGATGGTGACGCCGCTGTTCAGGTGACCGAACACGGCGACAATACTTGCGTCGTCGCAGAAGCGCTGCGCAATGAGTGTGCCCTGACGCGGGTCGGCCTGATCGTCCTGGCGTTCGAGCACGAGTTTCTCGCCATTGATTCCGCCGGCATCGTTGATCTCCTTGAAGGCGAGATCCATGCCATTCATCCAGCTCACGCCGAAGAAGGCATTGGCTCCCGTCATTGGCCCGGCAGTACCGACACTAATGTCGGCATGGGCCACCGAAGCCACGCTCATCAGAACGGCGCCCATCGCAAGGACGCGGAGCGAACCCTTCGTCATGCAATCCTCCCCTTGTTCGACGCCGCACCTCCAAACTGCGGGCCGCGTCTGGCCTGAATAGAACGCCAGGATTTTCTCTATTGCAAGAATTTTTTTCGATTGAGATAATTCTTGGCGCGCGCGACTTATTGGATTGGCGGGATCCGGTCAACGGAGGCTGCGGACGAATCCGGGGTCGATACGCGGACAGATCGACGCCGAACGGAGAAGATTCACCCGGGCCACGATACTGGCTCGAGCGTCGGCGGAACGTGTCGCACGGTGACAATGAGGAGACGGCCGAGCCATCCGCGGCAGGTCACCGTGAAGAGTGCGATCCTTGAGGCGTTCTCGTCGATCGGATGCTGGGAGAAGCCGACAACAAGAACTCGGCCCATTCGCGACTAGAATGTCGCTGACGCCGCAGTTCACCCTCTTCTAGCAGGCTTCCCGGGACGTTCTCCGGGCCCTTTCGGCCAAGCGGCACCCTGGACCCCACTGTGATCCCCGAAAGGCTTTCAAGAGGCCGCCGAGGGTTCGGACTGTCCATCGGTAGAATTTCTTTCGATGATGTTGATTAGAAATGGAATTTGCTTTATGATCGTATAAATGGCTCGGTTCTGCGGCTTTCTGATCGGGGACTCGAGGACAAGAAACAAGGAAACGCCGGGGTGGGTGGGTCTCGAAGCAATGCTGCCGACAGTGGTACCGCGCTGCCCTTGAGACGGCGCTCCGGAGCCCCCGAGCCGGTACGCCCGGACGAAGTGCTGGGACCGCGCGGCGAGGCCGCGGCGATAGAGCAATGGCGTCTCTAGAGGTCCGCAATCTTCGAAAGACATTCAAGAACGGCACCGTGGCCGTGGGCGGGATTTCGTTCGAGGTGGCGGATCGGGAGGCGGTGTTCATCCTCGGCCCGTCCGGCGCCGGCAAGACCACGACGCTCCGACTGGTGGCGGGACTCGAGGATGCCGATACGGGGGCCGATATCCTGATCGGCGGACGCAGTGTCGTGGATGCCATGCCGCGCGAACGGAACGTCGCGATGGTCTACGACAAGCATTCGCTCTTCCCCCATCTCTCGGTCTTCGAGAACCTTGCCTACCCGCTCCGGATCCGGCGGATGAAGCCGGCCGAAATGCGGGAGCGGATCGACTCGGTCGCTTCCGTCCTGCAGATCGGCGAACTTCTCGACCGCCTGCCCTTTCAGCTCTCGGGCGGCCAGATGCAGCGCGTGGCGATCGGCCGGGCATTGGTCCGACAGGCCGACGTCTACTTGCTCGACGAGCCGATCTCGCATCTCGACGCGCAGCTTCGCGCGCGCATGCGGGTGGAATTCAAAAGGCTGCAGCGCGAGTTCCGCGCCACCATGCTCTATGTCTCGCACGACCAGCTCGAGGCCATGACCATGGCCGACCGCATCGTGCTCTTGAACCAGGGCCGCATCGAGCAGGTCGGCGAGCCGCACGACCTTTTCGACCGGCCGGTGAGTGAATTCGCGGCGACTTTCGTCGGCGAGCCCAAGACCAACACCATCCCGGTATCGCTGATCGAGGAAGACGGACGCTGCTTGATCGAAATCGGCACCTCGCTCGTCCCGGTGAGCAGGGAGTGGGTGGTGCGGTCTGGCGTCGCCGGCTCAAAGACGAGAAGCTTCACCCTCGGCGTGCGGCCTCAGCATCTCGCCCTTTGTCCGCCGGGCGATCAGGGCGAGCGCACGGTCCACGGCCAGGTCTACGCTGTCGAGACGCTCGGCTCACGCGCGATCTTCGACATCGAGATCGCTCCCGACCGCATTGTCCGGGTGATGACGACCACCGACGAGGCGCGGCACTACGCGACCGACAACGGAGCGCCGATCAGCTTCCGGCTCGATCCCGACAGCATCTACCTCTTCGACAGCGAAACACGGAGGACCGTGGCTTACGCGGCATTTTCGAGAAGAGAGGTCACCATCAACTGATCGGCCGCAGCGTCACGGGCGACCGACCGCAACAAACGTGGCGAGAAACAGGAGGAACAGATGTCGCAGAGGTGGTTGAGGAGTGTGGGAGCGGCGGCGGTCGCCCTTCCGTGCCTGGCGTCCCCGGGGCTCGCGCAGACCGAATATCAGAAGCAGTTCGCCGGCACTGAACTCAACGTGCTGGCGCCGGCCATGCCACAGTTCTCGGCAATCTGGAAGCTGCTGCCGGAGTTCGAGAAGGAATACGGCATCAAGGTCAATGTTGACGAATCGCCCTTCGACCAGACGCGCGAGAAGACGCTGGTCGACATGCAGCAGGGTACCGGACGTTACGACGTGTTCGCCGTCGACGTCATGTGGCTCGCCGAGTACGCGGCGGCCGGGTTCCTCGAGCCGGTGATGAAATACGTCAAGAATCCCGACTTGACCGCGCCCGACTACGACCTCGACGATTTCCTTCCGCGCGTGCTGAGCGGCGCCGGGGTCTACAACGACACCCTCTACAACATCCCGATCGGCGCCGCACCGGTCGGCACCACGTTCCGCAAGGACATGGCCGAAGAAGCCGGAATCGTCATGCCGCCCCGCTTCGACCCCGAGTTCAACACCGACTTCATGCGGAATGCCGCCGCCAAGGTGAACAAGCCAGAAAGCGGCATCATCGGCTTCGCCAACATTCCCGGTCGCTGGTTCTGGGGGGTCGCCTTCGTGCCCTATCTCTACGCCTTCCAGACGCCGGAGACGGTC
>DASSPO010000292.1:0-7011 GCA_035699585.1 Bauldia sp.
TTCACTGATGTGTGATCGCGGCTACGCGGCGATGCGAAGCGCGGCGGCCGGATCGCATGGACCGGCCGCGACGACGCGCCCCTCGGCGCCAGCGAGCGAGCCCCGCGCCAGCTCGATGCCGAGAAAACGACGGCGGTCCACCGGGCCCGGCATGATCAGCCGGCTTGTCGGAGATCGGGTAAAGCCGAAGCGCTCGTAGTACTCCGGGTCGCCAACCAGGATAACCGCCTCGTGGCCGGCGAGCGCTGCCCGGTTGAGGGCGACCTGCATCAGCCCGCTGCCGACACCGCGGCCCTGAAGCGCGGGATCGATGGCAAGCGGACCAAGCAACAGGGCGGGAACGCCGCCCGCCCCGACGTGCCAGAGCCGGACCGATCCGACCACACGCTCGCCCTCGCGCGCCACCAGCGCCAGCCCTTCCGCCGGCCGACGTCCCTCACGCAGACGCTCCGAAGGCTTCAGCACGCGCGCTTTGCCCATCACCCGGTCGAGAAGCGCCTCGCGGGCCATGACATCGTTGGCGGCTTCGGTCTCGATGCGGATCATCGTCCTATTTCCTGCGAGGAGCTTGTCGGTGTTCCGGCGAACCGGAATCGACCACCGGGTTCGGTCTGCGGCACTCTCACAAGTCGAGGAGAGGTCAGCGACAGGCCCGGTTTTTCGCCGGGCGCCGGGTTTTTCGGTGAGATGGGGGGCGCGCGCTCAGATCACGTAGGATCGGAGCGGCTCGAAGCCATTGAAGGCGACCGCCGAATAGGTCTGGGTGTAGGCTCCCGTTCCCTCGATCAGCACCTCGTCGCCGACCTGAAGCGAAATCGGCAGCTCGTACGGCGTCTTCTCGTAGAGGACATCCGCCGAATCACAGGTCGGTCCGGCGATGACGCAGGGTGCCGTGCGCTCGCCATCATGGACGGTGCGGATCGGATAGCGAATCGCCTCGTCCATCGTCTCGGCGAGGCCGCCGAACTTGCCGATGTCGAGATAGACCCAGCGCTGCTGGTCTGCGGCCGACTTCTTCGAGATCAACACCACCTCGGCCTTGATCACGCCGGCATCGCCGACCATGCCGCGGCCCGGCTCGATGATCGTTTCCGGGATACGGTTGCCGAAGTGCTTGCGGAGCGCGGTAAAGATGGCGCGGCCGTAGGTCTTCACTGCGGGTACGTCGCGGAGATAGCGCGCGGGGAAGCCGCCACCGAGGTTGACCATCTTGAGCTGGATGCCGCGTTCCGACAGCGTGCGGAACACGCCGCTCGTAGCCTTAAGCGCAACGTCCCAGGCCTTCGGGTTCGGCTGCTGCGAACCGACATGGAAGGAGACGCCATAGGCCTCAAGGCCCGAGCGGTGAGCATGCTCCAGAACGTCGACCGCCATCTCCGGCGTGCAGCCGAACTTCCGCGACAGTGGCCATTCGGCGCCGACGCAGTCGCAGAGGATGCGGCAGAAGACGCGGGCTCCCGGGGCGGCGCGGGCGACCTTGTCGGCCTCCTCGACGCAGTCGACGGCGAACATGCGGATGCCCCTCGCGAACGCCTCGGCGACGTCGCGCTCCTTCTTGATGGTATTGCCGTAAGAGATGCGGTCCGGCGTCGCGCCGGCGGCGAGCGCCATGTCGATTTCGGCGACGCTGGCGCAATCGAACGAGGAGCCGAGCTCGGCGAGGAGCTTCAGTACCGCCGGGTCAGGGTTCGCCTTTACTGCGTAAAAGACGCGGCTGTCGGGAAGCGCCCGGGCAAACGCATAGTAGTTCTCGCGCACGACCTCGAGGTCGATGACGAGGCAGGGGCCCTCGGGACGTCGGAGTCGGAGGAAGTCGCGGATGCGGTCGGTCATTCTCAGGGCGCTCCCCAAGCAACGGGTTGAAACCGCCGGACCGCTTTGCCACGGACGCCGCTGTGGAGACGGCGCGCCCCGCGGAAATCGCGACCCGGTTTGCCGGCTCATCGCCGGCTGGTTTTCCGGTTGGTCAGTCGTCAGGCGGACAGGGCTGTCCGGTCTGTCGCTGCCTTCGCTTGGATTGGGGAAGCCCCGCACCGCACGCCCGGCAAGATGTAGATGCCTCTTCAGTAACCCCGGCTTGTGGAGAGCCGGCAGAGACCAAAAAAGCCCGCTACGTCGTTGCTTTAAGCCGCGTCCTTCGAAGCGTCCGGGACTCATTCCCGGCGGTTCGCCCTCGGACTTCCTGCGACCACAGGCACGTGCGAAATTGGGCAGGCGGTACGTATGCGCGATTGGCTTCACAATCAAGAATTTTCTGCGAGCGTAGCCGAATATTTTCGGGCGGGAGGCAGGCTTGGCACGGTTCGGACAGCGCAGGCTCGGTGAGGCGGCCGACGTCATAGCCCCGGATGGCTCGGAGGTGCGGCTCCTCGTGGCCCTCAGCCGCGGCAGCATGGCACACTTTCGGCTCGCGCCCCGAGCCATCTCACGCGCCATTCGCCACGCGACCGTAGAGGAGCTCTGGTACTTCGTCTCGGGGCGCGGGCGGATGTGGCGGAAGGACGAAACCGGCGAATCGGTGATCGAGGTTCATTCCGGCATGTCGATCGACATCCCGGCCGGCACCGCCTTCCAGTTCCGCGCCGACGAGGACGAGCCGCTGGAGGCGGTCGGGGTCACCATGCCACCCTGGCCGGGACCGCTGGAGGCGATCTTCGTCGAGGGCGCCTGGCAAGCAACCGCCTGAGCGGCCACATTGCGTGACGTCCTCCCGATAGTGGTCATGAAGGTCGATGCGAACCGGCCAATCGGTCCCTGGCGGCCGATCTGGAACTGGTTCGGCTATGACGAGCCGAACTACACGACGACGCCGGAGGGCCGGGCACTACTCGCCGATCTCGCCGCGCTCCACCACGGTCCGGTTCATATCCGCGTCCACAATCTCCTGACGTCCGGCGACGGCACGCCGGCACTGAAGTGGGGCTCGACGGGCGTCTATAGCGAGGACGCTGTGGGCCAGCCCGCCTATTCCTGGACCATCCTTGACAGCATCTTCGACGCTTTCGTCGAGACGGGTATCACGCCTTTCGTCCAGGCCGGGTTTATGCCCGAGGCCCTAACGACCGGTCTCCCGCCCTATCGCCACGACTTCCCGCGAACCGGCATCACCACCGGCTGGGCGTGGCCGCCGCGGGACTACCGCCTCTGGGGCGCGCTGATCGAGGCATGGGCGGGTCACATGGTCGACCGGTACGGGATGGCACGGGTTCGCGACTGGCCTTGGGAAATCTGGAACGAGCCGGACGGACTTTACTGGCGGGGTTCGGTCGACGACTTCTGCCGATTGCATGATGTCGCGGATGCGGCGATCCGGAGGGCGATCCCGGAGGCACGAGTGGGAGGCCCCCATGTCTGCGGACCAACCTCACCGGAGGCCGCTGCCTTTCTCCGTGCCTTCCTGCGCCATTGCAGCGAGGGGCGAAATCATGCGACTGGCGGAATGGGCACACGGCTCGACTTCGTCGCCTTCCATGCCAAGGGCAAACCGGAGATGATCGACAGCCACGTCCGCATGGGGCTGTCCCGACAGCTCGCGGCGATCGAGGCCGGCCTTTCCATCGTCGAGGAGTTCGCGGAGCTCAACGGCATACCCGTCATCCTCGGCGAGTCTGACCCCGAGGGATGCGCTGCCTGCCCGGCCGCGACCCATCCGGCCAATGCCTATCGCGAGGGGCCACTCTACGGAGCGAGCGTTGTCGAGGCGATGATGCGCACTCTCCAACTGGCCGGGCGCGCCGGAATCGAGATCGAAGGTGCCGTCACCTGGGCTTTCACTTTCCCCGGCGAACCGTTCTTTGCCGGATATCGCGAACTCGCCACAAACGGCATCGCCAAGCCCGTCTTGAACGCCTTCCGCATGCTCGGCCGGCTCGGCGACGAGCGCGTTGCCACGACGAGCACCGGCGCTCGACGGCTCGATACCATCCTCGCGGATGGCGCAGTCCCGGCGCCGAACGTGGATCTCGTGGCGACGCGATCTGCCAATCGCCTTGCGATCCTCGTCTGGAACTACCACGACGACGACCTGCCATACGAAGGCGGCGTGACGGTCGAACTCACCGTCTCCGGCCTCGCAGCCGTCCGACACGTTTGCAGGCATCATCGCATCGACCGGAGGCACTCCAACGCCCATGATCTCTGGCAACGGATGGGATCCCCACAGCCACCATCGGCGGAAGGGTACCGCGCCTTGAAGGCGGCCGACGGCCTCGAACTGCTCGTCCCGGAGGCTGAAGTGGTGGCTGATGAAGGGCAGATCAAACTAGGCTTTGAACTGCCGCGGCACGGTCTCTCTCTCATCGAGGTCGAGCCGAGATGACGCGCACCCGTATCGCCCGACTGATAGCACCTCCCGCCGAGTTCTCGAGTGTCGGGTCTTGGGAAATTGAGCCCTTGCAAGGCGTTGGGACGAGGCGCCAACGAGTGTGACGTTCGACGCGCTTCGACTTCCGCTTCGTCAGCGCAGACGCGCGAGGCTTGCCTGCTGTTGCGGGACCTTCTGCCCGCCAATAGCCTCTACGCTGTCTCCGGGCCGCCTGCCGATCCAACGCAATCGCGACAGCTTCGTGCGGAAGCAGGTGACGAGGGGTCTCGGTTGACCGGACCCCTCATCGAGTGAACGGTGTCACGCTTTCAGATTGATCACCCGCATGACGGCGACCGCGGTTCCATTGTTTGTGGCGCTCTCCTTGGTGCTACCCTTGGCGCAGCTCCAAACGTCGCTCTCCTTGGCGGTGAACGTCATATCGCCCGCCGTAATGTCCAACTCCCCTTGCGTGACTGTGCAAACCATGTCGTCGGCCATGACATCGCCCAGGGGGATGCTTCCCTTTGGCTGGAAGACGACGTCTTCCATCGCCACGGTCTTATACCCTTTGATCCGTGATTCCTGAGTGCCCAGAGTCACGAGCCGAACACCGGGGAACAACTCCGTCCCGTCGGTCGGGCTGTACTTCTGGGCCATCGCAGGCGTGGCAAATGGGATCACGGGCGCTGCCACCATCGTGGCGCCAAGCGCGAGCGCTGATCTGCGACTTATTGTTTTCATTGTATCCTCCCAGAGTTGATCGCCGGGAGTCGGCGATCAATTGATTACGCGCCTCCGATGTCGCAGAGTCAAAGACAAAACCTTTGCCGGCTAAACAACAACGATCACAGGATGTTGAGATGATGCCGGCGAACCTCAGAAGAACTGCGGTCGATGGCTGTCATTGGAAATCTTCTCGCGTCTAGTAGCGTTCGGGAGCACCAAACGCCTACCGAACACCGCACCACGAATGCTTGAGATGAGGCCATAGGGCTTAATCTCGGGACCGTTCGGATCCGCCGATGGAGCGCCTTCCCTTCCATCGTCTGATGCCAAATGCCTTGACCGCTTGCGGGCGGGCCCATCCCACCCGCCCGCTTTCTTTAAGCGATTGTGCTCAGACCGATTAACCGATAGAACGATCTACTAGATCGATACACCTTCAAGGAGCCTCGCTTGCGATATCCCGACGCCGCGGGTCTGGATCTGAACAGACCACCCTTGGAGCGTCGTTCTTAAATGGCGAGCCGGCCGCGAATCTCCGATGTAGCGACGCTTGCCGGGACTTCGGTGAGCACGGTGTCGAACCTCCTGAACGGACGTTCCGACCGGATGTCGCGCGATACCGTGCAGCGGATCGAGGAGGCGATCGGGAAGCTTGGATACCGTCCGCATTGGGCCGCGCGGCAACTCAAGACCGGCATCGTGCCGATCCTTGGATTGCTAGTGCCGTCCGTCGCCAACCCGTCGCACGGGGCAATGGCCCGCGCCGTAGAAGTGGCGGCAGAAGCGCGCGGCTTGCAGGTGGTGCTCGGCAACACGCTCCGCGATCCAGAGCGGGAACGTCGGTACGCGTCGGACCTGCTCGATCTCGGCATCCGCGGCCTGATCGTCGCTTCCTCGCCGTTTCATCTCGGTCATTTCGACGATCTCGTCGAGCGCGGCCTGAGGATCGTCGCCCTCGATCTCGGCGCGACGCTCAACGGCGTTGAGATTCCCGTCGACAGCGTCAGTGTCGATAACCGGGCCGCCGGATACATCGCGACACGTCACCTGATCGAGCTCGGCCACACCCGCATCGGCTACATCTCGGGAGCCACGCCGACTGCTTCGCGCCAAGAGCGGCAGCGCGGCTTTCTCGATGCGCTGGCGGAGTCCGGCATCGAACACGATCCGAGCTTGATCGCCGCGACTCCGGCTGCCTTCGGCTTCGACGACACCAACGCAGCCGAACACGGCAAGACCGCGGCCACCGAACTTCTCAGCCGGGCCGAGCGTCCGACCGGCATTGTCGCGTTCAACGACATGCACGCGCTCGGCGCCTGCGCCGCCGCCCGTGACCTCGACCTATCGGTGCCTGCCGAGGTTTCGGTGGTCGGTATTGATGACATCCTCCTCGGGAGCCTGTTCCAGCCGGCCCTCACAACCGTTCACCAGCCGACTGAATTGCTCGGCGAGGCTGCCGTCGACCTCCTCAGCCGCCGGCTCCGCGATGATCCTGACAGACCGCCGAGCCATGTCATCTTGCAGCCGCATCTGGTTCAGCGGGCCTCTGCGGGAGCGCCGGAGGAACGCCATGGATAGGGAACTTGAAGGCAAGGTCGTGCTCGTTAGCGGCGGCGCCTCCGGGATCGGAAGGGGCATCGTCGAAGCCTTTGCACGCGAGGGCGCGAAGGTCGCCTTCAGCTATTTGAACAGCGAAACCGGGGCGAAGGAGCTTGCTGTGCAGACCGGCGCGCTCCCTATCCGTAGCGACCTCACGGAAGCGGACGCGGCCGAGAGGCTTGTCGACGAGGTGAAGCGACGGCTTGGCCCAGTGCAAATCCTGATCGCCAACGCCGGCGGTCTGATCCGCCGGACGAGCGTTGTCGATTGCGACCTCGCGCTCTTCAACGAGTGCCTTGCCCTCAATCTCACCAGCGCGTTCCTGTCGTGCAAGGCTGTGCTCCCCGACATGCTCGCGGCACGTTCAGGGATCATCGTGA
>DASSPO010000293.1:0-20522 GCA_035699585.1 Bauldia sp.
TCATGTCACCTTCCATCACCGCGATGACCTCAACGCGGTGCAGAAGGAATTCATGAACGTCAAGGGCACCTCGGTCCTGATCTATGACCAGACCTGCGCCGCCGAGAAGCGCCGGCGGCGGAAGCGGGGCAAGTACCCCGACCCGGATCAGCGCATCGTCATCAACGAGCTGGTCTGCGAGGGCTGCGGCGATTGCGGCGTGCAGTCGAACTGCGTCGCCATCGTTCCGGTGGAGACCGAATACGGGCGAAAGCGCGCCATCGACCAGTCGTCCTGCAACAAGGACTTTTCCTGCCTCAAGGGATTCTGCCCGAGCTTTGTCACCGTGCATGGTGCCAGGCGACACGAGCCGTCGACCGGGATCGACTTCACCCTGCCCGCGATCACCCCACCCGAGCTCATGGACGGATTCGCCATGCTGATCACCGGCGTCGGCGGCACCGGCGTGGTGACCATCGGCGCGATCCTCGCCATGGCGGCGCATCTCGAGGGCAAGGGCGCGGGCGTGATCGACATGGCCGGGCTCGCGCAAAAGGGCGGGCCGGTGACCAGCCACGTCCGGATCGCGCCAACGCCCTCGAGCATCAAGGCGATCCGCATCGCCGCCGGCGGCGCCGACACGGTTCTCGCCTGCGACATGGTGGTGGCGGGAAGCGCGCGGTCGCTCGCCGCGATCCGCCCCAACCGCACCCGGGTCTTCGTCAACACCCACGAGACCTACCCGGGCGAGTTCACCCGCGACCCGGACATGCGGCTTCCGAAGGAGCGGCTGCTTGCCGCGATCTCGGGAAGGGCCGGGGCGGCCCATACCCGTGCGATCGAGGCGACGGAGACGGCGACGGCGCTCCTCGGCGATGCCATCGCCACCAACATGTTCATGCTCGGCCTTGCCTGGCAGTCGGGGGCGATCCCGGTCACGGCGGCGGCGATCGAACGGGCGATCGAACTCAACGGCGTCGACGTCGACATGAACAAGGCGGCCTTCGCCTGGGGCCGGAGGGCCGCGGTCGAGCCGGACAAGGTGGCCGCGGCGGCGCGGCGGCGATCGGGTCGCGAGGAGGCGGCGCCGGAGACGGTGGACGCGCTGGTGGAGAGGCGGGCACGTTTCCTCGCCGCCTACCAGGACGAGGCCTATGCCCGGCGCTACAGTGCCGCGGTCAACCGCATCCGCGAGGCCGAGCAGCGCATTGCTCCCGGCAGCGATGCGCTGGCCCGGGCCGTGGCGGTCAACCTCTTCCGGCTGATGGCGATCAAGGACGAGTACGAGGTGGCCCGGCTCTACGCGGACGGCTCGTTCGAGACGCAGCTCCGCCGCGAGTTCGCATCATGGGGAAAACTCGAGTTCCATCTCGCCCCGCCGATCCTTGCCCGCCTGGACCCGGCGACCGGCCGTCCGGCCAAGGCGAGGTATGGATCCTGGATGCGCCGCGGCTTCAGGGTGCTTTCGGCGATGCGGCGCCTTCGCGGCACGGTCCTCGACCCCTTCCGCCACTCGGCCGACCGCAAGCTCGAGCGGCGCCTTCTCGCCGACTACGAGGAGACGCTGTCGCTGATCGCGATCCATCTCCGCGCCGACAACCACCTCGCCGCGGCGGCGCTCGCCGAATACCCGGAGAAGATCCGCGGCTACGGGCCGATCAAGGCCGAGAGCGCGGCCAAGGCCACGGCGCTCGCCACCGAACGCGAGGGCGCCTTCCTCGCCGGGGCGCCGCGGCTCGCGGAGGCGGCGGAGTAGATACCCCCCGGCCTGAAGTTCGGGTATGTTTCTGCCGGCCTTAGGCGAACGCGCCGGGGGGCTTCGCATGACCACGCCGCAATGGGACCGCCGGTCGCTGTTGAAGGCTGGCGCGCTTGCCGCGCTTGCCGGCGCCATGCCGGCCCCGGCGGCGCGCGCGCAGGATTCATCACCGGCGACGACGCCGGTGACGTCGCTGCCCAAGGTCGACATCGCCGAGAACCGGATCATCCGCAAGGTCGCGGGCCTCCGCCCCTTCCGCCGATCCGGCTTCGTCGTGCGCGCCGAGAATTTCGGCGACAAGACCGTGATCCACAACTACGGCCATGGCGGCTGCGGTGTGACGCTTTCCTGGGGAACCGCCAACATGGCGCTCAGGCTCGCCCTCGAGACGCCGCATCGCCAGGCAGCGGTGATCGGCTGCGGCGTGGTCGGGCTGACCACGGCGCGAATGCTCCAGGACCACGGCTTCGGCGTCACCATCCATGCCGCGGCGTTGCCGCCCGACACCACCTCCAACGTCGCGGCAGGACTGTTCGGGGTGACCGAGATCGCCGACACCGACCAGCTGACCGGCCCGTTCATGCCGCAGCTCCAAGAGGCGGTGCGGTTCGCTCATCGCACCTTCCAGCCCTTCGTCGGGCGCGACTACGGCGTCGACTGGCTGACGTTCTACATGATCGGCGACGAGCCGCAGACGCAGCCGCCGGACTTCGCCGTGACGCCGGAGCTCTACCCGCTCACCACGTACGGACCCGGCGAGCACCCGTTCCCGACCCGGTACGCGGCAAGCTTTCCGACGATGATCGCGGCAACCAACATCTTCCTGCCCCGGCTGGTCGACGACTTCCTCGCCCGCGGCGGGAAGATCGCGGTGCGGTCCTTCGGCGCGCGCGAGGAGCTTGCCACGCTCGCCGAACCGCTGCTTTTCAACTGCACCGGTCTCGGCGCCAAGGCGCTGTTCGGCGACGAGGAACTCGTCCCGATCAAGGGGCAGCTCACCCTTCTCCGGCCGCAGGCGAACATCGACTACTGCTACCTGAACGGCCCGCAGTTCCTGTACATGTTCCCGCGGAGCGACGGCATCATCCTCGGCGGCAGCCACGAGGAAGGGGTATCGACGACCGATCCCGATCCGGCGGTGGCAACCCGCATCTTCGACGGCCACCGGAAGATCATCGACGGCATGCGCTGAGGGCCGAGCGGCGCCCCACTCCACGCGTCGCGGCCTATTCGATGACGATGCGACCCTCGGGCGCCGGGGCGACCGTGCCCTTCCTGGCGATGTAGTCGATCACCTGCGAGGCCATCAGCGTGGCGTCGATCGGGTTGATCAGCGGCTTTGCCGACTTGAACACCGCATAGCCGTCGCCGCCGTTCGCCATGAAGTCGTTGGTGGCGAGCGTATAGGTCTTCCCATCGTCGAGCGGCGCGCCGCCGACCATGACCGAAACGATCCGTGTCCCCGCCGGACGGCCGGGATTGATGGTGACGGTGAGGCCCGATACCTGCGGGAAGCGACCGCCGCCGGTCTCGACCTGGCTGAAGCCGTTCTCGAGCGCCGCCCTGATGTCGGCGCCGGTAAGCTCGAGCTTCACCGTCTTGTTGCCGAAGGGCAGCTCGGCGAAGACGTCGCCGCGGGTGAGCTTCGACCCCGCCGGATATTCCTTGTCGCCGCGGATGCCGCCGCCGTTGGTGATGGCGACATCGGCACCGACCGCCTCGCGGATCGCGTCGGCGATGAGGTTGCCGATTGCCGCCTCCTGGCCGCGCACCGTGGCGCGACGGCTGTCGAGCGGAGTGGTCGTCGTGCCGATCTCGATCTTGAGCTCGGCGTCGAGCTTGTCGGTATAGCTCGCGACAAGCGCCGCGATGTCAGGATCGGGCTCGACGGTCGCGGTGTCGACGATGCGGAAGGCCGGCCACCAGTCGACCGACACCTTGCCGTCCTCCTCCTCCTTGTTGAGCGTGATCTCCGTGACGATGGCGAACTCCGCCTGCGACTTGGACTCGGTCATGGCGACCTTGCCGTTGTAATAGGCGAGCAGGTGCTCGTCGTGGCCGGAGAGGATCAGGTCGGCGGCCCCGGCCCGGACCAGGCCCATGTCGACGTCGATCGGCGTATGGACCACCGCGACCACGAAGTCGGCGCCGGCCTCGCGAAGCGCCGCCGCGCGGGCGATGCCGACCTCGACGGACGGGGCGAAGGTGATGTCGCCGGGGCTGGAGACGACCGGGGTGTCCTCGGTGGTGAGCCCGTAGAACCCGACCTTGACGCCGCCCACGTCGACAACGCGCGTGTCGACGGTGTTCTTCGGTGCCGTGCCGTCCGGCTCGAGGATGTTGCTCGACACGACCGGGAAGGTCGCCTCGGCGATCCGCGCGCGGAACACGTCCGGCCCGAAGTCGAACTCGTGATTGCCCGGCACCATCACGTCGACGCCCATGTGGTTCAGGATGTCGATGATGTGAACGCCCTTGTCGATGCCGGAGAGAAGCGAGGGCGAGATGGTGTCGCCGGAGTGAACGAAGAAGGTCGGGCCGCCCCTGGCGCGTTCGGCCTTCACCACCGCCGCGAGCCGCGCGAAGCCGCCGCGGCCGTCCTCCTCCTCCATGCGGTCGATGTCGTTGGTCTGGACGAAGGTGAGCGTGACCGTTTCGGCGAGCGCCGGCCCGGCGAAAGCGATCGCCGCGGCGAAGGACAAAAGACGGAGGGAACGGAACATCTTGGCCTCTCCCGTTTCTCGTTGGCTGCGCGGATTGCAGCACTAGCGGCGGATCGTGACAAGGCGGTTACGGGGCGGGGAGTCGCGACACTCCCAAGGTGAAGCCGCGCGCCGCGTCGGCATCGTTCTTCCGGAGCCGCAGACACCGGCATCGGCTCGAAAGAATGTATAGTATTGTATATACCAATTGCGTGACCTAGACTGCGAGGCCGACGGATCAAGGGAGAGCGGCGGGTCATGGCGGCGGACATCGAACAGCGCGTCGGGGCCTACGTCGACGCCCATGCCGACGAGATGGTCGGCTTCCTGCAAAAGGTGGTGCAGTCGAAGTCGCTGTGGGGCGAGGTCGCGGCGCTCGAAAGATGCGGGGCGCTGCTCGCGGCGCGAATGGCGGAGGCCGGCGTTCGCGTCGAGCGCCCCGACTCCGGCACGCCCGGCGCACCCAACGTGCTCGGCCGTATCGGCGATGCCTCGAGCGGGAGGCGCCTCCTGTTCTGCGGCCACTACGACGTCTACCCGCCGTCAAAGGCATGGAGTTTCGATCCGTGGAGCGCGCCGATCCGCGACGGCAAGGTCTACGGCCCCGGCTCGACCGACATGAAGGGCGGCACGACCGGCATGGTCGTCGCGGCGACGGTGCTCGCCGCGCTCGGCGAGCCGAAGGGCGGCGAAGTCGTGGTCCTCGGCGTACCCAACCACTTCGAAGGCGGGGAAGGGACGCGACGCGCCTTCGATCAGGGACTGACGGCGGAAGCGGGAATCGTCTGCGAGCCGACCGACCTCGACATCTGCGCCGCCCAGCGCGGCATCCTCTACATGGACATCACCATCACGGGCATCGGCGCGCACACCACCTACGAGACGGTCGGCGTCAACGCCATCGAGCCGGTGATCCCGATCATCCAGGCGCTCAAGGCGCCGGCCTTCGCCAAGCCCGATCACAACGAGTTCGGCGCGGAGAAGATCGTCAACATCGCGCTGGTCAAGGGCGGGCTGCGACGCTGCCTGATCCCCGAGGAATGCGTGCTCACCGTCGATGTCCGTTTCGCGCCCTCGACCACGGCCGCGGCGGTGCTCGACGAGGTGCGCGGCATCCTCGCCGGGATTGAAAGGGGCCAGAAGTTCTCGATTCACGTCGAGCCGCAGGAGAGCTGCGTCAGGAATCCGCGTAGCCCGATGAACTGGGTGAGCGGGCCGATCCGCGACCGTCTTGCCGCCGAGCATGCCGCCTTCCGCGGCGCGCCCCCGGCGGTCTCCTGCCATCCGGCCTGGCCCGACACGCCGGTGCTGATCGAGCGCGGCGTACCATCCGTCACCTACGGGCCCGGGTCGAAGTACTGCTACTGGGACGAGGAGTTCGTGCCGATCGACGAGTACCTCACCGCGATCAAGGTCTATGCCGCGACCGCCGCCCGATGGTTCGGGGGATGAGGAGATGACGCTCGCCAACATCCCCGTCGAGCCGCAGAAGGGCGATACGCTCCGCTGCAAGGGGTGGCGGCAGGAGGGCATTCTCCGGATGCTCGAAAACACGGTCGCCAACGGCGAGAAGCCGGCCGAGCTGATCGTCTACGGCGGGTCGGGGCGCGCGGCACGGAACTGGGACTCATTCCACGCCATCGTCGCGGCGCTGAAATCGCTCGGCGAGGACGAGACGCTCATCGTCCAGTCGGGCAAGCCGGTGGCGGTGTTCCGGACGCACGCCATGGCGCCGAAGGTGCTCACCGCCAACACGAATCTCGTCGGCAAATGGGCGACCTGGCCGGTCTACCGCGCGCTCGAGGCGAGGGGCCTGATCATGTACGGCCAGTACACGGCCGGCACCTGGGCCTATATCGGCACACAAGGAATCCTCCAGGGCACGTACGAAACCTTCGCCGCGGCGGGCAAACGTTTCCCGTCAGGCGACCTTGGGGGACGGATCGTGCTGACCGCCGGCCTCGGCGGCATGGGCGGGGCGCAGCCGCTCGCGGTGAAGATGGCCGGCGGCGTCTGCATCGCCGTCGAGGTCGACCCGGCGCGGGCCGAGCGGCGGCGCGGCATGGGCTACTGCGACGTGATCGTCCACGACGCGACCGAGGCGATGCGGCTCGCCCGGGAGGCGGCGGCAAAAGGCGAGACGCTCGGCATCGCGGTGATCGGCAACGCGGCGGAGATGTTCCCGGCTTTCCGCAGGATGGGCCTCGCCCCGGCGGTGGTCACCGACCAGACCTCGGCGCACGACCCGCTCAACGGTTACGTTCCGGTGGGCTATTCCCTCGCGGAGGCGGTGGAGCTTCGGGCCCGCGACCCGGACCGTTACGTCAAGGATGCGATTGCGAGCATCGCCACCCATGTCGGGGCGATGGTCGCCTTCCAGGACGATGGGGCGATCGTCTTCGAGTATGGCAACAACATCCGCGGCCAGGCCGAGGAGGCGGGCGAGGCCCGTGCCTTCGAGATCGACGGCTTCGTACCGCTCTTCATCCGCCCGAGCTTCGCGATCGGCCGCGGGCCGTTCCGCTGGGTATGTCTTTCCGGCGACCCGGAGGATCTCCGCGTGGCGGACGAGGCGGCGCTCGCCGAGTTCCCGAAGGACGATCTGCTGCGAACCTGGATGACCATGGCGCGCGAGCGCGTGCCGATCCAGGGGTTGCCGGCGCGCTCGTGCTGGCTCGGGCTGGGCGAGCGCGACCGCATGGGACTCGTCTTCAACCGCCTGGTCCGGGAGGGCAAGCTCAGGGGGCCGGTGGCGATGTCGCGGGACCATCTCGACACCGGGTCGGTGGCGCAGCCGACCCGCGAGACCGAGAAGATGAAAGACGGCAGCGACCCGATCGCCGACTGGCCGCTCCTCAACGCGCTTCTCAACGCGACCAACGGCGCCGACCTCGTCTCGATCCACCAGGGCGGCGGGAGCGGCATGGGCGGCTCGATCTCGGCGGGAATGACGGTGATCGCCGACGGCAGTGCCGGCGCCGAGGAACGCATCGCACGCTGCCTGTTCACCGACCCCGCGATCGGCGTCGTGCGCCATGCCGATGCCGGCTACGAGGCGGCCAAGGAGGCGGCGGCGCGGGCGGGAATCGTCCCGCCGCTCAGGCCGTGAGGCACGCGATGGCGCGCGCCGGATTGGCCGACACGATCAGCCCGGAGGCGGCGGAGCCTCTGTACCAGCAGGTCAAGAGGCTGGTCGTCGAGGGCATCCGGAACGGCGACTTCGGCGGCGCCCGCGTGCCCTCGGAGGCATACCTCGTCGAACGGCTCAACGTGTCGCGCATGACCGTGCACCGGGCGCTCCGCGAGCTCAAGGCGGAAGGCGTGATCGTCCGCGTGCCCGGCCGCGGCACGTTCGTTTCGCCCGAGAAGCCCCGCACGACCTTGCTCGAGACGCAGGACATCGCCGAGGAAATCCGCGGCCGCGGCTCGCTCTGGACATGCCGGATCGTGGCGCTCGCCGAGGTCGAAGCCGGGAAGGAAATCGCCTCCGCGCTCGGCCTGAGGCCGGGCGATACCGTCTACCACTCGGCGATCGTGCACGAGGAGAACGGCGAGCCGGTCCAGTTCGAGGAACGCTGGGTAAACCCGGCGGTCGCTCCGGGCTACCTCGACCAGGACTTCACGCGACGCACATCGTATCGCTTCCTGATGGACTCGGCGCCGCTGAGCGAGGTCGAGCACGTGCTTCACGCGGTGCGCCCCGACCGGCGGATGCAGGAATATCTGCGGATCGCGCCGGACGAGCCCTGTCTGCTCCTCGCCCGGCGCACATGGTCCGGACGGCGCGCCGCGACGCGGAGCATCCTCGTCTTCCCCGGCGAGCGCTACAGCCTCGGCGGCCGCTACCGGGTCATGGGCGAGGCCGAGCAGCCGGCGCTGTCGTCGATCCAGACCGGGGAAGTCTTCGGCGCGCGCCGCGGCAGGGCGCGCCGACGGGCGGCGAAGCGGCGATGAGCGCGGCGGAAATCGCCATCGACCCCGGCAGGGTCGGCCTCGGCACGCTCCGCCGCATCGCGCGGGAGCGCGTCGCGATCCGCCTCGGGGCGGAAGCCTGGCGGCGGATCGAGACGTGCCACGCCCGGCTCAGGGAGGCCGTAGCGGCGGGGGAGACGATCTACGGGGTCAATACCGGTTTCGGGAAGCTGGCCAACACGCGGATCGACGCCAAGGACCTCGCCACGCTGCAACGGAACCTGATCCTCTCGCACTGCACCGGCTCCGGCCCGGAGCTCGGCGAGGAAGCGGTGCGCCTCACCCTCGCGCTCAAGGTCATCGCCCTCGCGCGGGGCCATTCCGGCGTACGCCGGGAGATCGTGGAAATTCTCGCCGCGCTGCTCAACCGCGGCATCATGCCTTGCGTACCGGCCAAGGGCTCGGTCGGGGCCTCGGGCGACCTGGCGCCCCTCGCCCACCTCTCGGCGATCCTGATCGGCGTCGGCGAGGCGACCCACAACGGCGAGCGCCTGCCCGCGCTCGAGGCGCTAAGGACGGCCGGGCTCGCTCCGGTCGCGCTCGAGCCGAAGGAGGGGCTCGCGCTGATCAACGGCACGCAGGTCTCGACGGCGCTGGCGCTGTCGGCGCTGTTCGCCGCCGAGGACATCTTCGCCGCGGCGATCGTCGCCGGGGCGCTTGCCGTGGAGGCGGCTCGGGGAAGCAGCGTGCCTTTCGACGCGCGCATCCATGAGGTCCGCGGGCACCGCGGGCAGATCGACGTCGCCGCCGTCTTCCGTTCGCTGTTCGCGGAAAGCGGCATCATGGCCGAGCACGGCAACCGGCATCGCGTGCAGGACCCCTATTCGCTCCGCTGCCAGCCGCAGGTGATGGGCGCGCTACTCGATGCGATGCGGTTTGCGGCAGGGACGCTCACCGTCGAGGCCAACGCCGTGTCGGACAACCCGCTGATCTTCCCGGACGACGGCGACGTGCTGTCGGGCGGCAACTTCCACGCCGAGCCGGTGGCGATCGGCGCGGACCTGCTCGCGATCGCGCTTGCCGAAGTCGGCGCGATGTCCGAGCGGCGGATCGCGTTCCTGGTCGATGCCAGCCTCTCCGGCCTGCCGCCGTTCCTGGTCGAGACGAGCGGGCTCAACTCGGGCTTCATGGTGGCGCAGATCGCGGCGGCGGCGCTCGCGTCGGAGAACAAGACGCTGGCGCACCCGGCGAGCGTCGATTCGATCCCCACCGCCGCCAACCAGGAGGACCATGTCTCGATGGCGACCTTTGCCGCGCGGCGTCTCGGCGAGATCGCCGACAATGTCCGCGGCATCGTGGCGATCGAACTCATGGCGGCCGCACAAGGCCTCGAGTTCCGCCGCCCGCACCGGTCGTCGCCGGCGCTCGAGGAGGCGCATGCCCTGATCCGGACCCGCGTCGCGCGCTATGGCGAGGACCGGCGCTTCGCCGAGGACATCGCGGAGGTCAAGGCGATGATCGCCGAGGGAGCATTAACCGGCTTCGCCGCCGCGATCCTACCGAGCCGGACGGCCTAACCCATCTCGGCACTGTTGCTCATTTCGGCGCCGCGGCCTAAACCGCCCGCGGGCTGCCAACAGGAATCCCATGTCCAGACGCAAACCGAAGGGCCGCGACATCTCCGGCTGGCTCTGCCTCGACAAGGCCGTGGGCCAGACCTCGACCGCCTGCGTGGCCTCGGTGAAACGGCTGTTCGACGCGCAGAAGGTCGGCCACGCCGGAACCCTCGACCCGCTCGCCTCGGGAGCGCTGCCGATCGCCCTCGGCGAAGCCACCAAGACCGTCCCCTTCGTCCAGGACGGCGCCAAGCTCTATCGCTTCACCATTCGCTGGGGCGCCGACACCGATTCCGACGACGCCGACGGCACGGTGATCGCAACCTCCGACAAGCGGCCCTCGCGCGAGGCGATCGAAGCGGCACTGCCCGCCTTCACCGGCGAGATCATGCAGCGCCCGCCCGCCTTTTCGGCGATCAAGATCGGCGGCGAGCGCGCCTACGACCTCGCGCGCGAGGGCGAGACCGTGGAACTCGCCGAGCGGCCGGTGTCGATTCACCGGCTCAGGCTGCTCGAGACGACCGATCCCGACCACGCCGTGCTCGAGGCCGAATGCGGCAAGGGCACGTATGTCCGGTCGCTGGCCCGCGACCTCGCCCACAAGCTCGGCACGCGCGGCCATGTCTCCGCGCTCCGCCGGCTCGCGGTCGGGCCGTTCGACGAGACGACGATGATCCCGCTCGAGGCGCTGATCACGGCGCGCGAGGAGGGGCCGGCAACCGGCCTCGACCGCTTCCTGATGCCCCTTGGGGTCGCGCTTTCGGCGCTGCCGGAGGTGGTCATTCCCCGCAACGACCTCCCCCGCGTGATGCGCGGCCAGGCGGTGCTGCTCCGCGGTGCCGGGGTGCCTGCGGCCGCCGACCCGGTGCATGCGACCTCCGGCGGGCGTAGCATCGCCATCGGCGCCATCGAGCGGGGCGAGTTCCACCCGCGACGGGTGTTCAAGGGCTGAGCGGCAACCGCAGCGTGGGTCGTCGTGCGGCCGCCATTGCGGGCCGGGGTGGAAACCCCTTGTCGCTCAACTACATAAGCCGCATATGTGGTTTTTCGTGGATATTTCGGAGCGTTTCCGTCATATTCCGCCCGCCTTCGCCCGGCCGGCCATGTGCCTTCCGCCGGCGGGGGAACTCCGATCCGACCGTGCTGGACGACATCCCGGCACCGGCCGTCCTACGGCAGGGAAATCCCGGCCGATTCCAGAACAGAAAGGATATCCGATGTCGATAACCGCCGAACGCAAGCAGGCCTTGATCACCGAATACGCGACAGCGCCCGGTGACACGGGCTCCCCCGAGGTCCAGGTCGCGATCCTCTCCGAACGCATCGCCAACCTGACCGAGCATTTCAAGACCCACGTCAAGGACAATCATTCCCGCCGTGGGCTGCTCAAGCTGGTGAGCCAGCGCAGGAGCCTGCTCGACTATCTGAACAAGACCGACGAGGCGCGCTACCGCGCCCTCATCGACCGGCTCGGGTTGCGGCGCTAGGCGATTTGAAGGACTGAAACGCGCGGCGGCATGGGGCCGCCGCGTTGGCTGATCGACGGACCGGACAACGGCCATGGCAGGATCGCCGGACGCTTTCTCCTGATCACCGGGAAAGCTTCTCGCCGTCTTGCCCATGGCTCGCCTTCGCGTCCGTCCGACGTATGAAAGGATGAACCATGTTCGACATCCAACGTGTCGAAATCGAATGGGCGGGCCGTCCGCTCGTTCTTGAAACCGGCAGGGTCGCGCGTCAGGCTGACGCCGCCGTGCTTGCCACCTACGGGGAAACCTCGGTGCTCGCCACCGTGGTCGCCGCCAAGGCCGAGAAGCCGGGAATCGACTTCTTCCCCCTCACCGTGAACTACCAGGAGAAGACCTTCGCCGCCGGCAAGATCCCGGGCGGCTACTTCAAACGCGAGGGCCGGCCGACCGAAAAGGAGACGCTGGTTTCCCGCCTCATCGACCGCCCGATCCGCCCGCTCTTCGCCGAGGGCTTCCGCTGCGAGACCCAGGTGATCGCCACCGTCCTCTCGCACGATCTCGAGAACGATCCCGACATCGTGGCGATGGTCGCCGCCTCCGCCGCCCTTACCCTTTCCGGCGTGCCCTTCATGGGCCCGGTCGGCGGAGCCCGGGTCGGCCTCATCAACGGCGCCTTCGTCCTCAACCCGCAGATCGACGAGATCCCGGAATCGAAGCTCGACCTCGTCGTCGCCGGCACGGCCGACGCGGTGCTGATGGTCGAATCCGAGGCGAAGGAACTGTCGGAAGACGACATGCTTGCCGCCGTGATGTTCGGCCACAAGGGCTTCCAGCCGGTGATCGACGCGATCATCCGCCTTGCCGAGCGGGCCGCCAAGGAGCCGCGCGAGCTCAAGGTCGCCGATCACAGCTCGCTCTACAACCGGGTCCGCGAGATCGCCGAGCACGACCTCCGCGTCGCCTATACCCTTGCCGGCAAGAGCGAGCGCCACGACGCCATCGACGCGGTCAAGGAGAAGGTGCTTTCCGAACTCGCGGTCGACGGCGCCCTCGACGCACCGACGCCGCAGCTCGTCGCCGAGATGTTCAAGAAGGTCGAGAAGGCGATCGTCCGCGGCGAGATTCTCGACCGCGGCATTCGCATCGACGGCCGCGACGTGAAGACGGTCCGTCCGATCGTCGCCGAGGTCGGCGTCCTCCCTCGCACCCACGGCTCGGCGCTCTTCACCCGCGGCGAGACCCAGGCGCTCTGTGTGGCGACGCTCGGCACCGGGGACGACGAGCAGTTCATCGACGCGCTCGAGGGAACCTACAAGGAGACCTTCCTTCTCCACTACAACTTCCCGCCCTACTCGGTGGGCGAGACCGGCCGCATGGGATCGCCGGGCCGGCGCGAGATCGGCCACGGCAAGCTCGCCTGGCGCGCGATCCGTCCGGTGCTCCCGGCGCATCACGACTTCCCCTACACCATCCGCGTCGTCTCCGAGATCACCGAGTCGAACGGCTCGTCCTCGATGGCGACGGTCTGCGGCACGTCGCTGTCGCTGATGGATGCGGGCGTGCCCCTGAAGCAGCCGGTGGCGGGCATTGCCATGGGCCTGATCAAGGAGGACGACCGTTTCGCCGTGCTCTCCGACATCCTCGGCGACGAGGACCATCTCGGCGACATGGACTTCAAGGTCGCCGGGACCAAGGACGGCGTCACCTCGCTTCAGATGGACATCAAGATCCAGGGCATCACCGAGGAGATCATGCGGATCGCCCTCGGCCAGGCCAAGGACGGCCGCCTGCACATTCTCGGCGAGATGGCCAAGGCGCTGCCGCAGGCCCGCGCCCAGCTCGGCGAATACGCGCCGCGCATCGAGGTGATCACCATCCCGACCGACAAGATCCGCGAGGTGATCGGATCGGGCGGGAAGGTGATCCGCGAGATCGTCGAGAAGACCGGCGCCAAGATCGACATCAACGACGACGGCACCGTCAAGGTCGCCTCGGCCGACGGCAAGGCGATCCAGGCGGCGATCAACTGGATCAAGTCGATCGCCTCGGAGCCCGAGGTGGGAATGATCTACCAGGGCACGGTGGTCAAGACCGTCGATTTCGGCGCCTTCGTCAATTTCTTCGGCGCCCGCGACGGCCTCGTTCACATCTCGCAGCTCGCGCCGGGCCGCGTCGCCAAGACCACCGACGTGGTCAAGGAGGGCGACAAGGTCTGGGTCAAGCTCCTCGGTTTCGACGAGCGCGGCAAGGTCCGGCTGTCGATGAAGGTCGTCGATCAGGCGACCGGCGAGGAGATCAAGCAGCCGGAGAAGTCCGAGCGGGCCGAGCCCGCCGAGGCGACGGGCTAGACCTGCCCACCACCCGGGGCGGGCGGTTGCCCGCCTCCGGTGCCGGGCCGGTTCGCATCGCCGACCACGACCCGATCGCGGCCGGCGGCCTTGGCGGCGTAAAGCGCCTCGTCGGCTTCCGCGACCAGCGTCTCCACCGACCCCGCGCTGTTCCCGCCGCCGAAGGTCGAGACACCAACGCTGAGAGTCAGCAAGCCTGTCGGGCTGCGCTGATGGGCAATGGCGAGATCGCGCAGCGAACGCCGGATCGCTTCGGCGATTGCGACCGCTCCGCCCCTGTCGGTATCGGGCAGGATCACCGCGAACTCCTCTCCGCCATAGCGGGCGGCGAAGTCGCCCGGCCGGTTCAGGGTTCGGGTCAGCACGCCGGCGACCGCCTTGAGACAATCGTCGCCCGCGGGATGACCATAGGTGTCGTTGAACGCCTTGAAATGGTCGACGTCGATCAAGAGCAGGCTAAGCGGGGTCCCGTTCCGCACGCTCCTGCGGTACTCGTTCTCGAGGGCTTCGTCGAAGGCGCGTCGGTTGGTGAGGCGTGTAAGCCCGTCAAGCCGCGCCAGCTGTTCCAGCCGGCGATTGACGTCCGACTGCGCCAGCTCGGCGCGCTTGCGCTCGGTGATGTCGGAGATGACGTTGAGAAAGCCGCCGTCGGCGACCAGGCGCGCATGGGCGTGGAGCCAGCGCCCGTCGGCCATCTCGAAGTCCCACACACCGCCCTTGCGCAGCGACGACCGCACGTTCTCGATATAAGCCTCGGCGTTCTCCGCCGTTATCCGCGCGGGCTCCCCGGCCAGGATCGAGGCCATGACGATGTCGCGCACCGTAGCGCCGGGCACCCTGACCTCCGGCGTCTTCGGAAACAGGCGCCGGTACTGCTCATTGCAGAACACCAGCCTCTCGTCCTTGTCGAACATCACCAGCCCGTCCGCCATGGCGTCGATGGCGTCGGCGAGCACCATCTCGGTCGCCTTGATCCGGGTCACGTCGGTGTCGGTGCCGATCACCCGTGCGACCCGCCCATCGGGCCACCATTCGACCGGCCGACCGCGGCTCAGGATCCAGATATAGCGGCCGTCGCGGTGCCGCTCGCGGTACTCGAACTCGTGATAGGCGGCCTCGCCCGCGACCAGCCGTCGCTCCTCCTCGCGGGCATAGTGGCGGTCCTCGGGATGGACGCGCTTGAGCCATGCTTCCTGCGTGTCTTCGAACGGCGCATCGGGATCGATGCCGCGCATCACCTTCCACATCCGCGAGTAGAAGGACGTGCCGGCGCGGAGGTCATGGTCCCACACTCCCTGCCCGGCGCTTTCGAGCGCGAAGTTCCAGCGGCTTTCGGCTTCGGCGATGGCCGCATCGGCCTGTTTCTGGCGGTCGATGTCGACGATCTGCACGATGATGTAGAGCGGCGTCGAGGATCGTTCCCTCCGCACGACCGATGCCGAGGCGAGGCCCCAAAAAGTGCTGCCGTCGGGACGGAGGTAGAGCCGCTCGGTACGGTAGCTGTCGACCTCGCCGCGAATCAGGGCGCCGATCTGCTCGCGGGTCTGATCGGCCATACTGGGCGCCACCAGGTCGGGCGCCCCCAGGCCGAGGCAGGCCGAACGCGTCCGCCCGAAGATGTCGGCGAAAGCCTGGTTGACGTAAATTACGCGGCCGTCGGCGCCAACCAGGGACATTCCGATCGGCGCATTCTCCATGACCTGACGGAGCACCTCCCCGCTTTGCGGAAAGGGGACGAGCTCACCGGGCCGAGCCGGTATTGGTCGTGCCATACCTCGGGCCTCTATGGCGTTCAGCCGCACTCACATATTGTTATTCCAGACAAGGGTCAGATGCGATACCCGGCTCAAGGGGTAGCCGCGCCTGACTCGATGGCAGTCGGTCGCGCAGCGGCCTCGGGCCGCAATTGCTCCTGGAGAACCACAGCTCGGACATAGCGCTACAATCATGGCAGCGCTGCCCCCACACATTGGGTTCTTCCGCATGGTTGAGGAGCGGTTAAGGTGAGAAAGGCCGCACCGACGATTGTCGGAGCCCTGACATGCCCGTCTTCGCTGTGCAGAGATATCCTCGTCGAAGCGGCATCAGTCTAGTCCCATACGCCATCAATGCGAGGGCCCAGCGATACGGCGGGCACCAGAGGCGGGCCCCCCTCCCGCCGGCATCGCGTCCACGGGCTCTTCCGGCGAAGATCTTGCGGGCCGCACGAGGTGAGGCCGATCGGCAACGACGCGATCCCGTCCTGCCGCCTTGGCGGCGTAGAGCGCCTTGTCGGCCCGGCGGACGAATTCCTCCGGCTGACCGTCGCCATGTCCGGCGCGGGTGGCGACCCCGATGCTGACGCTGACCACTCCGGGCGCGGTCGCGGTGTGCGGGATCGCCAGGTTGCGAATCGCGATCCGGATGGCTTCGCCAAGCTCCTCGGCGCCCTGTGCGTCGGTCCGGGGAAGAATGGCGACAAGCTCCTCGCCGCCGTAGCGGGCGGCGACATCCCCGGGGCGCCTTAACGACGCCTCGAGCGTCCTCGCGATCGCCTTCAGGCACGCGTCACCGGCGGGATGACCGTAGGTATCGTTGAATGCCTTGAAGTGGTCGACATCGATAAGAACGAGGCTGAGCGGCATTCCGGTGCGGGTGCTCCGGCCGAATTCCTTGACCAGGGTCTCCTCGAAGCCTCTCCGGTTGACCAGCCCGGTCAGGCCATCAAGGCGCGCCAGAGCGGTCAGCCGCCGGTTCAGCTCCGCCAGCTTCTCCTCGGCCAGGCGGGTCGAGGTGACATCGGAGATGACGCTGAGCGAGCCGCCGTCGGGGGTCGGGCGGACGCGGGTATGAAACCAGCGTCCGTCGCCGAGCTGAATATTGGTCTCGCCGGCGACGTGAAGCGACGCGCAGGTCTTGTCGATCCAAGCCTCCACATCCTCGGGCGCTACTCCCCCCTGCTCGCCGGTTTCGATCGAGGCCCGGAGGATGTCCCGGAAACGCGCGCCTGGGACGCGGAGATGCGCCGTCTTGGCGAACATCTCGCGGTAGCGCTGGTTGCACATGACGAGGCGGTCCTCCCGGTCATACATGACCAGGGCGTCGGCCATGCCGGCGAGGGCTTCGGCCAGCAGGCGCCGGTTCGCCTCGTGCTCCTCCTCGAGCCGCTTGCGCCCGGTGATGTCGCGGTTGTGGGTGACCAGACCAAGGCTTTCACCGGCCCTGTCGAACAGCGGCGCCTTGACGGTCGACAGCCACATCGAGGAACCATCCCGCCGTTCGACCCGCTGCTCGATGATCTTCGAGCTGCGGCTTGCCATGACCGTCTCCTCGTCCCTGCGGAAGTTGGCGGCGGTGGCCGGCGGGTAGAAGTCGAAATCGGTCTTGCCGATCAGCGCCGCGGCGTCCGGCGCCTGCATGAGTTCGGCGGTGGCCGGGTTGACGGCCACGAAGCGTCCTTCCGGATCCTTGGCGTTGAGCGGCTCGGGCAGCGCTTCGATCACGGCGCGATAGATCTGGTTCTCGCGGGCGATATCGCGGCGCCGCCGCCCGGCCATGATCGCGCCGCCGGCCATCAGCAGGGCGGCGACAATGAGAAGCGCCTCCACCAGAATCACCTCAAGCGGGATATTCCGCAGGACCGCGCCGGGCAGCAGCAACACGCTCCATAGAGCCCCAGGCGCGGCGGCGACGGCGAGATAGGTCATTGCCCGGGGCGTGACGGGCCGGCCGTGGAGAAGGGCGTGGCCGACGACCCCCACCAGGGTGGTCGTCGCGATGCTGACCAGGGCGGCCGGCACGGCGACGCCGCCCAGGTAGATCCGGAAGAGCGCGGCGATGACGCCGGTGGCAAGGCCGGCCAAGGGACCGGAGAGGAAGCCGGCCAGCACGATGGGCACCGGGCGGAGGTCGAACTGGACGCCGGGCTGGATCTGAAAGGGAAGCAACATCAGGATGATCGAGCAGCCGCCGGCCGTCAGGGCAACGCCCATGCACTGCAGGCGTTTGGGCAAGGGGCGGGTCCGCTCGGCGCTATAGGCCCAGGCCGAGATGAAGATGGCAATGATGCCCAGATTGCCAAGAAGGCCCTGCCAGAGAGTGGTTGCCATGGCGTTTTCCGGGCCGCGGGGGCCCTGGTCGATTCGAACCCGACGTTCCCGGTCCATCGTTGATGGCCCGGGACATGTCTCCATTCTTGCCGGCTCCGGGAGATTTGCCGTGATCCAGATCAAGTCCGACAATTGGCACGCGCCTGGATCGCGGCGGGAATGACCCAGGGCGCATTTGCGATGGCGTAACCCCGGCCGAGCGGAGGGTTACCGGACGAGCTGGCGTGCAACCCGGGTAACGCCATCGAAGGCCCGACCGAGGCGTGCGGTCCTCTGGCGCCGGTCCTCCCGCGGGCTGACGACCCGGTGGCTGCGGGCCGCGGCGACGGAAAGACGAAGGGCATCGGCGGCGACCAGGAAGGCGCCCAGGGCGGTGGCGTTCTCGGGGTCGTCGGGGACGGTCACGGAACGGCCGAGGAGATCGGCGAGCAACCGGGGCCAGATCGCGCTGGTTGCACCGCCGCCGGCAAGGCGAATTTCCGCCGTGCCGCCTGGGTCCAGTGCGGCGAGATTGGCGCGGATGGCGAGTCCCACCCCTTCGAGGACGGCGTAGTAAAGGTGCTCGCGCCGGTGCGCCGTGTCCAAGCCGACGAAGGCGGCGCGGACATTGGCGTCGAAGAAGGGGAAGCGCTCGCCGACAAGGTAGGGAAGGAAGACCAGCTCTTCCGGGTTGCGGTCGGCCTCGGCGAGCAGGGCGTCGCGTTCGGCGGCCGGAATGGCGAGGAGGTCGCGGACCCAGTTGCCGGCGGCGCCGGCGGAAAGAATCGGCGTGATTTCAATGAGCAGGCCGTCGCGCGGGTGGGCGAGGCGATAGACCGAAGGATCGGGCGCAAACTCGCGGTCGGGAACGACGCGCGCCACCCAGCCGCTGGTGCCGAGATAGAGGCTGACGTCGCCTTCTTCCCGGCACCAGGAGCCGAGGGTGGTGGCGCCGGCATCGCCGCAGCCGTTGATCACCGGGATCGCGGACAGGCCGGAAAAACCAAGGTCCGCCGCGGCTTCCGGGGTTACCTCGCCGACGATCGCGGCGGCGGGGAGAATCGCGGGAAGCCGGTCCGGGGGCGCCGACAAAGCCTCGATCAGAACCGGGCTCCAGGCCCGATTCCTCAAGTCCATCAAGCCGGTAGTGGCGGCGGTGACGGGATCGGTGACGGCCCGGCCGGTGAGGCGGAGGAGAAGCGCGTCCTTGGCGCCGGGGAGGAACCAGCGGGCGCGCCTGGCATGGACCGGCGCATGCGCCTGGAGCCAGTGGAGCTTGAAGGCGCTCATCAACGGCTCGGGCGGATTGCCGAGGATTTCGCCGGCACGGCGCGCCAACAGCGCCGGGGCGAGCGATTCGAGCGCGGCGGCGCCGCAGGGGTCGGAATAAAGGATCGCGTCATGCACCGGGCGCCCGGCGGCATCGACGGCGATGAGGTTCTCCATCGTGCCGGTGAGGGCGATCGCCTCGATCGGATGCCGGGGAAGGCCGGCGATCGCCTGCCGCGCCGCCCGCCACCAGGCATCGACGCTCTGGCGGTGCGGCCCGGGCGGGGGACCATAGCCGGCCTCGGCGCTCGCGACGACGCTCCCCGCCCTATCGAACAGCACCGCCTTCAATGCCGAGGTGCCGACGTCGAGGACGAGCACCCGCCCGGTCATTGCCGCAGCGTCCCGAAGCGGCGGACGAGGACGGCGGCGATGATGATCGCGCCGGTCACGATCCGCTGCACGAAGGGCTCGGCGCCGACGATGGTGAGGCCGTTGACGATCACCCCGGTGATGGCGACGCCGAGGAAGGTGCCGCCGATATTGGGCGTGCCGCTCCGCGCGGCGGTGGTGCCGACGAACACCGCCGCATAGGCCGGGAGGAGCAGCGCCTCGCCCATGGTGTGCTGGACGCTGCCGAGCCGGGCGGCAAGGAGGAGGCCGGCGAGGGCCGAGAGGGCGCCGGCGACGGCGAAGGTGACGATGCGGTCGCGGCCGAGCGGCAGGCCGGCGAGATGGGCGGCGCGGGCATTGTCGCCGATGGCGTGAAGGCGGCGGCCGAAGCGGGTGCGGGTGAGCACGACCTGCGCGCCGATCAGCACCGCCGCCATCCACAGCGCGAGCACCGGCACGCCGAGGATGTCGCCGCGGCCGAGCGCGGTGTAGGCGGCGGGGATGCCGGAGAACAGGCTCGACCCGCCGGAGATCCAGTAGGCGAGGCCGCTCACGACGGTGCCGACGGCGAGCGTCGCCACGAAGGAGGGGACGCCGTAGCGGGCGACGAGGGCGCCGCTCGCGAGGCCGGCCAGAATCCCGGACGCCAGCCCCGCGCCGACCGCGGCGAGGATCGGCCAGCCTTCGCCGAGCATGACGAAGGCGATGACGGCGGCGAGCGAGGCGACGAAGCCGACGGAGAGGTCGAACTCGCCGATCACCATGACGAAGGTGGCGGCGGCGGCGACGATCGAGAGGGTTGTGATCTGCTGGAGGAGATTGAGCGCGTTGGCACCGGTGGCGAAGGCCTGCGGCGCGGCGATCGAGAAGCCGACGGCCAGGGCGAGGAAGGCAATGAGCGTGCCGTAGCGCTGGAGGAAGGCGGCGGTCACTGATGCTCTGCGCGCAACGAGGGGCGCGAACTTCTCACATTCCGCTCGCCCCCGCGCAAGCGGGGACTGAGCCTTT
>DASSPO010000294.1:0-2130 GCA_035699585.1 Bauldia sp.
GCCGCGACGGGGTGAGGCGCGCGGGCGAGGCGCTGAAGGCCAAGGGCGCCGAGCTGGTCCCGGTCGGCGAGAACCCGATCGACAAGGTGTGGAGCGACCGGCCCGAGGCGTCGACGGCGCACCTCGTCGTCCACCCCGAGCAATATGCCGGCAAGAGCGCGGCCGAGAAGCGCACCGAGATCGCCGACTGGCTGGTCAAGCTGGGCGCCGACGCGGCGGTGCTCTCCGCGCTCGATTCGATCGCCTGGGCGTTCAACGTCCGCGGCGCCGACGTCGCCCGCACCCCGGTCGCGCTCGCCTACGCCCTGGTCCATTCCGACGGCACCGCCGACCTGTTCGTCGCCTCGGAGAAAGTCGACGCGCAAGTCCGCCAGCACCTCGGCAACGGGGTTCGCCTGCATGAGCGCACCGAGTTCGAGCCCGCGCTCGCGGCCCTCGAGGGCAAGACCGTCGCCGTCGACCCCGAGCGCGCGGTCGCGGCGATTTTCGAGGCGCTCGACAAGGCCGGCGCCAAGGTCGTCGCGGTGCGCGACCCGACGGTGCTGCCCAAAGCGATCAAGAACCCGGCCGAGATCGCCGGCCACAAGGCCGCGCAGGAGCGCGACGGCGCGGCGATCGCCAGGTTCCTCAAATGGGTCGAGGCCGAGGCGCCCAAGGGCGGGATCGACGAGCTGACCGCGTCCGACCGCCTCGAATCCCTCCGCCGCGAATCCCCCGAGCTCCGCGACCTGTCGTTCGACACCATCTCGGGCGCCGGTCCCAACGGCGCGATCGTCCACTACCGCTCGTCGCCCAAGACCAACCGCAAGCTCGAGCCCGGCACCCTCTACCTGGTCGATTCGGGCGGCCAATATGTCGACGGCACCACCGACATCACCCGCACCGTGCCGATCGGCGAGCCGACGGCCGAGATGCGCGACCGCTTCACCCGAGTCCTCAAGGGCCACATCGCCGTCGCCACCGCGGCCTTCCCGAAGGGCACCCGCGGCAGCCAGCTCGACAGCTTCGCCCGCCGCCCGCTGTGGGAGGCGGGGCTCGATTACGCCCACGGCACCGGCCACGGGGTCGGCAGCTTCCTGTCGGTCCACGAGGGCCCGCAGCGCATCGCCCCGGTCGGCAGCGCCCAGTCAGGCGGCGACGAGCCGCTGCGCGCCGGAATGATCCTCAGCAATGAGCCCGGCTATTACAAGAGCGGCGAGTACGGCATCCGCATCGAGAATTTGGTGCTGGTCGTCGACCGGCAGGTCGCCGGCGCGGAAAAGGAGATGCTCGGCTTCGAGACCTTGACCTTTGCCCCGATCGAGCGGCGCCTGGTCGTCCGCGAGATGCTGAGCGAGCAGGAGCTGGCCTGGCTCAACGCCTATCACGCCGAGGTGCTGGCGAAGATCGGCCCGCGCCTCGAAGGCGCCGACCGCGCCTGGCTCGAAGCCGCCTGCGCCCCGCTCTAATCCTCCCCGGAACGGGGAGGGGGACCATCCGGAGGATGGTGGAGGGGGTTCTTCGCCTGGCTCGGCGCCCCCTTCACCACGCCGCTTCGCGCCGCGGTCCCCCTCCCCGTTTCGGGGCGGATCATCGCCCGCGCCTGCGCCTTGCGCCGCTTCAGATTCTCCCGGAGCGCCGCCGCAAGCCGTTCCTCGCGGTCCTTTTTCCTGTTGGCCATCGTCCCCATTTTGGGCCCCGCGGGGACCGGCGGCAAGCCGGGTTGACACAGCCGCGCCCGAACGGTCAAAGGCGCGCGTCCTCCGTCAGTGCTGCCGTAGCTCAGTGGTAGAGCGCATCCTTGGTAAGGCTGAGGTCGTGAGTTCAATCCTCACCGGCAGCACCATCCTCTGACCGCGCCTGTCCGGGGGACAGGCGAAGTCAGAGGATCCCGCGGATGGGGTGTGGAGAAACCCGCAGCCCGTCTGATGCAGGGTCCCATTCGCTCGCAAAGCTAATGTCCGCAATGGGTGGAAAGCGGACATTAGGCCCCAGCGGCTGTCGCGGTTTAAATGCACAAATTCTCATCGTGCATATTCCGCCGTCCTTCCTTTTTCGGTAAACGAAAGAATAACGACTCGCAGGGGGGCTATCATGAAACGTGTCGTGTGGGCGATTTTGGGCGCTTTGCTACTTTCGCCGGAGTCTTCG
>DASSPO010000295.1:0-2319 GCA_035699585.1 Bauldia sp.
GCCACGGTTTCGCAACGTCTCACCTATCTTTTCAAGGCAGGCCTCGTCACCGAATCCGACGAGACGCTGCCGAGCGGCGGCCGCCCGGCGCGCGTGCTCCGCGTCAACCCCTCGTTCGGCGTCGTGCTTGCCGCCGACATCGGCGAGGGACGGATTCGGATCGGGGTGACCGACCTCGATGCCAGCGTCATCGCCGACCACCTCTTCGACTGCGACCTCCGCCTCGGGCCGGCGGCGACCCTGTCGCGGATCGCCACCGAAGCCGAGTCGCTGATCAAGAGAACGCGACTGACCAAGCCGGCGGTGCTCGGCATCGGCGTGTCGCTGCCGGCGCCGGTCGATTTCGCGGCCGGCAAGGTGGTGGGTCCGTCGATCATGACCGGGTGGGACGAGTTCGACATCCGCGGGTGGCTGAGCGCACGCCTCGGCATCGAGGCGGTCGCCGACAACGACGTGAACCTCCTCGCGCTCCACGAACACCGGAGTTACTGGCGCAACGTCGACGACTTCTTCTACGTCAAGGCCGGTACCGGCATCGGCAGCGGCATCTTTGCCGGCGGCGCCGTGTACCGAGGCGCCAACGGCGCGGCAGGAGACATCGGCCACATCCAGCTCGGCGTCGAGGACGGTCCCCTCTGCCGCTGCGGCAAGCTCGGCTGCGTCGAGGCGCGTGCCGCCGGCTGGGCGATCGCACGCGACCTCCGCGTTCAGGGGATCGAAGCCCACGATGCGCGCGACGTGGTGGCGCTCGCCGAACAGAACCGCCCCGAGGTGATCAAGCTCCTCCGCCAGTCGGGCCGGGTGATCGGCGAGGCGATCAGCGACGCGGTGAGTATCCTCAATCCGAGCGTGATCATCGTCGGCGGGACGCTGGCGCGGACCGGCGACCGGCTCCTCTCCGGTATCCGCGAGCTCGTCTACCAGCGCTGCCTGCCTCTCGCCACGCGCCAGCTCACCGTGGCGCTCGCCCGGCCCGACGATCTCGGCGGCCTGCGCGGCGCGGCACGGCTTGCCATCGACACCAGCCTGGCGCCGGATCGAGTCGACCGGATCCTCGCCGCGCGGCTCGCCAGGCGCTCCACGCACCGGACCGACAGGACCGATGCCCGTCGGACTTTTGCCTGATAAAAGACATAACTCATCGAATATCTGCTTGATTTGCAGCGTAATATGGTCCAAGCCTTACTCATGCGGGACGCTTCGCTCCCGCTGGGAGGAAATGGCCGCCGGACCACACCGCGCTTCTGTGGGCGGAGCCGAACCGTGGCGCAAAGAAAAATCCGTCGGGCATGACCTCCTGAGCTCACAACGGGAGGACAGAAATGTCGAAACTGAGAATCCTGATGCTCGCTGCCGTCTCGGCGACCGTGCTCGCCGGCGCGCCGGCAATCGCGCAGGAAGAGGTGCTGGTCGGCCTGATCACCAAGACCGACAACAACCCCTTCTTCGTGAAAATGCGCGAGGGAGCGCAGGCGAAGGCGGACGAGCTCGGCATCAAACTCCAGGCCTTTGCCGGCAAGTTCGACGGCGACAACGATACCCAGGTGGCAGCCGTGGAAAACCTGATCTCGGCCGGCGCCAAGGGCATCCTCATCACGCCGAGCGACACCAAGGCAATCGTACCGACCATCCAGAAGGCCCGCGACGCCGGCATCCTGGTGATCGCGCTCGACACTCCGCTCGATCCGATCGACGCCGCCGACGCAACCTTCGCCACCGACAACTTCAAGGCCGGCCTGCTCATCGGCCAGTGGGCGGCGAAGACCATGGGCGATACGTCCAAAGCCAAGATCGCCATGCTCGATGCACTCGAGCAGCAGCCGACAGTCGACGTGGCCCGCGACCAGGGCTTCATGCAGGGCTTCGGCATCGACATCAAGGATCCGGCCCGCTACCTCGACGAGGACGATCCCCGCATCTGCGGCCACCAGTGGGGCCAGGGTGCCGAGGAAGGCGGCCGGACCGGCATGGAGACGCTTCTCCAGAAATGCCCTGACATCAACGTCGTCTACACCATCAACGAGCCGACCGCCGCCGGCGCGTGGGAAGCGCTGAAGGCGCTCGGCAAGGACGACGGTTCGGTGCTGGTGGTCTCGGTCGACGGCGGCTGCCCGGGCGTCAAGAACGTCGAGGCCGGCGTCATCGGCGCCACCTCGATGCAGTTCCCGCTCTTGATGGCCGCCCTCGGCGTCGAGGCGGTCAACGAGTTCGCCAAGTCCGGAAAGAAGCCCGAGCCGACCCCGGGCCTCACCTTCTTCGACACCGGCGTCTCCCTCATCACCGACAAGCCGGTCGACGGCGTCCCTTCGGAGACGTCCG
>DASSPO010000296.1:0-3557 GCA_035699585.1 Bauldia sp.
CTGGTGCTGATATGGCGCAAGTCGATCCCGCCACCGGTGTTCCGATTTCAGATCGGCCCGAGTCTCGATGATAATGGGATCGGTCAGGTCCCATTCGAGGCCGGCCCGATAGATGCGGTATTCCTCCGGCGTTGTCTGGCGGCGGAGTATCTTTGACTGAAACTGGGCGGCGGCGACCATGTGTTTTTTGGGAAAGCCGGCGACACTGCGACGTAACGATGCCCTTTCCCAAGACGACGAGCAACTTGTGGTCGCGCAGACGGAGTTGCGCGCGGTATGTCGATAGGCGAGAGCGACATCAACCCGTAACGCTGGCTGAGGCCCCGCAACGCGCGGTCCACCTCAACTTCCAAGCTCCGTACCAAAACCGCGAAGTCATGAGGTTCAGAGAAACAGGACAAACAGAGAACGCAATGCGGGGAAGCGTGGCTTGTGAAGTCAATAGGCCCGGCAACCAAAAGGTCGCGGAACTGCGGGCTTCGCGGCTGCACTATCAGAGCTGGAGAATTGTTGGTCTGGTATCGCTGGCGGAGGGAGGGGGATTCGAACCCCCGATACGGTTGCCCGTATACACGCGTTCCAGGCGTGCGCCTTCAACCACTCGGCCACCCCTCCAGCGGGTCCACCCTCGCCGGACGGCGGGAATATAGTCGCAAGGGTCATCGGTGCAAGCTTGCCGGAAAGCGGTGTCCCTGAGCACCGCTTTCGAATGCTCCTAGCCGGAAGCTGAGACCGGACACCCCGGAGCGTAGATCGCTTGCCCGAAATCCCCGATCCGGCCTATTCAGACAAAGGTCCCGGGCATCGCCGCGAATATGCACATCCTTTTCGTCAATGGCACCTTTCCGCAGCCGTCGCAGACATTCGTCGTCGACCAGATGCGTTTCGCGCGACGCGCCGGCCATCGCATTACCATCTTCAGCAAGCGATACAACCGGACCCTGGCTGAAGACCAAACCAACGACCTCGCCGACCTGGTGATCCACGATCGTCCGCGAGACCGGGCGACCCTATCCCGGCTTGCATCGGGGTTGTCCCGGCGGCCTGAGCAGGTCGCCCGCTACTATAGCCGGCGGAGAGTCGACAGGCTCCATCTTTCGGATCTCGTCTGCGCTCTGCAGGTCGATGGCGAACCCGATGCGATCCTCGCCAATTTCGGGCAGAACGGCATCGTCGCCGCCCGCATCAAGCAGGCCTTCTTCCCGCGTGCGCGGCTCGCGGTGATCTTCCACGGCTACGACGTGAGCGCGTACGTTGCGGCCAACGGATGGGAAGGCTATCGCCGCGCCGCGCCGGCGATCGACCTCGCCATCGCGGTCAACCGGAAATGGGCTGAGCTGCTTTCCGCCAACACGCCGCTCCGAAACGTCGTCGTCCACCACCTCGGGGTCGATCTCGAGAGGGTGGGCAAGCGTTCGGGCCCGGTGGCCGACCGCCGTTTCACCATCCTGTTCGTCGGCAGGATGGTGGAGAAGAAGGGGCTCGCCGTGCTCATCGCTGCGCTCACCCAGCTCAGGGCGATGGGTCGCGATATCGAACTTCGCGTAATCGGAGACGGCCCTAAGGAGGCGGACTACCGCGCCATGACGGCAGCGGCGGGCCTTACCGACATCGTCACTTTCATGGGCAGCCGACCACACGCCGACGTTCTCGATGAGATGGGTCGATGCGATTGCCTTGCGCTACCAAGCTTGACCGGCCCCGACGGCGATCAGGAGGGCATTCCCGTCACCTTGATGGAAGCAATGGCAGCCGGCCTTCCGGTGGTTTCGACCTATCATTCGGGTATCCCGGAACTGGTCAGCAACGAGGAAACTGGCCTGCTCGTGCCGGAGCGTGACGCAACTGCGCTCGCAGCCGCGCTGACCCGGCTCATCGACGACCCCACCCTGGCGCGACGGCTTGCCGCCAATGCACGGCGACATGTCGCCGCGAACTTCAATGCCGATACTCAGAATCAGGCGCTCCTCGAGCTCGTCCTCGGAACCCGAGAGTACAAGGCGCCATCCGTCACCGGGGAAGTCGCCATGCCAAATCTCCAGGGATCGCTCGACTAGCGATTGCCCCGCGCCGAAAGCCGCTTCTCGATCGCGTCCCAAACCAGTGCGGCGATGTCGGCCCCGCCGAACCGTTTCACCTCGCGGATGCCGGTGGGCGAGGTGACATTGATCTCGGTGAGATAGTCGCCGATCACGTCGATGCCGACGAAGATCAGTCCGCGCTCGCGAAGCGTGGGGCCGATGGCGGCACAGATTTCTCGATCGCGAGCCGTCATCTCGGCCGGCTCGGGGCGTCCGCCGACATGCATATTCGACCGAGCCTCGCCGGCGGCAGGCACGCGGTTGATGATGCCGACCGGCTCACCCTCGACCAGGATGATGCGCTTATCGCCCCTACGCACCTCGGGGAGGTAGCGCTGGATGACGAACGGCTCGCGGTAGACGTCCTCGAAGATCTCGAGAAGCGCGGCGAGGTTCTCGTCGCCACCCGCGATCCGGAACACGCCGGCACCGCCATTGCCGTAGAGCGGCTTGACGATGATGTCGCCATGCGTCTCGCGAAAGGCGACGATCTCCTTGCGGTCGCGGGTGATGAGCGTTGGTGGCGTCAGCCCGGTGAACTCGGTGACGAACAGCTTCTCCGGAGCGTTGCGGACATGGGCGGGATCGTTGACCACGAGCGTCTCCGGGTGGATGCGCTCGAGGATGTGCGTGGTCGTGATGTAGCCCATGTCGAAAGGCGGATCCTGGCGGAGCAGCACCACGTCGAAGCTCGAGAGGTCCGCCGGCTCCGCCTTGTCGAGGCTGTAGTGACTCCCTTCCTCGTCGCGGACCTTCACCGGCTCGACCCGCGCCTCGACCCGACCGTCGCGCAGAGACAGGCGGTCAGGCGTGTAGTGGAACAGCGCATGACCGCGCCGTTCAGCCTCGAGCATCAGTGCAAAGGTCGAATCGCCGCGGATGTTGAGGCGCGAGATATGGTCCATCTGGACGGCGACCCTGAGCGGCATGGTGTGACGGCTCCCCTGCTGACCCGCGCTATATCAAGGGCAACCGTGCGAAAGGCAATGGTCCCGAGGTCACCAGGGGCGACCCTCTCCGTCAAAGGCCGAAACGAGGTGCCTCGGGCGTCGGCCGGGAATGGCAACCACGATGTCGAAGCGGCAGTCCAGCCCGACGGCGGCTGGATGCGCTCCGAGCCAGAAGTCGGCGGCTCGGGCGATCCGCCGCGCGGCGGCCGGCCGCACGGCCTCGAAGCCCTCGCCCTCGCTCGGCCGCTGCTTGACCTCGACAAAGGCGATCGTCCGCCCGCGGCGGACGATCAGATCGATCTCGCCCACCGGCGTCCGATAGCGCCGCGCCAGAACGCGATAGAGCTTCAGCCGAAGGAACCAGGCGGCGATGAGCTCGGCGCGGCGACCGGCGCGTTCAGCCGCGCGGCGCTGCGCCTCGCGTTCACTCGGACGGCGCATCACGCTCCTCTCTCAAGGCGAGGGCGCGCCGGTAAAGGTCGCGTCGGGGCAGGCCGGTCGCCGCGGCTGCCTCCTCCGCCGCACT
>DASSPO010000297.1:0-3229 GCA_035699585.1 Bauldia sp.
CAGCGCGTAGAGCCTGCACCGGCGGAAGGCTTCGATGATGCGAGCGATCATGCGCCTCCTGCGCGAAGGTCAGGCCACCTCGGCGATCATGAGGTGATAGGTGTTCCGAACCTCGGTCTTGCGGAAGCCGCAGCTCTCGTAAAGGCGGATCGCCGGGTTCTGCGGATGCACCGTGAGCGACACGCGCTTGTAGCCGGCCTTTCGCGCCTCTTCGAGCGCCGCCTGCATCAGGGGACGACCATACCCCTTGCGCTGGAACTCGGGAAGCAGGGCGATGCCGAGCTGGGGCGTCTCGTCGTCCACCGAGGCGAGGCCCACGCCGGCGGGCAGCCGCCGCATCCAGCAAGCCCCCGCATCGACCCCATCGACTTGGGCGACCACGCCCACGTCGCCGGCGCGCCCCCAGTTCTCGGCGTAGATGCGCACCGGCGCCGCGTCCAGTATTTCGCGCGGGCGCAGGCCGGCGGGCGGCGGATCCCAGAGCGCGATGTGGAGCCAGTTCCAGAGTTCGTCTTGGTCATCCCGGGTCAGCTGGCGAAAACGTAGGCTCAATCCGCGGGACCTCGGATCATCCGGTACCGGAGCGCAGACCGCTCCTTTGCTTTCGCGGCCTCGACCTCACGGGTGCGCGACTGCGCGTTCGTGACGAGTGAGCTGATCAAGACTTCGGCAGCCGCCGCGATGTCGTCAACCGCACGTCCGAACGCCGCTTCGTTCGCCTTGGACGGCCGCGTGAAGCCGCTCAGCTTTCGCACGAATTGCAGCGACGCGTCCCGAATCTCCGCCTTGGTGGCGGGCGGCTCGAAGTTGAAAAGCGTCTTTATGTTGCGGCACATAGCGACTCCAGGTGACCATTTATTCGATGTTCACGGGTGCTTCACCGCGAACTCGCGCGCGACGTACGAATGAGCCCGAACAGTTCCCGATTCCATTCGGCGTGGACACGAGGATGGAGGTGGTTCACCGCCCTGGGTGGAACCGTTACCCCCGCCTCGATCGCGGCAGCGTTGAGATCGAGCAAGCGGTTGGGCCAACCGTCAGGCCAGGGCTGAACCAGGCGTCGAACCATTTGAAGATCCACGTCCCAGCACTTGGCGTACACCTCCGCGGCTTCTTCACCCAGACCAGACCACTCCGAGAAACTCTCCATGGTCGGGACCCACGCCCAGAACTCACCTACATCGCGACAGAAATCGACGACGGCTGCGGCGATCTCGCGGTTAGTCAACCTCGGCTCGTCTGGAGAAATCAGCCGAAAGACACCGGACATGAATGCGTTGGTCGATGGATCGATATCGACTTCGGACGAGATGCCGTACCACGATCGCCCCTCTTCGTCGGCGAGCCCGATCCACATCAGCTCCGACCCCTTCAACCACGGCGGCCCGGTCCACTCAGTGTCAAGAAAGATTCGACGTGACACTGTCCCAAAACTCCCTTGGTGGAAATTGGTCGAATTTCGGCAATGCATCTTCGATTTCGAACCACGGAGCCTTTGACCCGACAAATATATGCACGATCGGCCGTACGCCGGGATCATCGTCAAGCGTTCCAGCTGGGATGTTCACTTCGCCGCCGTCTTCCAGCACCGGCATGTTCGAGCCGCATACGCGGCAAAACGCGCGAAGGCTGCCAGGCGAAGATTCATATCGCTCAATCAAGCCTTCGCCGGCCGTCCAGCGAAACCCACTTGATGCGGCGTGGAGGAAACTGCCAAATGCCGCGCCGTGAGCCTTGCGGCACATTGTGCAATGGCAATTGTTGATCAGTTCAACACCGCCGGCTAACTCGTACTTGATTTGGCCGCAGAGGCATGAGCCGTGGATCATGAGGCGACCTTTCTCGTGACGTTTAACGACCGAGCTCAGCGGCCGGGCACGATGCCCATTCCGCCCCGGCGAGCGCCCCGTCCCTTGGCGAGCACGGGGCGGCCACAATGACGCTGGTCCGCTGTAGCGCGTTGTTAGGCGTCATAGCGCAATACTCAACTGATCGCCATCCAGTCGATACTCCGGTCGCCGATACTCAAGACGAAACTGGCCCGGTCCGGTACCGATAAAGAGCGGAACGGCGTGGCCGTCGCTGTAACAAGCCTGCGAGTTGTGCGGCCAGCGACTCATATGTTTGGTGCGATAGGCAAACCACACGATAACGTGCATCGAAAGATTGAAGGCACCCCAACCGCCATTTGGCGGTACTTCCTCCAGATCGTCGGCATGGAACGCACCGGATACTTTGACCGTAAACGAGCGAGTAAGTGGTACGGCCCAGAAGACAATTACGTATGGGTGCCATTGCTTCGTCGTCATCACCCCATCCGTCTTCCGCGCGCCGGCTGGAGAGTTAGGCCTGTGCTTCGGCTCGGACGGAAAGATTGTGAGGAGGTGCCGAACGCTAAGGACTGTACCGTCCGTCGACCGCAGCATACTCCCGCGAATTGCGAAATCATTCGACCCGGCGACACCAAAAGGCTTGGCGTGAACGATTCCGGAGCCGTGAATGCTGAGCTTCCCAGGCTGGTTGACTTGATAGGTGATAAGGATCGGATTCTGATCAGGCCCGACACCGGGCAAGTGCCATTGGATCTCCTGAAAGAGTGGCGCGGCAAAGTAGATGCTGGCATCGGGCCTTTGATCGAGACTGAACAGCTGAAAGTTCTCTCGACCATCGCCAAAGAATAGACGCATTCTCGCGGCGGCTCTATCGCGGCATCGTTTCTAGTGACGCCTAACTACTCTTATGCGGATGCGGTAAGGCCGGCTCCTGTCCGGTAAGGACAGGGCGCATTGGCCAGCCAAAGCGGAGGGCCCTTGATTCGTAGGGCATCAAGGTGGGGAGGGGGATCGTATGTGTCCGGTAAGCACTGTGCATCGGCGCAGTGTAACCAGCCCGCATGCCCAGCGGCCTACCTGTCTAGGGGGGAATCCCGAGCTAGGTAGCCACCGCCGGCCGAGGCCGCAGCGACATCATGATCGCCCCGATCCCCGCCAGCAGCGCCACGAAGATCACGAGCCCCCCGAGGAACGGGATGCGTCCCAGCAGCGCGAGCGCCAGCATGGCAAGCACCGCCGCGCCCACGCGCCAGCCCACGCGCGCGGCCATCTCGGACTTGTAGCGGTTGAGCGCCAGGTCGCCCATCACCACCGCGATGGCGACGTAGCCCACGAGCAGCAGCAGGAAGTAGAGCAGCATCACCACGAGCGCGAGCGGCAGGCCGATGATGGTGACC
>DASSPO010000298.1:0-2130 GCA_035699585.1 Bauldia sp.
GCTGGTCCAGGTCGCCGCGACCCTGCCGCAGAACTACATCGCCTTCGAGTACCCGATCGGCGACCCGGCCTGGTGGTACGACATCGTGGAAGGCCTGCCCGACCCGATCGTAAGGGACGGGATGATCACGGTGTGGGACCGGCCGGGCATGGGGGTCGAGCTGATCCCCGAGGCAGCCAAACAATACCTCAAGGACGAGGACAGGGGCTTCTTCGATTGAGGGTCCTCGCGGAAGCCGGCTTCGATGACGCCGGCCAAGCGCCGTCCCCGGCGGAGCGCCAGCGCGTGCCCGGCCCCGGGGATAACCGGCCTTCAGCCCACCGCCCCTATCGTGCGGCCGAACGCAGCCCGTTCCGCGCCTGACCAGCCGGGCGAGCCGCGGCGACCCGCGCCATGGGCTGTGCCGGGGGCAGGTCGGCAGCGATGGCACCGGCGACAGCGATCGCAGCGACGCGGATCACCTCCATGTGCTCCGGCGAGGAGCCCTGGAGGAAGGGCACCGACAGCGCCGCCACCACCTTGCCGCTCCGGTCGCGGATGGGAGCGGCATAAGCGAGGATCGACGGGGCGTATTCGCCGCGGTCCTCCGACCAGCCCTGTCGGCGGATGCGGGCGAGTTCGACGAAGAGACGCTTCCGGTCGGTGATGGTCTTGGGGGTGTAGCGGACGAGTTCGCCCTCGCCAAGGAGGGCTTCGAGCTCGTCCTTCGGCAGATGAGCGAGCAGCATCTTGCTCGCGGCACCGGCGTGAATCGGCTGGTGCTGCCCCGGCACGACGGTGAGCGCGTATTCCCGCGTCCCTTGCACAGCGGCAACGACGAGCACGGCATTGCCGTCGAGCACCGAAACCTTGCAACCCTCACCGGTTTTCTCGGCGAGCGCTTCGAGATGCGGTCGCGACAGCGCCGCGAGATCGTAGTCGTGCGCGTCGGGCAGTGTCCGTGCAGCGAGCGCGAGCAGCCGCGGCCCGAGTCGGTAGGAGCCCTCGGCGGTCCGCCGCACGACGTCATGATACTGGAGGGTGTTGAGAATGCGGTAGACGGTTGTCCGCGGCAGGCCGAGGAAATCGACCAGCTCGCGGATGCTCGCGCCATTGTTTCGCTTCTCAAGAAGGTTGAGCACATCCATCATCCGGTCGATCACCGGAATCCGATGCCGTGCCATGGGCTCGATCGCCATTTCCTCTCCTCCGGCTCGCGGCCGATTGACTTCCTCGACATTACCTTTATCGTCCAAAGTTGAATACATAAAGTTCATATTTGAATTGGGACCGGACAGCTAACCGGCTTCCGGTCGCGACCTAAAGGCGGGTCAACCCGCCGGCGAGGGGGAGGCGCAATGGACAGGAACGCGGCGACGATCGCCAACACCGCAGCGCGGCTCAAGCGGCTCTACACCGCTGCGGTATACGACATCATGGATGAGATGGGACTCCGCCATCAGTGCCTCGATCTCGCGATCAAGCCGATCGAGCGCTCGATGCGGATCGCCGGGCCGGCCTTCACCATCGCGGGCGCCTCCGATCCGCGCAGCGACGACGAGTACGACGATTTGCCCGATGTCCGCGACCTCACCTTCTTCCGCCGGATGTATCCGGGCTGCGTGGTGGTGATTTCGGCCGCCGGCGAGACGAGGTCCGGGCACTGGGGCGAACTCATGTCGACCGCCGCCAAGGCGAAAGGCGCCACCGGGGTGATCATCGACGGCGGCTGCCGCGACGGCAACATCATCATGGAGATGTCCGACTGGCCGGTGTTCACCCGCTACCTCTCGCCCATCGAATCGAAGCTTCGCTACCGCATCCGTTCGCTGGAGAAGCCGATCGCCGTCTCCGGCAGCCTCACCAGCCATGTCCGGATAAATCCCGGCGACTGGGTGTTCGGCGACATGGACGGCGTCGTGGTCATCCCCGCCGAGGGGATCGAGGACGTGCTGAGGAAAGCCGAGGAGATCGGCGCGATCGAGGACGTCGTCCGCGAGGCGGTGAGGAACGGCGCGGACGTCAAGGAAGTGTTCGACAAGTACGGGCGTCTTTGAGAGCTCGTGGAGAGACGGGAAGGCAGAGGAAAGGACAGGAAATGAAGGGCATCTCTTCGCTGGCGCACGTGGCGCTCAAGGTCAAGGACATCGA